>CAZLKT010000035.1:0-1819 GCA_964560205.1 uncultured Holosporaceae bacterium | reverse complement strand
TCCTCGCATTGGGCCTCATAGCCTCCTATATGTCTGGAGATTCAATGGGATCTGTTGCACTCAACAATATGGAACAACAAGATGTAGAAGAACAAAAACCAGAACTAGAAGATACACAAGGAGAAAAACAAACAGGAAAAGAGGAACTAAAAGGAGAAGGAGAAGGAGAAAGAGAACCACAAAACCCTGGAGGTAACGGGAACAACACTTCGCAAACCATGGGGGCAGGGAAATCAAAAGAAGAAGAGGGAGGAGACAATTTGAAAGACATAACGGAAGAGTATATATGGTCATCAACATGGCATTTCGTTCCTGGTGTGAGTGGTATGTTAAGTGGTTTTTTCACGCCGCTTAGTAGGAATAACAAGAAGTTCTTGGTACCGGTTGCTGCTGCTGCCACCATCGGATTGGGTCTCTTCGTATCACCCGACGTACAGGCGGGCATTATCTCTGGTCTTGAAGGATTTGGTGTGGGTTCGGCTGCAGGTTTTTCCTTTTCATGGGGTTTGGCACAAAAACATCGCGCTGAACTCGACAGGATTCTAAAAGATATTAGGTGTGGTGGTCCCATTGATGTAATCCTGGCAAGAAAAGAATACATTGATCTAACCCTGGCAAAAAAAGGATACATTGATGTTCTTCGGCCAGAAGAGCTCCTCGAAATCTTGCAGCTAGAGAATGGGATAGAGTTTCTCTGTGGAGAAGAGGGAGAATGGGCGAAGGACTTTCTCACCAAGCTCAATGCTATGAAAAAAGCACTGATAACTCAAAGGGATAAAGAGAATTACAAAATGGATGTGGAGCATTCAATGGAAATTGCAACTTCACAAAAAAATCTCCACCATTTCCTGCAATCTGGAGAGTATACACATGGATGTCTCACCTACATCACGGAAAGGCAGGCAAAAAACATGAGTCCAGAACGTGCTCAGGCGATACCGATCTGGGGCATCAGAACCCTCCACCGTTTTTTAATAGAAGAGCTTGTTATAGGCAATAAACTCTCAGGTCATCAGATAAAACACATCACGGCAGAAGTATTGGACAATGCTTTTTCTAACAAAGATGAACTGAAGGATCTATTTCTCACTGGAAAACTGGGGGATTATGTTCATCGGATCTATTTCTACCAACTGTATGAATGTTTAGAGGAAATTGCGTCTCTTCTTGCAGATCAAACACAAGAGAACAAAGCGAAAAAAGAGAAGACTATAGACAGACTTCTCCAACTTTCATGGAATTACAGGATGTCCGTATATACATTGTCAAAAGAGCAAGATAAACAAATGGTTTTTGATACATTGTTCCCAGGCGATGATGAAAAAAACAAGGCAGTGAGCAAAAGTTTCACTGATGTACTACAGGGTAAAGATTCGATAAGGATCTCCCTTCCATCTAGGATGTATCCATTGCTTGCATCTCATCTTAAGAATGACACTCTCATCACTCCCAAAGCTGCGGCATACCTTTTTCCAGATGAAGAAGCCTTGGATGTTTTCAAAGATTACGTGAAAAAATCTCAGGAAAGTAACCAAATGCCTTTTCCTCATGATATTCAAGGAAATTTAGATAAAATAAGAAAAACAAGAGAAAAAGTTATAAATTTCTGTGAGAAGGGGGGTGATTATAATGATGAAATGCTCGCCTGGCTCACATCTTATGACATTTATAACAATTTAGACGTGCAAGCTGCTGAGAAAATCACATCTGACGACATCACCAAGCTTAATGGTCAAGCGTTCGATGCGTTATTAAGAAATGGTTTTGTCTCAAATGATACAATAAAAAATATCACGCCGGACCAATTAAAAGAATTCTT
>CAZLKT010000034.1:0-1931 GCA_964560205.1 uncultured Holosporaceae bacterium | reverse complement strand
CATCGTAACCTTTGTCAGCTATTAACGCATCCGTTTCTCTACCCTCCACCACATCCAAAGCTTTTATGTCATCAGACCTCTGCCCAGCTGTTACAAAAAATCTTACAGGGTTACCACGTGCATCGCAAGCAGCATGGAGCTTCCTGCTGAAGCCACCTTTGGTATCTTCCGAGCCCTTGTTCTTGCATGCCAGTTCTTATTTTTTTTAAAGCACCAGCTGAATGCTGATGCGCTCTGATTATTTTTGAATCTAGGGACTGTTAACAAACCTCCAATTTGATCAAAGCCATGGCTATAAAGCCCATAAAAGTATGGTCTCATTTATCACATCGCATTCCTATTTTCTTTGATTGTGTAAAATAGACTCTCTATTCTATGACGCCATTTATAGACAGTTTTATCAAACCTGTTTCCTGTTGCGCTTTTTTGGTATTTCTGCATTGATACCCTTTTGTTTTAAAAAACCCCTTATTTTGTCTGTGCCATACCCTCCAACAAACCTCCCCATTGCATGCTCATTCAGTACAATTTATCATCTCGCATTGCAACTGTGGAGTCATGCATTTCTGCACCCATATTTCCTCATTCTTCCCCATATACTCTGTGTTTTAGCTCCTTTGCCGGCCACGTTTTACCAAGACTCTGATGTGGCCCTCTTTTTTTTTAACGCCCCTATGCCATGACGATGTGCTTTAACAGTTGTCGAATCCATAAAAACTATATCCATCTGCACAAGTTTCTTGTGTTGAAGTTCGTATAAAATATTCCATAAAAGACCATTCTCACTCCATCTTTTAAACCACGTATATATTGTATGCCATGGGCCATATTCTTTTGGGCCATGGCACCGAAACCATGAACATCTTTAATATAGCACAAAAGCACTTGTAATGGCTTATCTTAGGTGCTTATCTTCGTGGCCTATGGTATATTTCTTTATGATTGTGGTGTGTGCTCATGAAATACTTCCTCTGATATTGGATATAAGCCATACAAAGCTCCTTTTAGAACTAGCTTATCACTATCTTCTATCTTTCAAGTGGCGTGTTAACAGTTCCTAATATCCTTTCCTAAAAAATCCCTTATTTTTTTGTCATATCCTCCAACAAACCTCCCCATTGCATGTTCATTCAGTACAATATCATCTCGCATTGCAACTGTGGAGTCATGCATTTCTGCACCCATATTGCCCCATCCTTCCCCATAATACTATGCTTTTGCCAATTCCATTTTACCAAGAATTTTCATCGAGAGAATCTTGAGATTTATCCAGAGACAAGTGCTCGGCTTCAGCAAGATCTGAGCATTAAGTCCCACATAATTTCTAAAATAGGGTAAGAGTTTTGGGTGAGAGACACTGTATCCCCTACCATTGGAGTTTTTTCAAGTAGTTTAATGTAATCACATTGAGAAAAAACATATGATTGATCTTATAAAAATTTTTTTACTTAAGTAAAATTTTTTACTTAAGTAAAAGCAAGTTATGCATTTCTACGATTGTTGAGAGCACCAAAGACTCAAAAAGCAGCTTTTCGAAATATGCCATGCAAATCTATTGGAGAAAAATGAGGAGAAAAACAATCCCTATTCAACCCCTCTTGGAAATGACATAAAAAATGAATGAGGAGAGAAAAAATGCAGAAGAGAGAAAGGATTTCTAAAAAAATCAAAAATCAAAACATAAAAATAACAAGAAAAAACAAAAAAACAAAAAAACAAAAAAACAAAAACAAGAAAAGAAGAAGGTAAAAAATCAAAAACTAAAGTTGAATGTGAATTCAAGCCAATGGGGCTATTAGTACTGGTTAGCTGCAAGGGTTACCCCTCTTCCACACCCAGCCTATCAACGTGGTGGTCTTCCACGGCCCTCATAGGGAAAATTCGTCTCGAGGTCAGTTTCCCACTTAGATGCTTTCAGCGGTTATCTGTTC
>CAZLKT010000033.1:0-2165 GCA_964560205.1 uncultured Holosporaceae bacterium | reverse complement strand
TGTTAGACAAACTGTTTGAGAGAGATGATAAGCTTACGATAGATGATCGTTATATAGAGAAATTTAGCCCGCAAGTAAAAGCAGGGCTTTTCTTACGTGGAAAATTCACTGGGAGAGAGTATCTCTTGGAAAAAGATAAACATGATGTATTGAGATTTGTTATCCATACTCTCGAGCATGATGATAATAAGGATTATAAGGCGATTAAAGGTGATAAGGTGCAATATCTTTCAGATAAAGAAAAAACAATGATAATTCAACAATATGACATAATAAATGTCTCTGGTGCCAGAAGAAATAAATTTGTAAGCAAGCTCTTCTCAACAGATGAAGCAAAAGCTACTTTCATGGCTAATTATGACAAGGCAAAAAAAAATCCTGGTTATGCGCCCGCAAAAGTCGATTCGGATGTTGGTGGTAATAAGAAGAGTTTGTTGGACGAGCTCCCCTCTAGTCCACTACAAAAGCAAGGTGCTGACGGAAAGAACCAAAGCCTGCCTGATCTCTCAGCTGTTAAAAGGTCTTCAAGTAACCTATTCGAGCAGGAGTCGGGCTCTGAGGAATAAATTTTTAAGAAGGGAAGTAGGAGTGTGAAGTCCCTCCCATGAGGAGGGGCTCAGCCCCACGGAGAAAAAACCTCGACGACCAGAAAGAACTCAGTGGGCTTTGTGAGAACTGTGCATTATACACAAAATCTCATGTCGCCATTGCACAGGAACACTTATTTCATTAGACCTGCTGCGTAAGTAGCAATTTTAGGAAAATATGTATAAAAAGCCTTGGGACTTGCCGATAAAAGAGAGCCTCCATGGAGAGATTTACCCCATGATTAGGGATGTTGAAGCAATACACATCGTCGTTTTATAAGATGGAGAGACAAAGGTATCTGGGAAAAATTGCTTGAGAAACTTATTGATACTCCAGATGACGAATGGCTGATGATGGATGCAAGGCATATAAAAGTGCATTCACATACAGCAGATGCAAAAGGGGGAAATGAGGAAATGAGTCGCTCAAAAGGGGGGCTTAATACCAAGGTACAATTGTTATGGTACCACAGCTGATGGCACACAAGCTTCAAAGTTAATAGATGGAATAAGTGCTGAGTATTTGTTGGCTGACAAAGACTATGACAGCGATACAATTGTTCCACAAGCTGAGTCTCAGGGCATGATCCCAGTTATTCCGCCTCGTAAAAGTCAGAATTGCAGCTGGAATTGTGGAGGACCTGAGGAATATTTGCTGCCGCATGAGCCATTCGAGGAAAGGGAAATATTATATTTGTGATGAAACCTGGGCATACTCTACTTACGCTGAGGATCTATTATCTTCACACTTTATCCATTGAAAAACAAATAAAAAAAATTAATTATGATTAAGTTATTTTTTATTATTTACGAACTTCGTGAAAAAGTATTTTAAAAAACGTCTTGTCTTTGTTGCTTTATTCTCTATAGAGGTAGGAATGGGCATGCCCATCGAGGCCACGAAGCTTGTCACACACACTGCCGCTATGAAGACGAAAAGTAAGATTGCCCTCACAAAAAAGGCCTCTCCAGCAAAGGGAACAAAACATGAAAGCAAAAAGAACAAGACAAAGACTCCTCTAAAAAAAGAGAAGGGGGCGCATCTTAAGGATCTAAAAAAGAGGTTGAAAAATAAACTTCCCAATAAACTTCCCCAGAACGGTTTGTGGTCTTGGCCCCTCATAAAAACACCTCTCATAGGCCTTGCGGCCACCCTTACCATAACTGGATTATTTTATGGATACGCTCTCTTGAAAGATCTGCCCCAGATTCCTCCCAATACCGCAAGTCCTGATACCTTATATTCTCCTCAGAAAGACCAAACAGCTGTAAAAGAACCAGAAAAAAAGGACATGGAGCTGGTGCTGAAAGAAGAAAACAAGGATATGGAGGGGTCCGAGGATATGGCGGAGGGGCTGAAAGAAGAAAACGAGGATAGGGAGAGGTCCAAGGATATGGAGGAGGCGCTGAAAGAAGAAAATGAGGATAGGGAGGAGGTGCCAAAAGGAGACAAACCCAATAATAATGACGAAGGAGGAAAAAACAATTGGCAGAGAAGCACGCTCAACACCATATACACCACAACTAGGCACTGTTAACAAACCTCCAATTTGATCAGAGCCATGGCTATAAAGCCCA
>CAZLKT010000032.1:0-2920 GCA_964560205.1 uncultured Holosporaceae bacterium | reverse complement strand
CTCGTGCTGTTTCTTCTGATGAAATGGATCAAATTATTAATATGCTTACGAAAGACCATCTGCACAAAATATATTATGATTGTTTCATGATTTTATACGAACGCAATAAATTAGATAAGCTAAAAGAAAAAATAAGTGAGCTGTGTGAAGATGGATCTCCTGAAAAGGATCGTGTTGTGGATGACATAACGATGAGACAAGAAATGGGGAATTTCATCCGTGAGGGTTACATGAACAACAACTGGAAAAATGAATGGAATCCATTTCTTTCAGGATATGATATCGTGAGAAACGCCGGTGAGTGGATAACAAAAATCCCAGCGGAAAATTTTGCTAAATTAAGTATAAACACAATAGGTTGGATCTTGGGCAAGTATAAATACAGAGGAGAAGAGAAGTCAGATGAAGAAGTAAAGGTGTTCTCAAAGGACCAGATAGGTTATATCACACCACATGCATTAGATGATCTCTTGAAAGATGGGGGGGAGGGGGATATCCATGATTATTTCATCCCATATCTCTCCCCTCAGGCGGCATGTGTTCTGTTTCGTTATGCTGAATCATTAGAGGACGAAATAGACAAAATAGGCAAGATGACAGAGGAACAACAGAAGTGTATTATAGAAAATTTTATTCTCCATCCTTCTCTCTGTAACCAGTTTCCAGACAATATAAAGCAGCTCATACGAGAGGAAGAGGGGAAGGACCTCGTAAAAAAGCTTATACAGCATAGTGATGATCCTTTTTTCACTCCTGATATGACAACGGAAGCTTTTAAGGGCATTATGATGGACTCTCAAAAGTACTTTAAAAGATATTTCGCACAACAAGATGACTTCGTAAAAGACATTTTAAGAGAAATGCAGGAATGTCCTGAGCAGCTTAAAGAGTTGATGAATGGACCGGCTGCTAAACCTGCAAACGAGGGCCTGTCTCCCGTGAGGAAGAGTGCTAACTCATCCCTCTTCGAACCATTACCAAAGGATGCTTCTGAGGGTGATAAATCGGGGAATCCTGTTGCAAGACCCCCAGACTCACAGAGCAATATCATCCCTTCCATGAAAAAAGCGCGTGGTTCAGAAGAAGATTCAGAAGTATAACCATCAGCAGGAAAAAAGAAAGGGGGGAGTTCGGACATCATTGCGAGTTTTTGACCACCCCCTGATGATGTAAAACTGCAAGAAAACATTAGGGCCAGCAAGAAGCTCGTCCGCCATTCCCCCGCCATCATAAAAGAGCCATCACGCGATGTGGTGTGGGCTCTATACAGATGGACAGGACTGCAGCTTAAAACATGAAGGAAAGACGAGTTCTTACTCCATGGGCCCGCTTTTCTCTCGGATGATCTTTGCAAGAGCTGGAAATGTCAGAATATCTTCCATGGAACTGATGAGGTGTGTTTCCATGGTGGGAATGGTCTTTCTTGCAAGACCAGAGAGGACGCCGTTGCCTCCGAGCTCTACAAAAGCTTTTATACCGTTTTTTGCCATATTCTCCTGTGTTTCGCTCCAACGGACACCGTGGGATATTTGATGAATGAGATGGTGCTTCAGGATTTTTCCATCCCAATGGGGAGCGGCAGAAACATTTGTATAGATAGGAATAACAGAAGACAGCGCGGGAATATTATTTTCCACCTCTTCGCGGGAAAGATGTTAATGGTTTTCAGTGCCATGGCCAAAAAGACCCCTCTTGCTCCATCTTTTAAACCTTGTATGTGTCGTATGCCATACTTTCCTTATTTTTTTAAGATATTTATTAACTTTTTAGCACTTTTTTATTGACAGAATAATTAAAATGTGATACGATTTTTATGTGTTTTTTTATTTAATTGTCTGCATTTTATGAAGTATGGACGCAAGAAGTATTTGCTTTTTATTATATTCTTTTCCGTGGGGGGGAAGGCTTTGCCTCTGAAAGCCAGGGATACGAAGCCCAGAAAAGCCGTTGCGGCTGTGCCCAAGAAGAATAAGGTTAATGGGAGGACTACCAAAGCAGCAACGGTCTCAAAAATACAAATATCTGGAAAGACCTCCCCAAAGTCTTCAAAGAAGCGTCAGGTAACCTTAAAGAAGGTTGAAAAGCCCTTGGAGGTCAATGTTCCTTGGTGGAACAAGCTTTCATCTTGGACCTCTTCTTTGCCCGCTCTATCACACGGCGATATGCTGGGCCTTGGAATCCTTGCCTTAGGCGGCTTGTATTATATGTATGGAGGTTCAACCTCACAGAACACGCAAATACCCGAAGGAGACCCAAATACACAAAACAACGAAAGTCCAGCATCACAGGGTATACAAAACCCCATATTTCAGCAAGAAAAACCCGAGGAACCCCCTGCCGAACCTGCGCAACCGCTGGTTAAAGAATCTCAGCAGCAGCAACTTCCTGCCAAACCTGCGCAGCCCCCTGTCGAAAATCCAACAAACTTTACTGGAAACCTTACGGAAATTACTGCAGGTGGTTTTGGACCTTTGCAGCAAAACCTCAGTATCAAACTTGGAGAAAACTATACTGAAAATCTTACGGAACTCACTGGAAATCCTACGCCCCCCAGTGACAAAAACTCCAGTAACCCCGACTCCTTTGCCAAAACTCCGTCCTCTAACGTGACATTGGATTCTCATCTCAATAAATGGTTTTTTTCATCTGTGTTGATTGCGTTTGGAGGATTTTTGTCACGGTTCGACAAGAAATATTGCATGACCCTTTGCGCCCTATCGGGACCGTTTATATATCAGACAGATATGTATCGTGGATATTCAACTCTGCTCCCGTCTTTTGGGGCGCTATTGGGGGGAGCATATTCATGGTATCACAACAAAAATCGGATTGACAAACTTTTTGAAGATTTTACAGGCAACCCCATCGACCATGATTTTTCTCCTCGTGCTGTTTCTTCTGATGAAATGGATCAAATTAT
>CAZLKT010000031.1:0-2946 GCA_964560205.1 uncultured Holosporaceae bacterium | reverse complement strand
AACACCATGAAGAAAGCATCACACACTCTCTTAAAAATATAAAATTTATTTATAATTTTCTGCATAATTTTAATTATTGATTTTGTTTTTCTTTCTTTTTATTGTGATTTTATATGGTGCACAATGGGGGAAAGAAATGTTTCGTCTCTTTATATACGTTCTTTACTGGTTCTTTTTGTTGGGAGTGGCTCCTATGATAGGCTACGGAGGGCGAGAAATTTCTTCAGAGCACACTCCCCCCTCTTTGTCTAAGACCACGCAGAACAAGGATCATAAAAAGAAATTCTTCTCTAAAAAAGTTTCTGCAAAAGACCTTCATTACCTTGTAATACAGGGACAAAATGTTCGTATTCTCCTCATGCCTTCTTCTCCCGAGGAAACAGAAAAAAAAGAGGACGAGCCCATTACGATTACTGTGTCATGTGTGGAAGATATCAAGGAAAGGGATATCCCATTTGATTTTCAGGACAATGGAAGAAAGCTTTTTATACAAGACAAACGTCAGTATCCCAAGGGAAAGGCAACACTGTGCACCTATACCATAAAAGTCCCAGAAAAATGCAAAGTATTTTATGAATTTTATGGAGGCAAGATGTATGTGCGTGCGGAAAAAATAGAGGGGAGTATGACCGTGTGTGCAGGGCACCTTTTTTTCGATGCAAAGAAATCTTTTTTGGATGATGTGCATGTTACGGCGGGGAGAGCGAAGATTTTTTTGGGAAAAATCCAAGAGAAGATTTTTCTGAACTGTGGCTATGGGGATGTGAAAATAAAAGAGGGGCCCTATGCTGCAAAATTGAGCTCAGAAGGGAAAATTCCCCTTGTATCTGTGACGCAAGCATCAGGAAGTTTTTGTATACATTTTCCAGAAAAAGTTGCTCTTTTTTTCCCTGATGTTCGTAAAGCAGGTGTGTATTCTGCTTTTGCACATACTGAAAAAAACTTTCATGGGAAAATATTGTTTTTTACTCCGCCTTATGTTAAAATAAAGGTGCTTTTTTCAGAACATAACAGAAAAAAGGGGAGCTATTATGATCAAAATGAAAAGATATATAAGTAATAAATTTTTTCTTATTTTTTTTATGGTATTTTCTCAGGATCTTGGGGCGGAACAGATGAGATATGTGGTCAATTTCCCCTTTTCTGTGGAGGAGTTGCGTCTTGACTTTGGAGATTTGGATGTGAATGTGCAGATAGAAAAAATGCGTTTTCTTCCAAAAGATGAATATGGTCGTGATGTTTGTGTGCGTATTTCCATGGAGATGGATGAAATACAGCCCTTCGCCATAGAGTCTTTTTTCACCCATACTCACGTAGAAAAGCAAGGAGTTGAGAGGGGGGAGCCTGTTTTTCAGTCCACTTTTTCTGGGGTGAACTCTCGGTATGTGAATACGAAGAAAGTTGTACACGTTACTATAAAAGCCCCCACTGATCTCGTGTCTACTATTTATGCAAAAAAAGCGCGCGTCTCTTCTGTGGATATGAAGTATTTTCCATCGGTGCGTGCGGAAGATTCTTTTGTGAGCTCAGCAGACACAAAAAATGCTGTGGGAATTTTTCAATCTACACAGCACATAGACTTGTATGATCCGTTGAGCCGACTTTTGAAGAAAAAGAAAATGCCTCTCAAGCGAGAAAAAGAAATTTTTTCTGTGGTGGTGAAGTCATTCATACGTTCTCTTGGGGATGCCATCTATAAACCTTTTCATATGATCAAAGATGTGGCGCTTTTTTTGGCAGAAAAAAATCCTCAATTGGAGGGCATCCAGAAAAAAATTTCTTCCATGATGGATAAAATTGGAAGTGGGCGGGACTATTTGCATGAAAATGCTTTGAATAATGCCATTGAAAAATCTGCAAAAAAACATCTTCAAGCTATGGTACTCTCTGAAGAGAAAGAGAGGCGAGGTTATAAGAAAAAAGCTCTTGGCCAAAAGGAGGAAAGATGAATGAAAGCATAGCCATAAGGTATTTTTGAGAGATTTTTGAGAGAGTATTTCCCTGGTGTGGTGTTGGGTATGGGTTTTGTGTTGTGCTGCAGCAAGAAACAGCACATGGTTGTGGGTGGGCATTGATTTTTTGTGGAGAAAGGTTTTGATCGTATGAGGAATTTTGATAATAGAGGGTTTGTGATCAGGTTGAATATGTGGAAATATAGAGTAAATGATGGGTGGAGGTATGAAGAAAACCGTATATGCAATCATACAGGATTTCATTATTGAAGAGATGGGTTTGAGAGTACGGGCTCTCCCATAACGCTGGACGTATGGTAATGATAGGGGTTGTTGGATAATCATGACATTGTGGGAGAGCTGCATATGTCTATGATCAGGTCCATCATTGCGAGCATCATTGGAAGAAGGGGGGTATTGGTTGATATAAGTGTGTCAATGAGATATTTTGTATTCTATTCTTGCTTCATATGAGCCCAGAATTTGTCTATGGAGTTCAAATCAAGAGAATATGGGGGTAAGAAAATCACATTTTATCCAACAGATTGGATGAAATCTTCAGTATGCTGAGATCTGTGGAAGGTTGCATTGACTTCTTCCTCCACAACTCAACTACTATATAGGCACTGTTAACAAACCACTTGAAAGATAGAAGAATAGTGATAAAATAGTTCTAAAAGGAGGTGTATGGCTTATATCCAATATCAGAGGAAGTATTTCATGAGCGGATACTACCGATCATAAGGAAACGTACCACATTATGTGGAGGAAGGCCACCTAAGATCAGCCATTACAAGTGCTTTTGTGCTATATTAAAGATGTTCATGGTTTCGGTGCCGTGGCCCAAAAGAATATGGCCCATGGCATACAATATATACACGGTTTAAAAGATGGAGTGAGAATGGTCTTTTATGGAATATTTTATACGAACTTCAACACAAGAAACTTGTGCAGATGGATATAGTTTTTATGGATTCGACAACTGTTAAAGCGC
>CAZLKT010000030.1:2582-3070 GCA_964560205.1 uncultured Holosporaceae bacterium | reverse complement strand
GCGAAATTTGGTTTTAATACCACCAAATCTGCCTTTAATACCACCAAATCTGCCTCGAATGATACAGAATCTGTCTTTAATATCACCAAATCTGTCCTTAATATCACCAAATCTGTCCTTAATACTACCGAATCTGTCCTTAATACTACCGAATCTGCCTTTAATACTACACAATCTGCCTCGAATGATACCAAACATGGATATGATAGTGATGCCCAGAACAATAATGGTGGGTTCTTTACTACAGGTAACGTGGTGGGTGGTGTTATTGGTGCTGCTGTGCTTCTTTATGGGGCTTTCAAAGCCATAGAGAAGTGGAAAAATTGGAACCCTGCTCCTCCCCCCCCTCCTCTTGTAGGGGAAGGAGAGCAAGAGCAAGCTCTAAAAGATAAACAAGAGAAAGAAAAGCAAGAGCAAGAAAAGAAAAAAGAACGAGAGCAAGAGCAAGCTCTAAAAGATAAACAAGAGAAAGATAAACAAGAGCAAGA
>CAZLKT010000030.1:0-2482 GCA_964560205.1 uncultured Holosporaceae bacterium | reverse complement strand
ACAAGAAAAAGAAAAGCAAGAGCAAGAAGAAATTCGAAAAAGGGAGAAGGAGCAACAAAAAAGAGAGCAAGAGCAAGCTCTAAAAGATAAACAAGAGAAAGATAAACAAGAGCAAGACCAAGCTCTAAAAGCTAGACAAGAAAAAGAAAAGCAAGAGCAAGAAGAAATTCGAAAAAGGGAGAAGGAGCAAAAAAAAAGAAAGGATAAAGCTGACTTAGGAGGAATGCATCAGGGGAAACAGCAGCAGCAGCCTGTTCAAGGGCAGCTCTATGGCGGCGTAGGTATGCAAAATCTTTCCGATGAAGGAAGACAGGGCATGGATGCAAATATACGGCATGAGGTACAGCCTCTTTCTCTTCTGGGGCCACAGCAGCAATACGTACAACCAGAAGGTTCTGGGGTGCCGTTATATAGTCAAGGGCAACCCCCCTCCCAGCCTTTAAACTTCTCTCCTGTGCCAGGAAACAATGAAGAGCAAGAAAAACAAGAGCAAGAAAAAGTTCGAAAAAAGGAGGAGGACCAAAAAAAATTAGAGGAGAAAGAAAAGAGAGATGATGGGAGAGATCAAAGACACATCATAGGTGGTGCTCCCGAACCGATACGAGAAGGATATATGGGGGATGTAGAGGAAGGGGAAGGCTCTCATTCTCATGTTGAGGAAGTTAATATATGGGAGTTTCTTGTTGATGATGATTTTGAAGGTATTGAAATTCAACCCAGTGTTATTCCTGAGATGTCCGATGTTCATAAGTTTAACATTAATGATTCTAGTGATGACAAAATAGAATCAGACTTGGATAAGCTATCAAATAATTTTCGTGGTTTGGACTCAAAAACAGATCCATTCACTACAGTAAAAAGTGTTCAGCTCTTGAAGAGTTTAATTTATAAAAAAAATAAAGAAGATCTGATAAGTATTATTAATGATATGAAAAAAGAACACAAATACAATGTGGGCGACAAGCCTGTATTGCTGGAAAGACTTTCTGTGTTTTTAAATAGTCCTCCTGCAGCATTTATTGGGAAATATTCTGTCGTTCTAAAAAGAAGTAAAGAATTTCTTATACGCTGTGCTGTTGATGCAGAAATGGGGACAAATATGTCAGATCAAGAGTTTTATGGGAATTTAAAAAATTTATGTGGGGATATACATGCAGTTAAATACAGTATAACACATAGTGCTGGTCTTAGCCAGGAAGAAAAAGAAGAAGAATTAAAAAAAATAAAAGAGATCCAATTTCGATACATATCAAATGATTTTTTGAGAAAATTTGTTGAAAAATATTTAGAGCATTATAAGGATCAAGCTGCTCACATGCCAAAGGTGGTGGCATTTTTCGAAAATGTGTCGCAAAAGGCTCTAGAGCGTGCTTCCAAGAAGAAAGTCGAGAATATTGGGGGTGGGAGGCCATATACAGCTGAGGTATTGAAAAAGCTGGATGAATTGAATGCGGTTTTATCCCAGCCTGACATGTTTTTGGATAAAGACTTGCCAAAGTCTTGTCTTGATAAGGTAAAGAAGTTGGCACAACACTACCTTGATGATGGGGGGCGTATATTGAAGGAGAAGGGTATATGGGAGTTCTCCAGAATGTCTTCGCAGGGCACAAAGGATATCACTCGTTACAAGCCGGTGCATGGGTTTTTATCGGTTTTATGCGAGGTCATGGAGATTCAGAATAAAGACTACAGGGGCCCTCAAAAGCGTATTTCCACTGTTGATGGCAAACGCAAAGAGTATCATGAGGAAAGAATGAAAGGGGTGATAATAGGGGATGGTGGGACCAACGCTGGTGCCCAGGAGTTTCGTTTGGTGATGGATAGCTGGAAGCATCACTGGACAGGGGGAGGAACTCCGGAGAATAATTATTTCAACATAGCTCATAATACTTATAGTATTTTAAAAATAGATGCTATAACGCTAGGAAAAATGATTCATAATCATCATAATGGTATGCCTCTCGATGCGAAAGCGACATACTCCTACAATAGAAACGTTTGGTTGCAGATTATAAATTTGTTAGGAGAAAAAAATAAAGGCATCATTCGATTTTATAAAGATGAGCTACTCAAAAAACTTGAGGGCGGCCAGGGGAGAGGGTATGACAAGGCAACCCTTGAGCTGTACGACAAATTATATAGACATTGTGGTTTCTCAAAAGAGAAAATGAATAAAGTTTTAGATAGCGAGGGTTTCTAACCCCTTGAAATGGAAGGAGAAAAAAGCATGAATGCACGTTCTGAAAAAAACATAAAAAATATGCATGTACCCCCCTTGACTCTTGGGGGGAGAGATCGTATCATCACTTTACGATCTTTGAGAAAGTAGACAGTAAGAGAGATAAACGATCGACAAGTATCCCGTCGATTTTTAATAACAGGATCTTTTCGCGTACCTGCGAGGCCGCGCGGAAGGCATAAAACTTAAGAGTTTGATCCTGGCTCAGAACGAACGCTGGCGGCATGCCTAACACATGCAAGT
>CAZLKT010000029.1:0-3482 GCA_964560205.1 uncultured Holosporaceae bacterium | reverse complement strand
CATTATCTCTGGTCTTGAAGGATTTGGTGTAGGTTCGGCTGCAGGTTTTCCCTTTGCATGGTGTTTGGCACAAAAACATGGCGCTGAGCTCGACAAGGAACATGGCGATGAACTCGACAAGGAACGTCGCGATGAACTCGACATAATTATAGGAAATGGGCCTGGCCCCATTGATCTAACCCTGGCAAAAAAAGAATACATTGATGTTCTTCGGCCAGAAGACCTCCTCAAAATCTTGGAAAAAGAGAATGGGATAGAGTTTCTCTGTGGAGAAGAGGGAGAACGGTCGGAGGACCTTCTCACCAAGCTCGATACTATGGAAAAAGAACTGATAAAACCGATAATTCAGAAGGATAAAGAGAGGTACAAAGAGGATGTAGAGTATTCAGTGGAAATTGCAACTTCACAAAAGAATCTCCACCGTTTCCTGCAATTTGGAGAGTATACACATGGATGCCTCACCCACATCACGGAAAGGCAGGCAAAAAACATGCGTTCAGAGCGTGCTCAGGCGATACCGATCTGGGGCATCAGAACCCTCCGCCCTGGTATAATAAAACAGCTCGTTATAGGCAATAAACTCTCAGTTCAGCAGATAAAACACATCACAGAAAGCAAATTGTATGAGGTTTTTTCTGACAAGGATGAACTGAAGTATCTATTTCTCACTGAAAAACTGGGGGATTATGTTCATCGGATGCATTTCCACCAACTGAATGAATGTTTAAGGGAAATTGCGTCTCTTCTTACAGATCAGAACAAAGACGAAAAAGATAATACTCTAGAAATACTTCGCAAACTTTCATGGAATTACAGGATGACCGTATGTAAATTTTCACAAAAGCAAGATAAACAAATGGTTTTTGCTACATTGTTCCCAGGCGATGATGAAAAAAACAAGGCAGTGAGCAAAAGTTTGACTGATAGACTACAGGGTAAAGATTCGACAGGGCTCATCATCCCAATTAGGGTGTATCCATTGCTTGCATCTCATCTTAAGAATGACACTCTCATTACCCCCGAAGCTGCAGCATACCTTTTTCCACATGAAAGAGCCTTGGATGTTTTCAAAGATTACGTAAAAAAATTTCATAGCAAGGGCCAAGTGCCTTTTACTTCTGACATTCAGAAAAAATTAGAAGACACAATAAGAAAAAGAGAAAAAGTTCTAAATTTCTGTGAGAAGGGGGGGGATTATAATGATGAAATGCTCTCCTGGCTCACATCTTATGACATTTATAACAATTTAGACGTGCAAGCTGCTGAGAAAATCACATCTGACGACATCGCCAAGCTTAATGGTCCAGCGTTCAGTGCGTTATTAAAACCGAATAACTCTCGAGATAATCATACTTTGATCTCAGATGATACAATAAAAAGTATCACGCCGGACCAATTAAAAGAATTCTTTGATAAAATGGGAAAAGATTTTTTTCTGAGCAATGGAGCTCTTCAAAAATTCAATACCCCACAGCACAAAAAAGTTCTCATAGAACATGGACAATATGATGGCATGATAGCGGATAAGGGTATCGCATATGCAGATGATATTTTTAATGACATAGGTGAAAAGGTTTTCAATAATGACGAGTCCATCCAACGTCTCAAAAACTGTTCACCACAGACAAGGTGCGCTGCCTATCTTTACACAAACATCTCCAATGATAATATCCGTACGCTGTTCCCCAACAAAGATGAAGAAAGACAATGCATACAAGAAGTCTTCGACGGGGAGCTCGAGATAGACCACAAACTATTCTTTTCTATGTTAGACCAACTGTTTGAGAGAGATGATAAGTTTACGATAGATGATCATTATATGAATAAATTTAGCTTTCCAGCAAAAGCAGGGTTTTTCTTACGTGGAAAACTCAATGGGAGAGAGCATCTCTTGGAAAAGGATAAAGATAATGTATTGAGGTTTGCTATCCTTATTCTCGAGCATGATGAGAGTGAGCCTTATAAGACGGTTAAAGGTGATAAGCTGCAATATCTTTCAGATAAAGAAAAAACAATGATAATTCAAAAATATGACGAGATTTATGGCTCTGATTTCGGAAGAGATCAAGTTGTAAACAAGCTCTTCTTAAGCGATGAAGCAAGAGATGCTTTCATGGCTCATTATGATAAGGCAAAAAAAGATGCTGGTTATGCGCCCGAAAAAGTCGATTCGGATGTTGGTGGTAATAAGAAGAGTTTCTTGGACAAGCTCTCCTCTAGTCAACAACAAAAGCAAGGTGATGACGAAAAGAACCAAAGCCTGCCTGATCTCTCAGCTGTTAAAAGGTCTTCAAGTAACCTATTCGAGCAGGAGTCGGGCTCTGAGGAATAAATTTTTAAGAAGGGGAGTAGGGATGTGAAGTCCCTCCCATGAGGAGGGGCTTAGGTTGTGTCGACATTTAGTATATAAAGAGAGAAATGTAATCGTTCAATAAACTCAAGCATTTTAGGCGCGTAGCAACACGATACGACAAGCTTGATATCTCCTATCTCTCTTTTGTTTTTCTTGCTGGAATTTATTTATGGCTAAAATAAATGTCGACACCACCTACTTACGCAGCAGGTCTAATGTTTTCAGAATCTCTCAAAGAATGAATGATGACATATTTTACATTTTTTAAATATTATTTTTTATTTTATTTCATATTATTAAGTTGTTTTATAATTATTTTGTGTTGACACGCAAATCAATAAGAAGTAAAATGGATAGAGGTGTATGATATTTATTTGAGAAGATGGAAGAGGAGATGGAATGAAAAACAGAGGAAAATTTTTCCTCGTGACGCTTGCTTGTATGGCATCCATGGGGGTGCAGGCAGGAGATACGGGATCATCAGACAAGAAGCGTGGGGAGAATGTTGCAGTCCCAGAAGCAGGTGTGCAAAAAAATGTCAAGATTTTAGCAGCTGCAGGACAAAAGAAAGCAAAAAAAACGCAAACACTCGCATCACAGAGAAAAAAGAGAAGGCGTCGTACTTCTTCAACTGCTCACAAAGCACTCACTTCCCCCGTAGTAGCGCCAGCTCCTGCAGGAGCATCCTGGTTGTGGTCCCCCAAAGGTCTTCTCTTGACCGCTGGTGGCATCCTCGCATTGGGCCTCATAGCCTCCCATATGTCTGGAGATTCAATGGGATCTGTTGTGCACAAAGATCTGACACCACAAGATGCACAAGAACCAAAACCAGCACCACAAAAGCTTGGAGGTAACGGGAACAACACTTCGAAAACCATGGGGGAAGAGAAACCAAAAGAACCAGCACCACAAAAGCCTGGAGGTAAAGGGAACAACACTTCGAAAACCATAGCGGAAGAGAAATCAAAAGAACCACAACAGCTTGAAGGTAAAGGGAACAACACTTCGAAAACCATGGCGGAAGAGTATATATGGCCATCACCATGGAATTTCGTTCCTGGTGTGAGTGGTATGTTAAGTGGTTTTTTCACGCAGCTTAGTAGGAATAACAAGAAGTTCTTGGTACCGG
>CAZLKT010000028.1:0-3664 GCA_964560205.1 uncultured Holosporaceae bacterium | reverse complement strand
CGGAGGTTCATTTTCTTTTTGTTGCTTGTCCGGATTATTATTACTCTTCTCCACCTCCACCTCCTCCTGCTCATCCGCCTTCGCTATCTTCTGCTTCAGCGTCTCCTGTTCCTTCACCAGGTCCTGCTCCGCCGCATCCAGCTTCGCCTTAGCTCTTCCCAAGAGCTTCGCCGCATTCACCACCTTCTGCATCGTCACCACCTCCAGGTACTTAGCTAGCATATCCTCCGGGCTGATCGCATTCCTCGCCAGCGCCTGCTTCGCCTGCTCCAGCACACCCTCTATCACATCCACCTGCGGATTATCACCAGGCTGCGCATTATCAGCAGGCTGCTGCAAACCACCAGGCTGCTGTGCCTGCTGCCCCCGATTTTTTAACCACCGATATACTCCTAATCCTACTCCTACTCCTAATCCTACTCCTCCTATTACTCCTAAACCTATTGGAAGTGCTACTGAAGCAGAAGTTTTGATTTTTTCTGACTTCAAGAGCTCCTGCCTCTTCTCATCCTCCAGCTTCTTCGCCTCCGCCTCTGCCTTCTCCTTCTCCGCCTTCGCCTGCGCCTCCTGCTCCTGCCTCATCAGCCTCTCTTCCTTCAGCTTCTGCTTGGTCGCCTCTTCTTGCCTCTGATTTATATTTTTTTTATCTGGTGCATTCTCGTTTATATCGGCGCTCCCTGTTTCTGGAGTATCCATAACTGTTTCGTCATCACTTAGATCGTTTCCTGCATCTTGGTTCAGATTGCCAGTCCCCTCCCCAAATATGCCATTATCATCCAGCCCCTTAGAGAAAAGTCCCCTAGAGAACCATAATAGGGCGGCCCCACCTATGAGAGCAGTGGCCACAAGCCCCTTATGTTTTTCTAAGAAAGAAAGAATGGACTGACTATAGGATGTCACAGGTGTTTTTGTGCTCCCATTGCCACTCTTATTGGATGGGGTGCTATTTTTTTTCTTGGTGTTATCTTTTGGAGTCCTGTGAAGATTTTTTGTCTTCTGTCCTGCGAGTGTGGACGTTTGAGGGGCTTTTTTCTTCTGTGGATGAGGGGAGTTTCCTCGTATTGATTTCACCCCTTGTGCATTCATGGATATAAAAGCAAGTAAAAATATAATAGAAGTGTTTTTGACGGAAGACATAAGCCTCAAATCGACAAATTAAAATAATTTAAAATATATTATATATCTTTAAAGCAGTAAAGTCAATATTAAAAATATATTATATATCTTTAAAGCAGTAAAGTCAATATTAAAAATATATTATTTTATTTAATATATTGTTAATATAAAAATATCAAAAGAACTATGTTTTTACCAAGACTTTGTGGTCTTCAAAGAAAGATATATGTCTTAAAAAAATCAGCGGGCATACATGGAAAACAATGCAAGGGATATCTTCATATTCACCCTGTTGCATCCTCATAATATTTTTTAGCTTTAATTGCGATTTTCTTTTTTATAGAAAAAAATTTTTTATATGTTGCTAAAAATAAATTATTTTATTACCATATTCATTATGATTGTAACCATAGAGTAACGCTATGAAAAAAATATCATATATTGCTGCGTCCCTTATACTACTTTCTGCAGGAAAGACTGCATACAGTATGAAAAGGAATAGTGAGAATGATGGTCATTCAAATAGAGCATCACAAGATCCTGTGCCGCAAAGCTTATTGAACAAAGAATTTGATCTTTACAAACATCTTGAGAAGCTGAAATATGGGATGAGCTTATCGACCCTCGACCATATTCTCCAATTACGTGTAAAAATCATAGATGTAATACGGACGCAGCAGTATCTCTGCAACGCTATAGAATCATGTACAAAACCATTTTTATCAGAAGATGAGAAAGATGAGGTAAGTAAAATGATAAAAGTGGCCATAGACTGGCTTGAGAAAAAAATCGATTTCATAGAAAAATATAAAGACGAATCCTGGACATTTTTTGCCCTCCCCCTGCATAAACAATTGGAGGAGATGAAGGCTCATTTTCCGGAGAGAGAAGGGGATCTAGAGGAGGTCTTGAATGATATAAGAACCCATAGGTTTTTTCGGGAGGATGATGATGTGAAAGTCATCCCAGACAAAAACGGAGACATCATACGACATCTTATCGACAAGAAAGGTTTGCGCAAGGTATGTAATATACCAATAAAAATGCTAGAAATGAAAGAAGAATTAGAGAGGATCAATAATGAATTCTGGAAAACGTATGTGGACATAACTGAATTTCTCATGAAGAAAAAGAGGGAATTTTCTATTGAGAGCAATGCAGAAAGAAGTACGCAGCACCCTCCCCACATACAGGGTGCTCCTTTTATTTCTGGGCAGAGAGTACAACAAGAGGCGGTGCAGAGCCTTTCCAATAATATCGAAAAAATTTCACATGGTGCCTCTGTGGAGCAAGTAGGCAAAAATTCAGAACAAGAGGAAGAGAAAAAAGAGGGCAGCATAGAAAGAAAAAAAGACATCGAACCCCCTCTCACAAAGAGTGTCAAAGAAGTTCAAAAGCATGAAGAGATAGAAAAAAATATTATGGGATTGCGCAACAGAATGATAGAACTCATAAAGGAAAAAGAGAGGATTTTTCGAGAGCTCCATAAAACCGTCTGGACTCTAGAAGAAGAAAAAGAAAAAGAAGAGACTCTTCAATGGGTCGCTTACATCGCCGAGACTGCTCTACAAATATTGTCAGATGAGGAGATCCTGCAGATCAAGAAATTAGAGACAGTGTTTTATGAGGAACCCAAAAATGCAGATAAAATCATAAAAGACGTACAAAAAATAAAGCATGATCCCCGTATTCATTACACTCAACATAAGTTAATAAGAGATATTTTAAACAAAATAACAGAATTTATTGAGGACAGAGATATTCTAAAAAATTGCTACGAGCAAGAAGGAGAGCAGATAGAAAAGGTGTCTCTCAAAAATTCTGAGTTGTGTGAGAAATGGAAAGCACTAGGCGCAGAAATCCAGAAAGATCTTTTCGATGCACCTAGAAAAAGTGTCCCTCATATGGGCAGTGCACAAAAGAAGATATACAGGGCGCAACTAGCTGCTTTAGAGGAGTTGCAAAATATTTGCACAAGCATCCCATCCTTTAAGACAGGAGACGAATTTTTCTATGAAATTCTGAACCCAAGTGTAGACCTTGCTAAGGAAGTACAACAGACTCAAGAGGTCCTAAAAAACATAAGTTCTTCAGTTAACCAATTCATTTCAAAGAAAGAAACAAAAAATAACGTTCTTGATGTCATTGAAAGAATTTCACGAAAACTATATGATTTCGTTCTTTTGGAAAAAGACATGTTCGGAAAGACACTCTTCACGATTCATGGGCCTCTAGATCGATATAGCCCTTTGATGCGTAGAACAGATAAAGAATCAATAGAAAAGAACATGTCATGTTTTTGTATGGTAAAAAATAATAAAAAAGAACAGCTGTCAAAAATAGAAAAGGAGTTTAAGGTAAAAAACAATAAATTAAAGAGAGATTTTGATGTTTTCCTCACGTATATCAAGTATTTTAGAAATAAGATAGAACAAAACATGCTTCCAGAACAGATATGTAAGGAGGTGGAAAGTGTCACGGAAGACAGTGCTACTTTTGCTTCTGGGCAGATCGAAAAAGTTAAAAAGCATGAAGAGATGGAAAAAAA
>CAZLKT010000027.1:0-4854 GCA_964560205.1 uncultured Holosporaceae bacterium | reverse complement strand
AGAGAATCTATTTTGCACAATCAAAGAAAATAGGAATGCGATGTGATAAATGAGACCGTACCTTTATGGGCTTTATATCCATGGCTTTGATCAAATTGGAGGTTTGTTAACAGTGCCTAATTTTTAGGGACAGAGATGAGAAAAGAGAAGGGCTATGGTGGAGGCGCGCCCGCGCAGAGATGTTGACGTTCCCCGTGCTCTTTTATATGTGGTGTTGTCTTTGTGATAACTGACTTTTGTGAGAAATTTTTTATAAATTATATGGTCTTTAAAATGATTCAGCAGGAGCAGGTGGGGTAGAGCACATTACTTCCATTGTTGTTTCTTATGTTTTGTGAGAAAAGGTTGTATGGGCGGCACGTTGTTATGGGGAGTTCTTCCAAAACACGGAAGGAAGCATGGTTTTTCAGGGAGACAGCTCATATGGGTACATTGCAGTATGGTGGGAGGCTACTTATATTTGTTAGGAGAGAACACATGGGGAAAGCTCGGTACGCAAAAAAGCCATGCCGTCTCTCTCACCATAGAGAGTTTAAGCTTTGGATATAATAATAGGAAGGATTGGATACAAAGGAGAATCCCTGATATCCTTTCTTTTATTTGTTGTCGTCTTCATCCCTTTTTTTGCTGTCATTGTGATGATCTGTGGGTTCTCGAAGGGCATCTAAGAAAGAGCGGTACCCCCGGGCAAGATCCCTCATAATATCAGGGATCCTTTTTGCACCAAAAAGCACAAGTAGGACAACCAAAACTAATGCAATATGGCTAGGACTCCAGCCCATTTCTCCCCCCTCTTACAGATGGCGAGGATGACGGGACTCGAACCCGCGACCCCCAGCGTGACAAGCTGATACTCTAACCAACTGAGCTACATCCCCATCCAGATGTACACAGTATGAAGAAAGATGATTTTTTGTCAATGGTGAAAAAGTGTGGTGTAATGGGGGGGTGCTGCTGTACAATGAAAAAGGTATTCATGTGTAAATTAAAATTTCTAAAAAATGCTTAAAATGTAAGTTTAGATAATAATATTTCAAAATGAGTTGCTATTTCTTTTGAATTGTGCCATAATATCGCATATTTATTTTTTTATATGTGAGCAAATGTTTTTAAGGAAATTCTCTTATAACTCATTGATTTTTTTGCACATACTCTTTGTCATGGAAGCAAAGGCTGTATCCACGCAGGTGAAGACTGTGAAGGCAAGGGCTGGGAAGAAGACAAGGTCTCTTGGTCGCATTTCTGGTAAAAGTGCTCGTGCTCTTGATAAAAAGAATGGGGCGGTTTCTGAGTCTCCTCCAGAGCAAACCAAAAAAAGTTTTTTGAGGACGTGGGTTTTCCCCTCAATTTCTGTTGGTTTTTTGGGTGGTGTAATCAAAAATGCAGTGTCAACAGATAGGTTAGAGGGGGGAAAGGGAGCGAGTGTTAGGGAAAATACATCTCATCAAAACGAAGGGCATCTTAATGGCAATATCCTTGGGTTGGGTCCTCAAGAAACTTGTGAGAAGAAGTTGTTTGATTACCAAGAGTTTTTCCAGATCCCAGTGTCTCTTCAGGGAAGTCAAGATGATGCCATAGAGGTTGAAGGTCCGGTAGAAGAGGCGGAGAGTATGAAAGGGGGTTCTTATGAACACGGGAGTGGTGGCGTTGTACCAGATACTTCTTTCTCTTCGTATTTTCATGGAGCTCAAGGCAGTTATATTGATGAGTATTATAAATCTTTTCTGGCCCTTCTTGGTGTTGTTTTTCTTGGTGCTGGTGTGGCTGGTCTGAGATATATGTGGAAAAGAAATAACAACAGGAATCTTCAGCCTGTTGTGCAACAAGCCGAAGCCAATGCAGGCAATCAAATTGTGGTTAATCAAGATGAAGGCAATCAGAATTTAGGCGATCAAGGCCAGAATCAACCGGGTGGTATTCCACCGCAAGCTTATGAAGCCAACAAGAATAACGTGGGAAATCAAGCTCAAGCTCAAGCTCAGGGTCCAAATCAGCCGGAGCAACAACCTTCTGCTCCTCTGGTGGGTTTGCAAGGAGGTGTGGTGGAAGATCCTTCTGCAAGGCAAAACGAAGCAGGGGGTGCTCAAGCTCAGGGTCCAAACCAGTCGGAGCAACAACCTTCTGCTCCTCTGGTGGGTTTGCAAGGAGGTGTGGTGGAAGATCCTTCTGTAAGGCAAAACGAAGCAGGGGGTGCTCAAGCTCAATCTAGTTTTCTGCGTGGTTTGAGAAGAGAGAAGTTACATGCGAGGAGGCAAGGGGAGATTGAGGGGGAGAAAAAGCAAGAAAGTAAAGAAGGCATGGTGCCTTTGGGTCAGGGGCAAGTGAATGGGGTGAGGGATGATGAAAGGAATGTAAGAGGGTCTGAAAAGAGAGCTCATGAGGAGCTCATAGATCCTGGCAAGAGTGAACTTCCAGGTTCCGAGGAGGCCGTAAAAACACAGAATAGATTGCGTGAGGCTAGACAAACAAATAGACATGTGCAGCAGATGCAAGCGAAGGATAAGGATTTTTTGGACCAACAACTGAGGCGATTAGCTTCAGACGTCGATGAAGAAGATCCTAATGCCCCTATGGCGGTCCCCCAGAATCTAGTCATTGATGAAGAGATGAGGGATCTAGTCCAGCTTGATGACATTATTTTTGCATTGCTTCAAGATAATGATAATGATAATGATAATGATAATGATTTGCGCAATGTGGTTAATGATCAGATAGGGCAAAAATTTGGGGGCATACGTGGATTAAAACAATGCATTGCACGTTATAGTGGTGATCATCTGGTGAGCATTCGACAGTACATTGAAGCTGTTGAAGTGGAGGAAAAACAAGAGCGGGCTCAAGCAGATCGCCATCCCCAGGGCTTGCTGCAAGCCAATCCTATTCCGGTCCTAGGTAATCAAGCTCAGAATGATGTAAACATCAAAAAAGGAGAAAACAGAGATTCCAAGATGTCTCGTGCCTCAGTAGTGGATTTGAATAGATTTACAGTTCGCGACCGGCTGGTAGCCATTAATGCGCTGTTACAGCATAAGCATGATGATACTGCGGCTATCATGATAAATGAGCTTGGTGGTCCTGATGTATTGAAAAAATATTTTTTAACACATCAGGAGGAGAAGGGTTTTAAGGAACTTAAGAGTTGGTTGGAAGGTAATAAAGGGGTTGGAGGTCTACCAAGAGAGGAGGGATGGGGGGATGATGAAGAGAGAAAAGAAGGGGAGATGAGGCCGGAACCAATGTCTGCTGAAGGAAGGAAGGCTGAAGGAAGGAAGGCTGAAGGAGGGAAGGCTGAAGAAAAGAAGGATGAAAAAAAAGAAATTGCGAAATATGTAGAGTTTGTGAATAAGGTGAAGGTGTTTCAAGCTTTGTCTGGAGCCAGTTTGAAAGAATTAAGAGGCCTTATTCCTCAAGATGTTGATGCGATATCTCGTTGGGCAGCGCAGCTGGGTACTAAGGGAGGTCCTTTTGCAATGATTTTCCTTGAAGCATTATGTCTTGTTTTTGTGAATAAAGATAAAGCTGAAAAGAGATTTCTTTCTTCTCGAGATAACAAGAAAATAAGAGTGGACTCCGAGCACTATAAAAAACTTATGAATAACACTCCCGATGATGATGGGCGTAATTTAAGGAGACTAGGTGTAGGTGATACGGAGATGAATTTATATGAGAAAATGGCTCGGGAAAGTTTTGGTGGAACTATTAGGTTTTTAGAAACAGAGTTGGGGACAGTAACCCCTCTACAATTAGGAGCTTTTATTAAGGGCTTTAATTCGAACTCTAGTTTTTTTCTTTGGGGTGCTCCTCAGAAGTATCCTTATGCAACACAACTTTTTGAGAAAAACAAAGATATTTTTTTGGGAGTCATAAAGTTTTTAGGGGAAGAAAATGATAAAATCATTAAAATATATAAAAAAAATATAATACAAGGCATTGAGAAAATGGAGGACACTGGAGAATCTATAAAAAAGATTCGGGAATTTAGGAGAAAGGAACTCATAGAACCTGGGGAAGCTGAGCTCAATGAAAAGATGTGTAATGAAGCAATGGAAAATATAGGTATGGATCTCGATGATGACTATCAACAACTCTATAAGCATTGTGGGTATTCAAAAGATAAGCTGAAGAAGGTGTTAGAAGGCGATAAGTATTAAGCCTTTGAAACAGATCAACTTTTTGAAAAAGGCACATGTTTGTGGTATTCAATGGCATAGAAAACAATTGAGGAAGAAGATAATATGAAAAAAATAAATAAGACAAGAAAAATAGTTCTCGGAATATGTGAGCGCAATATATTCTTATAAAAATGTGATATTTAATAATTTGTTATATTGCATTGCGTTTTTGTTTTTTTTTATATATAATAGAATGGTGTTGTTTTAATAGGGTAATTGACCATGAGAGCATCTCACGCATATCTTCTTTTTTTATGCACTTTTTTTACCATGACAGCACATGGTGGGTTTTCAAAGCGGGTAGTGGCTGTGAAGAAGGGGGCTGTGCAGCCCATAAGGCAAAGAAAACCTCAGAAGAGTACTGATCGTGAGGCAGGGCAGCGGCGACTTTCTGCCAAAAAAGCACCAGAGAGCTCGCAGAACAGTACAACATCCTTGCTGGGATCATCGTGGTTAACGAAGAAAAGCATATGGGGGAGGCCTTTGGTGCGTTTTAGCCTTGCTCTTGGGGTTTTTGCTGTTGCAATAGAATCTCTGGGGCAAGAACCTGTCAAGCCTGTTACGTCCAAAGCTGAAAAGTCTACTCCTGTAATTTCATTTTCTCCTGTAGCTTCATATGCTAGTGAAGCGAAATTTGGTTTTAATACCACCAAATCTGCCTTTAATACCACCAAATCTGCCT
>CAZLKT010000026.1:0-4951 GCA_964560205.1 uncultured Holosporaceae bacterium | reverse complement strand
ATGCCCTCCTCCAGAACATGTGGAGGCCCCAGAAGGCGTGCGAAAAAAAGAAAACACCCCTCCCCTTTCTCCTCAAGAGGAGGCACTGTTTAAAAAGACTGAAGGAGAGGATGTTCCTGTATGACGACAACCACCACGATGTCACCCCCTCTCTCTTTTAAAACCACGCTTTTTCAACAAATGTTATGCCCATTTTTTCATACAAAACTTTTGGAAAAAGAAGAGTACCAAGCCGCTTATTACAAAACACAAAAAGCTTTTCAATGTGTTATCCAAAAAGCCCAAAACCGGGAGCTGCCTTTTTTGGAGGAACCCTTTTCTCCGAATTTCTCCAAGATCCAGGAATGGATCACTCATTTTCAAAAATTTTCCATGATTTTGATTATCGATACAGACACCACGGCCTTGGACAGCAAGACCCTGTGCGCATTATTACAATCCAGCATTTGGATACAAGGCTCCTTTCCTCGCATCTGTTTTTTGAACCTGTTGGACCCAGAGAAATTTTGGGAAACCATGTCCATTGCCCACCCAAAGACCACAGGAATTATCATTTTCTCCACATCCCGAGAGAAGGAAGAGACCATTCTATATCTCATGCGGTGTTTAGAATATTGGAAGGGACTTCTGACACCAGAAGAATTAGCATACCACCTCTTGGTGGTAAACTCCCATGAGTCCACAACATTGGAAAAGATTGCGAGAAAATTTTCCCTGAGCATGCTCCGTTTGCCTCGTCAAAAAACCATGGAACCCATTTCGTGCTTTTCCCCCACCACGCTTTTGCCTGCCATGATTATTGGATTTGAAGCAGAAAAGTTTTGCAGAGGAGCAGCCCTGGTATGTAACCAGTTTTTTTCCCGCAAAATGCGTGTGCCCATGGAGTTTGTGGCACTTCTTCAGGGGCTGAAGGAAAAATCTTCTCTCTCACCCTATCATCACATTATTGCCCACGGGGATCTTTTGAAAGCTTTGGCAGAGTGGTATCAGAAAGTATGGAGCTTTTGGATGATGGACAAGTGGCACGATGTTTTCATGCCATTTGTAACATGGGAGTGGCAAGCATCCATGACCATACGGCACAAGTCCACGGCTTCTCAGCAACCATTTTTTACCCTCTTTTTTGAAGAAAACATGACAAAAGAGCGCCTGGACCCTGAGATATGGCGAGCCATTCCAGAAGTACAACATCTGGCCCAGCGCTCCATAGAACGACTTCTCCATGAAAAGTTTCGAGGATTCCACCATGCATTGCTGGAGAAGCAGATCCCCTTTCGTATACTGCAAGTGCCCCTTTTCAATGAAGAAACCTTGGGGGCGATTTTCATGGAGATGATATTGGAGGTTCTCCTGCTTCAACACACGTAATTGAGCGATTTCATGAGAAAATCAAAGAGAAATATGATAAGAAGGCTTTTTTCTCACACAATTTTCCTGTACAATCGCTTGGTAAATATGTCGGTGGGGCGATATCGTGAAACTTTTTGCTCCGCAATTTTTTACTGCTTTTGAAAAAAGACAAATTGCGGCATGTCTTCTTTACGGGCCTCATAAGGGGCTCATCCAGGGACTTGTAGAGGAAGTCGCACAACACATGCCCTGCCGTTTTCTCGATGAAGAAAGCTTTTTGTCCTCTCCATCGCTTTTCTTGCAGCCAGACCTTTTTTCCTACATGGAGTCTGAAAAAAAAGGAACGGAAGTGCTCATCATCGAAGGTGTGGACGAAAAAAAAGAAAAAAAATATAAGGAGATTATCACAAACCTTCCCTCAGAAAAACTGCTGGTCTTATCGTGTTTTTCCTCGGGGCTCACCATTCGGTCACCCCTCGTACAGTTTTTTATGGAGCACCCCTCCCATGGCGTAGTGGCCTGTTACGAATGTTCCTTCGCAGATTCACAAAAAATTTGGTATCGGTGTTGTCAGCACGTGGATCTTCGTCTTGATGCAGATGTGCAAAAATTATGTGTGGAAAGAACACAAAATGGTGGATGGGTCAATGCTGCGCGAACCCTTTCCGTGTACGGGCTATCCTCCCCTTCTAGTGGTATCACCGTACAGGAGGCCTCTGCGCTTTTACCTGCCCATGAGAGCGCCACCCAATGGCCTCCATTTTGTACCCACCCCATAGAAGCGGTTATATACGCTTTAGAAAAAACTCCTCGAGAGGATACGGAGGGCATTTTGAAGAATATTCGAGGGTGGCAACGGCAAGCCATACAGCTCATCCAGTTTTTCTCTCTGATGAAGGAAAAAAATCTTTCCCCAGAGGAGGCGCTCTCCCAGGTAACCCCCACTATCTTTTTTAAGCACCACGCCCTTTTCCTCCAGCGATGGACGGACTTCTCTCTACAGGATCTCCAGACTATTCTCCAGGAATGCTCCGCCTGTGAGGTACGTTTAAAAAAAGGAGCATCCTGGTGGATTGTGCGACAACATCTGGTGCGCATGCTGTGTTCTCTATGGGAAACAAAAACTTTCCCACCCACTCCCAAGCAAAAGATCTTCTGATTTTTCTCTTATGTATATGAAACATTATAGGAAAAATGTATATATACATGTTATCCTCCATTGACATATTCTTTTATCTGAAATATAAAATAAGATTGCTCATCATGATGAAGGAATTGATTTTTATGCCAAACATAAGAAAAAAAATAACTTTTCTCTTATTAGCATTTTTTTGTATGAAAAAAGACAGTACAGCTTTAGCAAGACAAGACACAACAGCGCCTGTCGTAACCATAGAAACGGCTTCAATAGTCTCAGAAAATGTAAAAGATTTAGCTGGACAGCATGAGCTCTATGGTGATAGGGCTGATAAGGGTGAGGAACTCAGGATAATCCCTGTCGATGGGTGGCCCCAGATAACAGAGATTTGCTCAAATACCACCCTCGCTGTCATCACCATTGGGCTGGGACTGATTTCGTACACGCTAATAAAAAAATGTCAAGGACATGAAGGCGTTGGTAAAGCTGCACATAATCCGAACAAATATCAAGGGATTGATGAGGATATAGTCAACCTAACACATCCTAAAGAAAATCTTATACTGCAAGACGTGCTGAGGCCGATGAATAGTAACAGTGGTAATGGAGCGGATGGGATAGATGAGGAGCCAGAAGAAAAAACAAGCGAAAACATTGGAAAATTCATAGATGATCCCAATCATCCTTTGAGAAAGAGCGCTCCGCAGTATATCACTACTCGCCATGTAGAAAATAAATTCACACAAAACCATATAGAAAAATTGACGGGTGACCAGATAAATGATTTGAATACTTTTATAAGAAGAGCTATATTGTCAGAGGATAAATTCGAGCTTTCACACGAGCAATTGAAAAGCATTGACTATGCTTCCTTAAAGGAGATGAATAGTGCCGTCTGTGATCATGAAATACATGAAAAATACATTAAACACCTACCTGCAAGCGCAATACTATATCTGTTAGAAACGAAAGATATAAAGTGTCTGAAAAAGGATCAGTTCAAATGTATCACAAAAGAGCAGGTTCAGGAACTTATTGCAACACTCCCAGACAAAAATACTTTCAACAGCTATGCGAATATAAAATACCTCTCAGATGAAGTAAAAGAATCAGTTGAACATATTTTGAAGTCAGCACAAGGGAGTTTTTTAGAACAGGTTGAGGAGAGTCTCACAGACGACCCCTTATTTAAAAAGCAAGATTCACCAAAAGTATCAAACGAGGAAGATGAAAATTTAGAGGAAGTAAAGGAATCAGTTGAACATATTTTGAAGTCATCACAAGAGAGTTTGTTCGAACAGGATGAAAAGCCCACATCTGAATCATTACCAGACAAACCCTTGTTTAAAAAGCAAGATTCACGAGAACTATTAAACGAGGAAGATAAAAATTTAGAGGAGAATAAGGCACAAGAAAAAGAACCCAGCACTGACAGAGCCCCCTCCTTCCCACCACCAGCTCCAGAAAAAAAGATCCCCCCTTACTGTGACAACAAAAGAGGTCGCTTTCTGGACAATTTTGCTCCTTATGATGTTTCCAAGAAAGTCATGAGCCTGGAGAAAAAACTCGAAATGTTTTCGAAAGCACAGGAAGATCAAAAAGATGCCATAAAAAGTGACATAAAAAGGGACTTAGAAAAATTAACTTATGAGCATATATCTCGCATAGAAAGGAAGTACCTAATTATTATGAAAAAAGAGTTTATATTAAATAACAATATTGAAAAATGGATACGTAATGTAGCATGTATTTGGGGTTTTTTATCCGACACTTTCCTGTTTGATTTCTTCAATTCTATAGCACGTTATATTATTCCAGAACATGTTGAAAATCCATCTTTTGGAAAAGAACATGTTGAGGAGCTTCTTAAAAATAATCTGCGTGGCGGAAAAAATAGAATTCATCACCTTTCCATCGACACTATAAAAACTCTTTTTTCTAAAACAAATATAGGGTGGAAAATTCAACCAGAACAAATATCTCGTATATTTCATAGCTTAGAAAAAGATCAAGCTCGAAAGCTTGTAAAGCTTCCACTCATGATAGAATGGATGGAAGAAAATTTCACTGAAACAGAACAAGGAGAAACTCTTAGCAACATAATAAAAGAAAAAAAAGAGGAAGAAGAACAAAAGAAGTGCGTTATGAGGAAAAAGCCGCTGCTTCCTTAAAAAGGCTTGGGCAGAAAACTATAAATCTTTCATACGGGGGGGGATGCATGCTCTCGAACAGACGACGCTCTGCTGTGATGTATGCCCCCCTCTCTCTCCCTACTCTGCTGGTTTCTCGTCAATGGTGGAATCATGTTATTTCCTTGACGGATGTTTGTTAACCATACCCCATATATTCCTATTTTTTGTTTTACCATTACTATTGACAATTATTTAAAATGATGTATAATACTAAGCGTTATTTTTTTAATTATTATTAGCTTATGAACAACTTTAATGTCAAGAAATTAAC
>CAZLKT010000025.1:0-5373 GCA_964560205.1 uncultured Holosporaceae bacterium | reverse complement strand
AAGGATCCTTCTCAGATAAAGTACAAAAAGTTATACAATTCATTCGAGAAGATCCTCTACTAAATTTGTCCCTTAGCGTGAAAAATAGTAAGAATTTAGACCTCGATGATATTGGGTCATTTCTTGAAAAAAGGGAGCTGTATGATAATCTTTATTTTTCTAATATCCCTCAAGATGACCTGCCTTGGATACAAAAGGTTTTTCAGACTTCTATGATAGCACAAGCTTTTCAGAAGATTGATGGTGGTGACAACATCCTGCAAAAGATGGGAGAAACTCTCCACATTCGGGAGGAAATTCACCAGTACCTCAGCGATCCTGATGGCAAATATGATGAAAAGTTTACCCCCCTATTCGGACCAAAGGATGCTAAGACAATAGACAAAGCCCAGCTTCAACAAATTCCACCAAAGGAATTTGGTTCCATGATGGCTGACACGATAGCTGTATTCTTATGTGATAATGGTCGTCTATCCCCAGAACAGACAGAAGCAATCACACCAGAGCACTTAGAGGGGATCCTTCAGGGATTTCCTGACTTTAGGATTAGAGATGAATACATCCCACATCTCTCCCCTCAGGCAGCACATGTTCTGGTTTTGGATGCTGAAGTAGAGGACGCAATAGACAAAATAGGCAAGATGACAGAGGAACAACAGAAGTATATTATAGAAAGTTCTTATATCCCTTATTCTATCCATAGCCAGTTTCCAGAGAATATACAGCAGCTCATACAAGAGAGAGAGGAGAAGGACCTCATAACAAAGATTATTCAGCATAAGGATGATCTTTTTTTCACTTCTGAGAGGAAAAAGAAAGTTTTTGACGACATTCTGGCGGCCCCTCAAATATATTCTAAAGAATTTTTCGCACAACGACTTGACTCCGCAAAAGACACTTTAAGAGAAATGCAGGAATGTCCTGAGCAGCTTAAGGAGTTGATGAGTGGACCGGAACCTTCTTCAAACGAGGGAAGCTCATTCCTCTTCGAACCACCATCAAAGGATGCTTCTGAGGGTGATAAATCGGGGAATCCTCTTGCAATACTCTCAGAATTACAGAGTAATTCTTCCATGAAAAAAGTGCGTGGTTCAGAAGAAGATCAAGAAGTACAATCATCAGCAGGAAAAAAGAAAGGGGGGGGGAGTTCGGACATCATTGCGAGTTTTTGACCACCCCCTGATGATGTAAAACTGCAAGAAAACATTAGGGCCAGCAAGAAGCTCGTCCGCCATTCCCCCGCCATCATAAAAGAGCCATCACGCGATGTGGTGTGGGCTCTATACAGATGGACAGGACTGCAGCTTAAAACATGAAGGAAAGACGAGTTCTTACTCCATGGGCCCGCTTTTCTCTCGGATGATCTTTGCAAGAGCTGGAAATGTCAGAATATCTTCCATGGAACTGATGAGGTGTGTTTCCATGGTGGGAATGGTCTTTCTTGCAAGACCAGAGAGGACGCCGTTGCCTCCGAGCTCTACAAAAGCTTTTATACCGTTTTTTGCCATATTCTCCTGTGTTTCGCTCCAACGGACACCGTGGGATATTTGATGAATGAGATGGTGCTTCAGGATTTTTCCATCCCAATGGGGAGCGGCAGAAACATTTGTATAGATAGGAATAACAGAAGACAGCACGGGAATATTTTCTGCAAATGCTGCGAATTTTTCTTCTGCAGACTTCATGAGGCTGCTGTGAAACGGACCACTCACCATAAGAGGAACACACCTGAGGGCACCATGCTCTTTGGCCAGAAGAGCAGCCTTCTCCACAGCATCCTTATACCCACTTATAACAATTTGCTTGGGCGTGTTGTCATTGGCAATTTCGCACACACCGTCTTCGCTTTTCAGATGAGTGAGGACATTTTCCACCTCTTCGCGGGAAAGTCCTAAAATAGCTGTCATGCCACCATTTTTCACCAGACTCATCTCTTCACAGCGTTTTTTAATAAGGAGCAGAGCATCAGCAAAGGAAATGGATCGTGCGGCACATAAGGCGGAATACTCCCCCAGGGAATGTCCTGCGGTGGCAGCAAAACAGGATGCATTGACTCCAAACTCCTCTTGGAGAACAGCATGTATCATCATGGCATGCACAAAAATAGCTGGTTGTGCATATCGTGTCTCCTTCAGTGTCTCCTCCGGGCCTTCAAACATAACCTGCGATAAAAACTCTGAGAGAATATCTTCTGCCTCCCGCAAAAGACTTTTTGCCACGGAAAAATTATCCCACAGCGTCTTTCCCATACCAATAACCTGCGAGCCTTGGCCGGGAAAAAGAAGTGCAAACATAACTGCTTTTCTGATATACCTTTCTCTCAGCATATAGAAAAAAAACGAAAGAAAAAAGGAAAAAATGAGGAAGAAAAGTTCTGGAAACCACATGCATGCGCTTCCCTTGGACTAGGGATATTGCAACAGGATTCCCCGATTTATCACCCTCAGAAGCATCCTTTGGTTATGGTTCGAAGGGGGATGAATTAGCACTCTTGCTCACGGGAGACAGGCCCTCGTTTGAAGATTCATCATCCGGCTCATTCATCAAATTCTTAAGCTGCTCAGGACATTCCGGTATTTCTCTTAAAGTGTCTTTTATGAAGTCAGGTCGTTGTGCGAAATATTCTTTAGAGTACTTTTGAGAGTCCATCACAATACCCTCAAAAGCTTCCGTTTTCATATGAGGAGTGAAAAGAGGATCACCATGATGCTGCACAAGCTTTTTTACGAGGTCCTTCTCCTCTTTCTCTTGTATGAGCCTCTGTATATTGTCTGGAAACTGGCTATGGAGAGAATAAGGGATATAAAAATTTTCTTCAATGTACCTCGCTTGTTCCTCTGTCATCTTGTCTATTTTGTCCTGTACTTTATCATGCCCCCACAGCACTTCTATTGCACCAAGGGAGAGATGTGGGATGAAATTATCATGGATAGACCCCTTCCACCCATTTTTAAAGAGACCATCGAATGCCTTTACTGTGATATAACCTATCTGCTTCCCTGAGAACCATTTTATTTCTTTATCTGACTTCTTTTTTCCTTTATAGTCCGCGGCAAGGAGCTCAGCTATTGCGCCTATATTTAATCGAGCAAAATCTTCCGCTGGGATTTTTGTTATCCACTTACCGGCCTTCTCACGGAAATAGTATGAAGAAAGAAATGGACTCCATTGACGGTTCCATTTTTTTTCCTCGTAATCGTCGATGAAATTCCCAATTTCTTGTACCATCGTTATGTTATGCATAAGATTAGTCTTTTCAGCAGATCCACCTTCATACATCTTATTTATTTTTTCTTTTAGCTTATATAATTTTTTGTGTTCGTATAAAATTCCGAAATGAACGGGCCTCAGTGATCTCATATGATTTTTCGTAAGCATATTAATAATTTGATCCATTTCATAAGAAGAAATAGCACGAAGAGAAAAATTATGGCTGAGGGGGTTGCCTATAAAAGCGTTGAAATTTTTGTCTTTAACATACTTCTTTTGTTCCTCTGTCATCTTGTTTATTTTGTCCTGTACTTTACCATGCTTCCACAGAACGTTTATTACACCAAGGGAGAGATATGGGATGTATTCATCGCCAATCCTAAAGTCAGGCAATCCCTGACAGATCTCATATAATTGCTCTGGTGTGATTTCTCCTGTCTGTTCTGGAGATAGACGACCATTATCACATAAGAATACAGCTATCGTGTCAGCCATCATGGAACCAAATTCCTCTGGTGGAATTTGTTGAAGCTGGGCTTTGTCTATTGCCTTAGCATCATCTGGTCCGAATAGGGGGGGAAACTTTCTATCATATTTGCCATCACGATCGCTGAGGTGCCCGTGAATTTCCTCCCGAATGTGGAGATCTTCTCCCATCTTTTGCAAGATGTTGTTACCATCAGAAATATCCTGAAAAGCTTCTATTACCATAGGATTCTGAAAAACATTTTGTATCCTAGGCAGGTCATCTTGAGGGATCTTAGAAAAATAAAAATCATCATACAGCTCCCTTTTTTCAAGAAATGACTTAATATCATCGGGGTCTAAACCCTTACCAGCTTTCAAGCTAAGGGACAAATTTATTAGGGGATCTTCTCGAATGAATTGTATAACTTTTTGTACTTCATCTGAGAAGCATCTTTTCCATGCAAAATATTTATCATCTAGTTGCGCAAAGTCCTGTGCTGTATCACATGGTAAAAATCCCTTTGCTTGATCTAGTGTGATCAATTTGAGCTGTTCATCTTGAAGGAATTTATTTCCGTTGAGGTTCCCTCTTACGAGAAATTCTGCCACCGTAGGAGAGAAATATGAGATGAAATAATCATGGATAGACCCCTTCCACCCATTTTTCAAGATATCATGTAATGCCTTTACTGTGATATAACTTATCTGCTCCCTTGAGAACATGTTTACTTCTTCATCTGACTTCTTTTTTCCTTTGTAGTCCGCGGCAAGGAGCGCAGCTATTGTTCCTATATTTAATTGAGCAAACTCTCCCTCTGGGATTTTTTTTATCCACTCACCGGAGTTTCTCAAGATATCATATGCTGAAAGAAATGGACTCCATTCATCTTTCCAGTTGTTGTTCCTGTAACCGACATGGATGAAATTCCCAATTTCTTGTTCTATCTTTATCCAATTCATAAGATCAGTCTTTTCAGGAGATCCATCTTCATACATCTTATTTATTTTTTCTTTTAGCTTATCTAATTTATTGTGTTCGTATAAAATCGCGAAATAACTAAGATACATTTGTTGCAGATGATCTTTCGTAAGCATATTAATAATTTGATCCATTTCATCAGAAGAAACAGCACGAGGAGAAAAATCATGGTCGACGGGGGTCTCTATAAAAGCTTTGAAAAGTTTGTCTTCAACATGCTTCTTTTGTTCCTCTGTCATCTTGTCTATTTTGTCCTGTACTTTACCATGCTTCCACAGAGCCCATATTGCACCAAGGGAGAGATGTGGGATGAAACGATCATGGATACCCCCATCCCACCCATCTTTCAAGAGATAATCTAATGCATCTGGTGTGATTGCTCCTATCTGGTCCTTTGAGAACACGTTTACTTCTTCATCTGACTTCTCTTCTCCTCTGTAGTTATACTTGTTCAAGATCTCATCTATTGCTCCTATATTTAATTGAGCAAAATCTTTCGCTGGGATTTTTCTTATCCACTCACCGGAGTTTCTCAAGATATGATATCTTGAAAGAAATGGACTCCATTCATCTTCCCAGTTGTTGTTCCTGTAACCGACATGGATGAAATTCCCAATTTCTTGTGCCATCGTTATCTTATGCACAAGATTAGTCTTTTCATGAGATCCATCTTCATACATCTTATTTATTTTTTCTTTTAGCTTATCTAATTTATT
>CAZLKT010000024.1:0-6139 GCA_964560205.1 uncultured Holosporaceae bacterium | reverse complement strand
AACCTCCCTTCTTGATGCTAAAATATTATAACACAAAAATACTAAATGTCGACACCACCTAGGACCTTTCTCTTGATTTTTCTAAAAGCTGGCCTCCAAAGTCCACGGAGACCTTCGTGGCGCTGTCCTTTATTTTCTCGTGAACATCCACCTGAAAATCGTGAAAAAGCTCTTGCATGCGTTCTTTCTTCCACTGCAAAATAATGGCATGCACATGCTGTTGATAAAAAGTTTCTGCCGTATTTTTCTCCTCCTGGAGAATTTTTTTCAAGCTTTCCTGGATGGCTTTGACTTCCAGTTTCGAAAGCGTCTCTATATTCTTCTCTTGAAGCTTTCTTTCCTCTCTTTTTTCCTTTTCCTCCTGTAAAACATCTTGCGCCTCTTGCAATAACATCTGAATTTCTTGAAAAGGTTTTTGCACAAACTCCTGGTGCTCTCGTGCTTTTTCACACAATGCCCCAAAAAGTTTCTTTCCAAAAAGCACGATGAAAAGGAAAAAAGCTAAGGAGACAAGAAATGAGGGGGTAAAAAGCTGTGCAAGTGTCATATTTTTTTTCTCGGTTGATGAAAAACTTTTTGCTGCAAAAAATCATCTGCTAAATGGTGGATCGTATGGTACTTATGGTCCTTATTCCATTTCTTTGTTTCTTCCTTCAAGTATTCATACAAATCTTGAATGCGTGTAGCGTACTCTTGACGCAGTTGGTCCACACATTCCTGATGTTTCTCCGACTTTTCTCGGAGAGTTTTTGCAATGACATCCGCGCATCGGCTTTGACACAGATGCATGGACTTCATACTTTCCTCCTTTATGCTTTCCGCTTCTTTCTGAAGCTGAACCGCTTGATCCACCAAGGTTTGCAATTCTTTTTTTCGCTGGGAGAAAATCTCCCGCATGATGGGGACAATCCACCACTGAAAACCGATCCACAGAAGGAAAAAACTTATAAGAAACCAAAAAACCTGAGAAGGATAAAAAGTAATATCAAGTTGCGGCATGCTGGACCTATGTGCTGTACAAAATCAAAAAGACCACCAAGAGACAAAAAAGAGCTAAAGATTCAACCAAAGCAAAGAATAACATCACAGGGCCAAAAAGCTTTGGCTGTACCGAAGGATTACGGGCAACAGATTGGATAAAAGTGCAAAACATCATCCCCAACGCTATTCCTATTATTCCCAAAGAAAGCGAAGCAATCGCCGCTGCAAATTTAGTGTCCATATAAAACCTCCTTAAAGTTTAATGTGCTTCGAGAGCATCATGCAGATAAATACAGCTTAACATAGAAAAGACATATGCTTGAAGAAAAGCAACCAAAAGTTCGAATCCTAAAAGCACAACATTCACGAGGAGTGGAAAGATACCAAACACTCCTAGCATAATGGAAAAATATGCAAAAATCTTCACCATGCTATGTCCCGCCACCATATTAGCAAAAAGCCGAATGGCAAGACTCAGGGGCTTAGTCATATAAGAAATCATTTCCACAGGAACTAAAAGCGGGGCAACATAAAGCGATACCCCCCTGGGGAAAAAAACGTGGAGAAACTGTCTGCCTTGAAGAATAAAACCCGTCACAGTAATAACAGTAAGCACCAAAAACGCCAATGCAAAATTGATGATCACCTGACTTGTGAATGTGAATGCGTAAGGAAAAAGCCCCAAGAAGTTTCCCATGAAGACAAAAAAGAAGACGGCACATATAAAAGGTAAAAAAGGTTTGCTCTTCGGGCCAGCAGCATCATCCATAATGTTTTGAATGAGAAAAAGAAACATTTCACCAAAGCTTTGACGGAGATGCGGCAAAGTTTCACGTTTTTTGAGAAGGAAAAACATCATCACCAAAGGGAGAGATGCGGCAAGGAGCATAAAAAAAGAGGAGTTAGAAAAGGAGATGTCCACCCCACATATCTGAAGTGGTATCCATGGCTGAACTTCAAATTGGCTCAAAGGTTTCATGACATTTTCCTTACTTTTTTATAGATGCTCCATCCCGTGACCACAAAAGATAAAAGCAGACCGCTGATGCACCGCAGCACGGGGGAAGCATTGAAGACCTCTCCTGCCCCCCAGCAACACATAAAAGATACCACCACGCCACAAAATATCTCTATGCCCGCTGAAAGAAACGTGACATCTTCAGGAAATGACCTCGTGGAGTGCTCCTCCTTTTCCCCGAGAGCAGTCCGCACTCTCTCTATCTTCTCCTTCAGAGAAAACCGCTGCTGCGAGTCGGCGGAAGCATCATGCTTTCCTTTTTTTTTCATAGGGACATTCACCATTTGTTCTGTGGAACGAGTATAAAGCATTATATATTAATATTCTATCCTTCCTTTCAAAAAAATATATGACCTCTTTCCTAACCATATGCTCAGCTCTCCCAAAGACTGCATCACTGTGTATCATACAAAAAAAATATAGAAAACTGGATAAAAAAACTCACAACCACATGCTCTGAGAAAAAAGGCCCCATCCAGCACCTCGCCCCTTTGCCCCCTTGTTGCCTTGGAAAAAGCATCCTTCTTCTTACATTTTTTGAGCATAGCTATAACATGCGCCTGGATCACTTTTTTCTCCGAAACCTTCCAGCCCCTCTTTTTTAAGCCATGGTCCACAGCGCCGCATAAAAAATGTACACATTTTAGTATTTTTAAATGTATTTTTTTGAAAAAATTCAAAGACTTTGCACCCCTGGGGAAAAATTTTTTTTAATATGGACACTTACCTCTTTATATGAATAAAAAAATAATGTATAAAGTAAAAAGGTGAGTAGAAAAAAACAACCTCTTTCAAAGTGTTCCATTATATTGTACGATCACATAAACGGGGTGAAAAAAAAGTATTCACATTTTTTTCGTTTTTTTTTGCAAAAAATTAATTATTAAAATATATTATTGTTAGAACAAAAAAACCAAAACATATGGAAAAATCATGTTAAAAGATAAAAACAAAAATAATGTCACAAAAACTTCCTGGAACTCTCAGAATACCCTTACAAGGGCTGGAATCCGGGACGCTTTCCAGCGTCACCTTCATGTGGACGCGGATGTGGCAAACCTTCTGCTAGAATCCATTATTGAAAACATCAAAAAAGGTATTATTGAAGAAGATTATGTGAAAATTTTCTCCTTTGGTACCTTTCTCATTCACAAAAAGAAAGCACGTGTTGGGAGAAATCCAAAAACAAAAGAGGAGGTAACCATCACTCCCAGAAGGAGTGTCAGCTTCCGAGCCTCAGACAAATTATTGACCATTGTCAACAAAAAATAGGTGAACTGAGGATGGGGTGGGATTCGAACCCACGAGACGCGTAAACGCCTTCCGGTTTTCAAGACCGGTGCCTTCAACCGCTCGGCCACCCATCCGCACTTCTCCCATTAAATGGGATTCTCTCATGAAAAGTCAATGGCCATCACATGAACGAGAAAAGAAATCGTACCTCTCTCTGTGAGAAATACTGTTGAGACTGGAGAGGTATTCATTCTACAATGGGATAGCTCTTTTGAAACAAGAGAAACACATGAAAAGTCGTCTCCAGATTTTTTGCGGCTGCGCTGCGCTCTTTTTGTCGAAATGTGCAGCTGCTCAAGAAATGCCATATCAGGAAAGCATATCCGTTCCTGACAAAAAGAATGCATACTTTCATAACATCCTATCTTCCAATGAAAATGCTTTTCAGGAGGTATACGGTGCCCAGACAGATCCCCAGGTGGTGGTCTTTTTTTTCACCTCTCAAACCTGTGCTTTTTGTCGCATCATCCACCTCACGCTGATTCCAGAGCTTTTACAAAAAAAAATTCCTGGGTTGCTGGTGATAGTGCGAGAGTTCCCTGCAGATTTTTACAGCCTGTGGGCAGCGGCCATAGCATGGAGTCTTCCAGCCTATGCCTACAAAATAAAAGAAACACTTTTTCAAAAGACAGAAGGGGAAAATAGTTGGATCACCCCCAATCCCGAAGAGACGAGGTTTAATCTGCAGAATATTGGACTCAGTTTTTGCACAACCCCAGAGGAGAAAAAAGTCATGGAGAGTGCAACGACTGATAAAGCGCTTTTACAAGCCATCTATAAGCAAAAAACAGAGGATAAAGAGGCCATTGACATTGATGAGGTGCCCGTGGGGTGGGTTTTCATTCCTGGCGAGTCTCCTCGAAGTCTTGCCATAAAAGATCCTTCAAATATGACAGACATCATAAAGGCCATAGAGGAAGCGTCCTCCTCCCCAAAGAAACCCGATGAAAAAGGACCGAAAGTCCAATGAAGAAACTTGTAAGAAAGTGAGATATCCTATTCTCTGAGAAAGAGAGGGGTGGGCATATTTGTGCCCCCCTCCATAACGGAGTTATGCCACGGTCTTTTTGGGCCTTGTAAACAGGGTGTAGACCAACGGCACAATGAACAATGTCAGAAGAGTTCCGATGGTCATACCACCAACGATAACCCATCCAATTTGACGTCTTGCCTCAGAGCCTGCGCCAGATGCCAAAGCCAGAGGGATGGCTCCCAGAATCATGGCAAAAGACGTCATTAAAATAGGTCGAAGTCGAAGTCGGCACGCCTCGAGAATCGCATCCAGAACATCTTTGCCGTCCTTCACCGCTTGGTTCGCAAAATCCACAAGAAGAATACCATGCTTCGACACCAAACCGATGAGCGTAATAAAGCCAATCTGACTGTACACATTCAGGGTCCCATCAGGCACAATAGCCAGGGTGAGGATGGCGCCCCCCAAGGCCATGGGCACACTGAATAAAATAATGAACGGAGAAATAAAGCTCTCAAACTGTGCCGCCATCACAAGAAAAATAAAGAGCAACGAGAGGGCAAAAATAGCATACATGGCACCACTTTCTTTCAAATATCGAGCAAGCTCCCCTCCAGGTTCCAAGAAATACCCGGGGGGCAAATCTTTTTGCACCTCATTTTTAAAGGCAGTGAAAACCTCCTCCTGGGAATATCGCGGATCCAGAGTAGCACTAATATCAAAACACCTTTTCTTCATATACCGAGAAATGGAGGATTCTCCCTGGGTGTTCACAAATCGCACTAATTCCTTCACTGGAACCATAACTTCCTCATTTTTTCCTTGATTTTTCCTATACCCTTTCACAGACAGAAAAGATAAATCATCTAAAGATCGTCGAAATTTTTCTCCCACCCAAGCATGCACTGGGAACAGTCGGTTATTTTTCTCAAATTTCCCCACATGGCGTCCGCCCACAAGAACACTGAAAGTGCTGGCCACCTCTTCTGGATCAATACCTAAAAGGCTTGTTTTTTCTCGATCAACAACAACATTGTATCCTGGCGCTTGTATGGTCTCATTCATTTCTAAATGCACCACCGCTGGATTTTTCTTCAAAACTCTCCGAAGACGACGTCCAATCTTCTTCAAAGACACCGCGGAGTCATTGGTCAGCAATCGAAGCTCCAACTCTTGGGCATCACCAGATCTTTGAATGATACTGCTCTGACTGCAACCCACAAATGCTTCGACCCCAATCAAAGCAGACATTTTTTCACGAAGGTCCACGGCCACATCTTTACATCTTTTTCTCTGTCCCCACGGCGATAATGCCATCTTTCCAAAGGAGGATGTCTGCGTCTGAAGGGTCAGAAGATATCCAGCAATCTCTTTTTGGGATTTTAAAATATCATCAATGTTCTTCCCTCGACGTATAAGATACGCCAAGTTTTTCGAAGGTGCCGGATACAAACGCATATTCATAACGCCCTCATCAGAACGAGGGGAAAGCTCTGCAGTCATACGCTTGCCTAAAAGACCCACAAAAAGTGAAAAACACAAAGCCCCCACGAGAAAAAGAGTGCGATGAGAAAATGCCCACCTCATACCAATGGCATACCCTTTATCCACCTTCTGCAACGTGTTCTCTATGAGATCAGAAAGCTTCCCCAGAAAAAAGAAGACCTGGTCTTTGAGAGGAATGGGACCAGAGATTTTTTTCTGTTTTCCAACAGGAGAATGCCCCTCTTTATGATGAGGACGCAAAAGATCCGCGCACATCAAGGGTGAGAGGGTCAAAGCCACAATACCTGAAATCACAACGGCCCCCGCAAGGGTCAAAGCAAACTCCTTAAAGACCTTTCCTACATCTCCAGGCACCACCGCCAAGGGGG
>CAZLKT010000023.1:5837-6341 GCA_964560205.1 uncultured Holosporaceae bacterium | reverse complement strand
GCGAAATTTGGTTTTAATACCACCAAATCTGCCTTTAATACCACCAAATCTGCCTTTAATACTACCGAATCTGCCTTTAATACTACCGAATCTGCCGTTAATACTACACAATCTGCCGTTAATACTACCGAACCTGCCTTTAATACTACCGAACCTGCCTTTAATACTACACAATCTGCCTTTAATACTACACAATCTGCCTCGAATGATACAGAATCTACCGCTAATACTACCGAATTTTCCTTTAATGCTATCGAACCTGCCTCGAATGATACCAAACATGGATATGATAGCGATGCCCAGAACAATAATGGTGGATTCTTTACTACAGGTAACGTGGTGGGTGGTGTTATTGGTGCTGCTGTGCTTCTTTATGGGGCTTTCAAAGCCATAGAGAAGTGGAAAAATTGGAACCCTGCTCCTCCCCCCCCTCCTCTTGTAGGGGAAGAAGAGCAAGACCAAGCTCTAAAAGATAAACAAGAAAAAGAAAAGCAAGAGCAAGAA
>CAZLKT010000023.1:0-5737 GCA_964560205.1 uncultured Holosporaceae bacterium | reverse complement strand
AGAAAAAAGAACGAGAGCAAGACCAAGCTCTAAAAGATAAACAAGAAAAAGAAAAGCAAGAGCAAGAAAAGAAAAAAGAACGAGAGCAAGACCAAGCTCTAAAAGATAAACAAGAAAAAGAAAATCAAGAGCAAGAAGAAATTCGAAAAATGGAAGAGGAGCAAAAAAAAAGAAAGGATAAAGAAGACGACAGGGAGGAGATAGAGCTATTGAAAGAGCTTATGGGTTATGGGGAGATACCTCAGAGTAATCAGAGTCAACCAGAGGTACAAGGCATTAAAGAGGTGGGGGGAAAGGGCAAGGTAATCTTAGAAAGCAAAAAGGAGGCCGGAGTACCTTTTTCTCAGAATCAGCAGGACGTTAACCTCCAGGTGGTAGGACAAAATGGGGGAGGTGCTTCTTCTTTTCGGAAAAACCCCGGGGGGCAGATAGGAGAACCTCATAGACAACAGGAGCAGGCGGCGGCCCCCTCCTCATTTCCCTCTTTTGCAGAAGCGGAAAAAATTTATCCCCCTCAGGGTGCACAGGAGTATGGGCAGGGACAAGAAGTTCATTCCATGCGAGGGAATCAAGGCAATATCCGCCCTCAACAAAAAGATCCATTTTCTCATAATAGAAATATAATGGGAAACGGAAATCAACCAGACCTTTTTCAGAATGACTTAGGAGGAATGCACCAGGGGAAACAGCAGCAGCCTGTTCAAGGGCAGCTCTTTGGCGGCGCAGGTATGCAAAATCTTTCCGATGAAGGAAGACGAGGCATGGATGCAAATATACGGCATGAGATACAGCCTCTTTCTCTTCTGGGGCCACAGCAGCAGTACGTACAACCAGAAGGTTCTGGGGTGCCGTTATATAGTCAATGGCAGCACCCCCCCTCCCAGCCTTTAAACTTCTCTCCTGCGCCAGGAAACAATGGGCTTGTCCCTTTTGCCAATAATAATAATCAAAAAGCTCAAAAAGAACACTTTGTACCATCAGGTAATAGGTGGCCCGAGTCAAGACAATTAGAAGTAGAAATGGAGGAAAGTTCTTACAATCAACCTTTTTTTGAGCAACATAAAGTTCAACGTCCTTTTGATAATGACAAAGGTATAGTGGTTGAACATGTGGTTGAACATGTTCGTGCTTCTAAGATGTTCGATGGGAATAAATTTGAGCTTTCAGGTGTGGAGGATACAGATAAAACAATAAGAGAAGATATAAGGCTGTTATGTTGTAGGCTGAGGAATGCTGTGATGGATGGGGGAATGCTGTTCTCCCCAGCAATGAGAGAGAAAGGCGAGAAAGTATTTGTTCCCAAACTAAAAGATGTGCTTTATCAAAGAAGTAAAGATGAGCTCATAGGTATTGTTCAAGAGATGATAAAGAAGGAAGATGAAGGCGGGCCAGGTGGTATTAGGCTGTTAATGCAAAAGTTCCTGCGCTTTCTCAACAACCCTACTGATTTTGGTGAGCAATATTCTTTTGTTAATAAGGAACCTGAAAAATTTCGTGTGATACATGATGTTAATGCAGATCTAGGGATTGAGCTTTCAGATAATAGGTTTGATGAAGAGGTAGAAAGTCTAATGAACGATATAGTAATTATTAGTTCTGCTAAAATTAATAAAAGTAATTTAGATGAAGAAACTAAAAAAAACTTAGAAAACATTCAAAAAAAATATGAAGAAAGTAATCTTTTGCGACGATTTTCTGAAAGATATTTTGAGCATAATCCAGGCGTATCTCATGCAAACAAAGAGGCGGTGGAACTTTTGAAACGTTTGTCACCGAATCAATATAAAGGCTGCAATCAGAAAGCCAACATTCAAGGAGGGTATGTCTTTCCTGAGGAATCATGGAGCCAGCTGAGCAGATTGAATGATATGTTATCTCGTGACTGTATGTTTCAGAATGCAGAACTAGAAGGGCCTTTCTTGAATGAAATAAAGCAGATAGCAGGAAAATATATTGATAATGAAGTTCTTTTAAAAGAACATAAGAGAATGTCTTTAGGTGCTAGACAGAACAAGAGGGTGTGTGGATTTTTATCTGCTCTAGAACGCGGTATTAATAATATGAACGATGCTAAGAAAATTCTACCTTACCATCTAAACATTAATAAGAGTATCCAAAAAAATCACGCAGATATAATGAAAGACATAATAGATGATAATGGCAGGAATATGGTGATTTATGATTCTCTGGAAAATAAAGATCATGTTTTTATATGCAATTATAATAAAAATCTCTGGTTACAGGTTATAAATTTGTTAGGGGAAGGAAATAAAGACACAATGCGAGGTTATAAAAATCATATAATAAGGGGCTTAACAGAAGGTTCCCAGTCTTGGGATGAGGAGAAGAAGAAGCGGTTAGTTCCATATTATGAGTTATTATATAGGCATTGTGGTTTCTCAGCAAATAGGTTGCAGAAGGTATTAGAAGGCAGTGAGCGTTAATCTTTTGAACTTCTGAAAAAGAGTTGACTTTTTGAAAGAGTGGGTGCGCATACACGTTCTCACAATGAGATGACAAGAGTCAGAAAAATGGTGAAAGACTGAAGGATGGGGGGTAAGCAGCAAGGAAAAACAAGATGATAATGATTTTCTTCTGATTTATAACGAAGGGAAATAATAATATTCAATGGGATGAAAAAATTCAGGAAGCGCGTCATAACAATTCTTGTGGGATATGATTGCAAGGTATTCTTATGGAAATGAAAAAATGCTATTTTTTATATAATGATATTTCATAATTTTTATATTTATATTGTGTTTTTATATTTTTTAGATATAATGAAGTGAGGATTTTTATAATAAGGTAATTGGCTGTGAGAGCATCTCGTGCATCTCTTCTTTTTTTATGCACTTTTTTTACCATGACAGCACATGGTGGGTTTTCAAAGCGGGTAGTGGCTGTGAAGAAGGGGGCTGTGCAGCCCATAAGGCAAAGAAAACCTCAGAAGAGTACTGATCGTGAGGCAGGGCAGCGGCGACTTTCTGCCAAAAAAGCACCAGAGAGCTCGCACAAGAGTGCAACATCCTCGTTAGGGTCGCCGTGGTTCACGAAGAAAAGCACGTGGATGTCTTTTGTTCTTGGAGCCATTGGTGTTGCAGCGAAATCTCTGGGGCAAGAGGCTGGAAATTCTATTTCGTTCAAAGCTGACAATCCTGTTACATCCAAGTCTACTCTTTCCCAATCCCTTAATGAAAAACCATATACTATTCATGAGGAAACACAAGATTTTAATGAGTACAAAGATACTTTCGATGAAGGAGGGGATCTTCTTTCAAACGGTAAAAATGATAGTGATGCCCAGAACATGAATGGGCCTCTTTCCTATATATATAAACGTTCCGATGCTTTTGCTCCTTTTGATATTACAAGGGAATATTTTGGGCAAGATAGTAAGGTATCGATTGATTTAGGGGATAGTCAAACTTTAAATTCTTCCACCGCACATGGCTGGTATGGATTTGGTCATCGTATTTTGAATGCTTTTACTATGAAGGGAAATTTTTCTTCATATATGATGATAACTATGACGATTGGTGCTGTTATTTTTGGTACTCTTTGGTGTGGTATCATAAGAAAATTGAAGAATTGGGGCCCCTTTGGTCAAAAAATAAGGTTCAACAATGGGATGGATTATGCTGAAATTCGGCGCTATTGGGGGGGAATAGAAAAAATGATGAACGAAAATATGGACGATGTTCTTGCCGCTCTGTCAGCTTTTCAAGGTCTAGAGGGTCTTCAACGGGATGTTGTTCAACCTCTTAGAGATAGGGGGATGTTTACTGACGAGAACGAACGGAGTTTCCAGAGGTTGAAAGATATTTGCGGTGATGATAACCCAGTAGGAGATCCTGTGAGGGGCGAAATGAGGCAACTCCCCCCTAATCCTGTGAGGGATCGTGTTATACCTGTGAGGAATGAGCTACAGGATATTGTTGGTAATGATTTCGAAGGTATTGGTCTTATTTTTCCGGCGAAACGTGAGCATAAGCGTACAATCCCCCAGGGTGATGACAAGACCCTTAAAGATGACCTGAGGGCATTATGTAAGTTGCTGTCTGAGAAGGATTCGCTGTGTGATGACGATCATCGTGCTGTTTTTCGTGCTCATCTGGAGAGCTTAGTTTATCGAAAAAGTCAGGATGAACTGGTAAGGTTGCTTAAAGATGTGATGGAAGAAGATGATGAAAATGTCAGTGCTCATGATCTAACTGTGAGACAAGACATTCTTGAACTTTTTAAAAATCCTCATGAGGCATATTCGTTTGTTCAGGAAAGATCCTTGGGTTTTCTCGTAAGATATGGTGTGAATGCAAAACTAGGGACGGATATTTCAGAGGAGGATGTTGAGTGGGTCATAGACAATCATATTGAGGGAGATATTTTTGTCATTTTTGAGGCTGAGGAAAAAAAGGGCACATTGAGCTCTGGTGAAAAGAGAGAGTTGAAAAAGATAGAATTAAAATATAGAAATAGTTATTTTTTGAAAAATTTTGTTGAAGAGTATTTTAAGCATTATCCAGATGAAGAGCATACTTTTAAAAAAGTTAGGGAGTTTTTCGAAAAAATAGATCTGGACCCCAAGGAGAAGATGGCAGGAGAGACGTTCGTGCCTTATAATGATACACAGAATGAGCTTACCTCATTGAACGAGGCTTTGTCTGTACCCTCCATGCTTTTAAATAGAGAAATACCTCAGAAGGACCTCGATAGAGTGAAGCATCTTGTGGGGAAATATCTTGATGATAGTGATGCCTTTTTTGATAGGTTTGATAGATTAAGGGGGATTTTGGGTTCAGATAAGAACCTACGTGCATTTGTGTTTTTAGACATTCTTCGCGACATCTTGGAAGATGTTAAAAAGATAAAGAGGAATCCGGAAAAAAAAGGTCAATTACCATGGAATTTAAGGGGCTGCTTTTATCAGTTTAGTATGGGGAAAATAGCTTATGATGATGACCATATTGTCCCCATGATTCGGAGCATGCCTGACATAGTCGTCGATCTAAAAAAGCATGTGTGTAACACCCAAAGAAATCAACCTTTGAGTATCATGAAGGAGCTTAGTTGCGTTAAGCTGGGGGCACTAAATCATATTCTTAATACGGAAACTTATGAAGGGTATTTATCAGATACTGTGAAATATACCAAAGAACAAAACAAGACATTTCATGATGCTGCCAGATACATGAAAAATGTTTCTTTACAGATTGTACACTTATTAGGAGAAGAGAGAAAAAAAAAGATGATGACATATTATAAAAATAAGATAATCGACAACCTCAAAAAAGCCTCTCAAAATCCTCCTGATGACAGAAATGACTCTTATAGAGCTCTATTTGATGAAACAGATTTGAGTTATGACGAATTATATAGATATTGTGGTTTCTCAAAAAAGAAATTGCAGGAAGTATTAGAAGGCTATGAGTACTAGTCCTTTGAAAAAGATCAACTTTTTGAAAAAGGCACATGTTTGTGGTATTCAATGGCATAGAAAACAATTGAGGAAGAAGATAATATGAAAAAAATAAATAAGAAAAACGGTTCTCAGAATATGTGAGCACAATATATTCTTATAAAAATGAAAAATACTATTTTTTATAGAATGATTTTTAATAATTTTTATATTATCTTGCGTTTTTATTTTTTTTATATATAATGGAAAGATGTTGTTTTAATAGAGTAATTGACCATGAGAGCATCTCACGCATATCTTCTTTTTTTATGCACTTTTTTT
>CAZLKT010000022.1:0-7449 GCA_964560205.1 uncultured Holosporaceae bacterium | reverse complement strand
CATGGCAATAATGGAAAAACGAATCTCCCGTGTTCCAACAATTGCAGCCTGGCGTGGACTCATACCACCCTCAATGTATCGATAAATATTTTCCAGCACCACAATGGCATCGTCCACCACAATACCAATGGCTAAAACAAACGCCAAAAGCGAAAGAATATTGATGGTGAAGCCAAGCATATACATAATAAAGAACGTTCCAACAAGGGACACAGGTATGGTAATCAGGGGCACAATGGAGGCCGATGCAGAACGCAAAAAGACAAAAATCACCAGCAAGACCAAAACGATGGCCTCAAAAATGGCACTATACACCTGACGAATGGCTTCCTTAATATAGATGGATTTATCCGTCACAACCCCAATGGTGATATTCTGGGGGAGGGATGGTTTAATGCGCTCCAGCTGTTGTCGTACTTTTTGGGAAATCTCAATGGGGTTCGCCTCAGGACCAGGACGAATATTCATAGAAACCGCTGCCACACCATTGTACAACACATGCTCCTGCTCCTCTTCGGAGGACACCTGCACAGAAGAAACATCCCCAAGACGAATGAGGCTGTCCTCTTGTTTCAGCACCACGATGTCTCCAAACTCCTTCGGAGTTTTCAATGCTGCATTGGTGATAAGAGTAAATTCTCGATCATCATCTTTGATTTTTCCCACAGTTCGCTGAAGGTTGTGCCTCTTCAGAGAAGAGATAATATCGTTGGCCGTCACATGATATGCAGACATGCGTAAGGGATCCAATATCACGTCCATCTGAAATCCTCCACCACCCAAAACCTCTGCATTCACAACGCCTGGGATGGACTCCATGGAGCTTTTCAGCGTATTTTCTGCGATATCCTTCAGTTCCATAAGACTTGTGCTCTTATCTCCATAGACCACTAAATCCATAATGGGCGGAGCATCTGCGTTTCCCTTGGAAATTCTTGTTTGCACCCCCTCTGGAAACTTTTCCTCCACACGTCGCAACATATATTGCACATCCGTAAAAACACCATCCATGGTACGATTGGTGAAGGTAAGCTTTGTGACACTTTCTCCTGGATTAATCTCCGAGGTCATAACTTCTAAGCCCTGAATACTTGCAAAAGCATCTTCCAGAGGCATGGTAATTTGCGATTCCAAGGTTTGAGCCGACCCATTCACCTCAGACGTCACCGTGATAATGGCGCTTTCTGTTTTGGGATATTGTCGTGTGGAGAGTTGAAAAAAAGCCGTTATACCCAAAAGAATAATGACAATGTTCACAACCCACGAAAAAACAGGATGATGTATAAAAAAATCCGTAAAGGAAGATTCTGTACTCACACTATTCTGAGATACTACAGGTTTTTTTTCAGAGCTCATGCTTGTTCTCCCTTGATTTCTTCTCCTTTCACAATGTTCACAGAAAGACCATCCACCATATGTTCTGGTGAGTCTGTAATAACCTGTTCTCCCTCTTCCACACCCTCGAGAATTTGCACGAAATTCCCCTCTCTAATACCGAGAGTTACGGGGCGCATAACAGCCTTCCCCTTGACAAAGACAAATACACAATCTTGATCGCCTTCCGCCACTACTGCCACATGAGGTACCACCAAAGCATCCTCCACTTTAGCTAAAGGAATGGTGACACGAACAAAAAGACCTTCCTTCAGTTTTGAAGTCGTGTTACTGATAAGGGCTCGCACACGAGTCATGTGAGAAACAGGATCAGAATAGGGCTCCACCGCATCCACCACTGCCAAAACTGGTGCTGCATCCTCTTGAATGTTGACGTACACCTCTTGCTTTGGGTGAACAAAGGATGCATCTGATTCTGAAACACTCATCTCCACTGTAAAGACATCGGAGCGCACCACACGAGTAATCACCTGATGTGGATTCACAGAAGATCCAACGGTAATATCATGCAACCCAATTTTTCCATCTTGAGATGCCACAATGCGTGTCTGATTCACATGGGCAAGGGCTTTCTGCACCGCAGCTTTACTCATATCCCACTTTGCTTTTGCTTCCTCCATATCCGCCTTGGATCCGTATCCTCGGCCTGTCTGCACATGCTTCTTATTAAAAAGCTGCTCCCTGCGCCAGTACACTGATTGGGTTTGCTTTTCGTGGGCCTGAGCCTCCAGAAGTTCTGCCCTCGCTTGATCATCATCCAATTGAATCAAAAGCTGACCCTTTTTCACAATATCGCCCTGTTGAAAATGAACGGACTTCACACGTCCACTGACTTCACTGACGATATCCACGGAATCTCTTGCGCGAACAATACCATTGACCACCACACGACTTTCCATATTTTTTCGGACAACTGTCTCCACTTCTACATTTTTGGGACCCTCTGCTCTATGCACAGTATCCTGTCCCCACCGAAAAATCTGGGTACGCACATACGGCCACGTCACAATGAGCACAACCACATTAAAGAAAATCAGGAAGATGATGATACCAACATGCATATTCCTGCCACGAAGAGCATCCAAAAATTTTTTCATACAGTCACCCAAAAAAATTTATAAAAAGACCTTACCCTGCTATATTAAGCTTTTCCTTTAATTCTTCAATGCTTTTTTCTGAATCCCATTCCTTCAGCCCTGTTTCCATGAGCACAAGCTCGCCATCTTTTGTAAAGAGAAATGCGGCGGGAATGCCAGAAATACCATTTTTATCCATAGCCTCTTGCAGACTGTTCTGGGTGGTACTGCTATAAATTACAGGCTTCTCTGCATCATCTCTTCCCTGCACAGGATTGCTGGCATCGATATTAATGACAACGATCTCCAAATTATCACCCATTTTCTCCTGGAGATTTTTCAGAAAAGGGATTTCATCCTGGCAAAATTTGCACCATATGGCATAGGCCACCACTAAAACATTTTTTCCAGGAAACTTTTTTTGTATGGTGTGTTCAGCGCCACTGCTATCCACAAACACAACATTTTTATATATGTTTTCCCCCAAGGGACTTTGAGCATCTCCCCGCACGTCTCCACACGAAAAGAAAAAAGTGGTTGCCACCATAAAAAATAGGTGTCTCATCTTTTTTAGCATCATGATTACTCCTCAGATGGTGAATACATCTTTCATTCTAAAAGAATTTTCCCTCCAATAGTAGTTCTAAAACGTAAAATTTTTCTTGAAAAAAACTGTGGAGCGAACAAGATTTTTTTTCTGTGATAGAATGATCTTAAATCTTTTTCAAAAAGCTAAAAAAAAATGGATAAAAATATCATCAGATATTTAGAGCAAGAACTCATCAATCAAATTGCTGCAGGAGAAGTGGTGGAACGCCCTGCCTCAGTGGTGAAGGAGCTTGTGGAAAATGCATTAGATGCTCAAGCAACAAAAATTACTGTCACCATTCGACAAGGGGGGCAAAGTCTTATAGGAGTGGAAGATAATGGTGTGGGCATGGCAAAGGAGGATTTGCTGTTATCGGTCCAGCGTCATACAACATCAAAGCTTCCCTCGTCGGACTTATGGAATATCCAACACTTTGGTTTTCGAGGGGAAGCACTGGCTGCCATAAGTTCCATTGCACGGGTACACATAGAAACAGGCCAAGCTCATGAGTCCAGCGGATGGTGCCTTGTGGTGGAAGGAGAGAGCAAAATTCCACCATATCCTGTTTCGCTTTTCCAGGGCACGCGTATTCAGGTAAAGGACCTTTTTTATGCAACACCGGCACGGTTGAAATTCCTCCGGACACCAACGGTAGAGTCTCAACACATTCTCGATGTTATAGAAAAGATTTCGTTGATGCATCCCCACGTGCACATCATCGTGAAAGGAGACAAACGAGAAAAAATATATACAGCTGGTTCCCAAGAAAATCGGCTTCTCTCCGTGCTGGGAGAAGATTTCTTACAAAACTCCTTTTTTCTTTCAGAAGAAAAAGACGGATATAAGATAGAAGGATATGTGGGCATCCCCACCTTTAATCGCTCCACCTCCGATAAACAGTTTTTTTATGTGAACCATCGACCAGTGAGGGATAAAATTTTACAACACTGTTTGCGCATGGCCTTCATGGATACTGTTCCTAAGGATCGATTCCCCGTGGCTGTACTTTTCATCACGGTTCCACCAGAGGATGTGGATGTGAATGTACACCCCGCAAAAACTGAGGTGCGCTTTCGTGATACCGCCCACGTGAGGCAGTTCGTTTTACACGCATTAAAGCAAGCCCTTTTTCTCCACAGTCATAAAGTGATCCCCCTATCACCAAAAATCCTTGAGCCCATCAAACACTATACCACCTCTGAAATTATTTACCCTACGCAGTCTTTTCATGATAGGCAAAGGGATGTATCGTCACCCACATCATTTTCTCTTCATGAAACAGAGTCTCCCGTACTTTCCATCCCACTCATGGAAAAAACTGTCACAGAAAAACCCTCTGTACATCCATCACTTTCCTTCGTAAAACATCACGAGAAGATCCCTTTTTCTCCCAAAGAACCTGCCATGGACTTTGGGCACGCTCTTGGGCAAATTCAGAATGCCTATATTGTGGCACAATCAGCCATGGGGCTTATTCTCATTGATCCCCATGCGGCCCACGAACGTATTTTGCTGGAGAAATTGAAAAAAGAGTGGGGGCAAAATATTGGAGTGATCCAACCATTTTTGCTCTCCCTCAGCTTTCCCCTCACCGAAAGTGAACATACAACCCTCCACCTTCACGGAGAGTCCCTGAAAAAATACGGATTTTCCTATACTGTTTCCTCTGAAGAGGTGTGCACCCTTCACGCCATACCAGAAATTTTTAAAATGCACGACCCTTTGTTTCTATTCCGACATGTCCTCGCAGTGCTCCATCAGGAAGAAGGCATGCTCACTGCTGAAAATTTCATAGAGGTTTTGCGTAACCAGCTTTTGGGGGAGTGGGGATGCAAGAAAAGTATTTGGCTTGGAAAAAAGCTTTCCCTGGAAGAGATGAATGTGCTTCTTCGCACCATGGAGAAAACTCCTCATATTGCACAATGCAACCACGGACGTCCAGTATATTGTGTTATATCTGTGGAAGACATGGGGCGACTTTTTCATCGACGGTAGGAAGTTCTTTCCTCATATGCTCTTGAAGATCTCTTATGAGAAGAATATCCTGGTGTACAGAGAAAGGCGCCTGTGGATCTTATGACTTCTGTCCCCCCCCATTGGTTGAGAGGTTTGCCTCCCGCACGCCTGTTAGAGAAGATCTGCAAGGAGAAGCATCTTTTTTATCAAGAAAAATATGGGGGGAGCACTGTGGGTTTAGGGATTTTGCGCATTGGCGATGATCCTGCCAGCCTTATTTATGTGCAAAGAAAGAGGGCCATGGCAGAGAAGCTGGGGTTTACCTTTTATGAAAAAGTTTTTGTAACAGATACTGATCCACAGGAGATTTTTCACACCATAGAACAGTGGAACCACACCCCCAATATCCACGGAATGATTTTCCAGCTTCCCATACCACAGCCCCATATCTCCAAGACATATTTACAAGCCATTGCCGTGCACAAAGATGTGGATGGCATCCATCCCACACAAAAAAGCCCATTCACGCCATGTACGCCCCTAGGATGTATGGCTCTTTTAAAGTATTACGCCATTTCGCTCAAAGGAAAAAACAGCGTTATCATTGGCCGCTCTCACCTCGTGGGTCTTCCATTAGCCCACTTGCTGCTCCAAAAAAACAGCACCATCACCATTGCTCATCGATATACAAAAAATCTTCCAGAGCTTACACAAAAAGCTGACATCATTTGCGTATGTGCAGGACAGCCACATCTTTTAACCTCAAAGCATATTTCCCCGCACGCCATCATCCTTGATATTGGCATTAATAGACGAGACCAGAAGATTGTAGGTGATGTACATCCAGATGCTGCTCACAAAGCTTGCGCCATTACTCCTGTACCGGGGGGCATCGGTCCCATGACAGTCCGAAGCCTTATGTGGAATACTCTGAAGGCTGCCTTTTATCAAAAAGGAGAGCCTTGGGAGGATGAGGAGCTTTTTTCTCTCATGCTTCATCACAACGATCCCATTTCATGATTTTTCCTCTCACCCTCATTTTTCCTTTTTTGTGTCCTGGGTGTCTTACCGTATGCCAATGGAATGGCTTCTGCGCCACCTGTTGGAAGCACATCTCTTTCATTACAGGCCCCTGCTGTATCATATGTGGAACCCCTTTTGATCTCTGTGGCCCCCCTGATATGAGCTGCAGACGCTGCGCCATACATCCTCCAGCTTTTCATAAGCACCGAAGTATCATGTACTACTCCGGGTTGGGACGACGCATGATTCTTGGTCTCAAGCATGGAAGAGACTTGTGTTGGGTGCCATTTTTTGTCTCCTGGCTTACCCACCTTGTGGAGAAAGAGTTTTCACACATTGATCTTATTGTGCCTGTACCCCTCCATTGGCGAAGAATTGCATATCGTTTTTTCAACCAGTCTGCTCTCATTGCACGGGGACTAGGAAAAGCCTGCCAAAAAGACACCTCCTTCCAAGGATTGCGTCGCATAAAATATACACCCTCCCAAGGAAACAGATCGTTTTCCCAGAGGAAGCTCAACGTCGAGAGGGCTTTTGTCGCCACCCCCGGGAAGGTTCACGGAAAACGCATTTTGCTCATTGATGACGTCTGCACCACGGGTGCCACCCTCAATGCTTGTGCCAAGGCCCTTCGTTCTGCGGGAGCAGTATATGTGGGCGCCCTAAGCGTTGCCATGACAAGAGGCAGAAATTAACTATTTTTAGTTACTTTATATATATAATAATAAAAAAAATGACTTTATATTCATATGCGAAAACTTATTTTATTTTCATTTCTTTTACTTTCCGTAACCTTCTCTCTCCATGAACTTCACAGTGGGGGGAAAAAACGCCGCACATCCACCATCAAAAAAGTGAAAAAAACAGGGGGGACAAGGCGAAATAAAAAGCCTCCCAAGAGATGGGGCTCACCACAAAGGAAAAAAGGGAGAATATCACCAGGAAATATAAGCACAAAAACAAGAAGAAGCACACAAGCAGACAGCAGCACTCTATCAAAAAAAGGGACAACTCCAGCAGTTACAGAAGTACCAGAAACAAAGACAGCTTCATCATCAGTAGAAAGCTTAAAAACAGAGAAATATGTGAATAATCTCTCTGCAGAAAGACCGAAACCCCTCTCTAAAGAAGAGGCATTTGTGACCAAAGCAGCGGCAGAAAAATCTGATCCTGAGGACGAGAAGTATTGGGAGAGTTTTGACAAAAAATATGGTGACTCATATGAGGGTTTCAAAATAGAAGATTATTTCAAAGAGATTGAAGAGGTCCCAGCTCCACCCATAGAGAAGAAAAAGCCCTAGGTAGTGTCGACATTTATTATTTTTGTGTTATAATATTTTAGCACCAAGAAGGGGGGTTAGAATGTTATACGATTTAAGAGATGATCAATGGGAAATAATAAAAGATATC
>CAZLKT010000021.1:0-7555 GCA_964560205.1 uncultured Holosporaceae bacterium | reverse complement strand
AGGCCCATGTGGATCAAAAATTTTCTAAAGCATTCATAAAAGATTTTTCATTTCACAGGAGCTGGGGGCTTTTTCCGTCGTTGTCGCGCGAGTATAGAGGAGCCCGAAGACTTCTTGTGCACCTCAGTACCCTCTTTTGGAGAAGTATCATGTACCACAGATGTCGGTGAAACATCCTGAGCGGGTGCTTCTTCTCGTTTTCTTCTCTTTCTCGCTACAACAGATGTTTTTTTCGGAGTAATCGTCGAGGCAGGTAATGGTGCTTGCATAACTTGCTCTTCAAGGGGTTTCAGCGCATTTGATGTCTCACTATGAAGGATCTTTGGAAGCCATGGGGGACGCCCTGCCGTCATCACCTGCAAGTTTTTCTCTCCACCATTCTGCGATGACCCAGTGGACTTCTCTGGCTCTTGTGGGGATGCACCCTCCATTCTCTCTTTTTTCTCCTTGCGAAAAATCTCTCTGCTTCTCTTGGTATATCGACGCCTTTTTGGAGAAACTGGAGCCACATGCCCGGCACTTTTTTCTGCAGATACCACCCCTTCGTCATGGTCCTTATGGTTAGCCAGTTCTTCTGCAAAAAATATCCTTTTTGATACCATGGTTGTCATGGGGGAAGATTTCTTTTCCTCTGGAATTTTTTTGGAAGGTGATTTCATCTGTTGTGTTGTGTCATTCCCTGCTTTTTCTGAAAAGAGAATCTTGGGAGATGGCTTCGAAGCCGCATCCGTGGTTGACCCCTGTGCAGATGTAAGAATCGGAGCAACGGGCTCCTGCTGAGAAGAGGGAATTTGTACTTTTTTCTCCTGTTCTTTTTCACTGGTTTGTCGCTTTTCTCCCCTATTTTTCTTCTCAGCATTTTTATTTTTCATCTCTTTTTTGCCATTCTCTTGATGGCGTTTTTGTGCACCCTCACCATTTTTTCCGCCAGAAATCTCTTCTGGAACAGATCGAATATGGTACGTGCCTGGCAAAAAAGATGCATGCAAAAGTAATTTAATTTTCACGTGAGCATCAGTTTCCATCTGGGTTAAAAAATCCCTGTGTTCGTTCAGAATATATGATGCTAAATCGGGAGAACTATCCACAAAGACTTTCTTCTCTGGATGGAGGGTGGTCCAATGAACAATCTCTCGAAAAAGCCTCATGGCTATAAGATCATGGGAAAAAGTATGACCCTTGCCATGACAATGATGACACGTCATAAAACTTCTTTCCACCAAACTTGTACGGAGGCGCTGACGAGACATTTCCAACAAACCAAAATCTGTAATTTTCCCCATCTGAATCCGAGCCTGATCCTCCTTCAAAGCCTCCTTCAGGACTTTTTCCACTTTTGCCTTATTCCCATCATTCATATCAATAAAGTCAATAACAATAAGCCCAGAAATATCCCGAAGACGCAGCTGGTGAGCCACCGCTCTTGCGGCTTCAATATTGGTTTTTACCGCGGTTTCTTCAATATATGATTCCCGCGTAAACCGCGCAGAGTTCACATCAATGGCCACCAAAGCCTCCGTGGGATGAATGACGATTTCCCCACCGGAAGGAAGCTCTAGGGTATCGTGATAGAGCTTTTCTATCTTTTCTTCCACATGAAATTTTTGAAAAAGAGGGTCTTTTTCGTCATACAAAAAAACACGTTTTAAATGGGTAGGCATAAAGGTGCGCATAAAACCTTGTGCCTTCACAAAGGCCTCTTTACCTTGTATCAACACCTTTTCTATCTGAGTAGAGTACCAATCTCGCAAAGCACGTATGAGAAGATTACTCTCTTCATACACGAGAAAAGGACTTGCAGCCTTCACCTGAGAAACCTTCTTCCACAATCGCACCAGATAATCACAATCTCGCTTAATCTCTCGATTTGCTTTGTTCAGGGCTGCAGTTCGCACAATAATGCTCATGCCATCTGGAATAGAAAGCCCCTCTATCACTTTCTTTAAATGTGCGCGTTCCGTGGCGCTGGTGATTTTGCGAGACACACCAGTGCTTCCAGGTGTGTTGGGCATGAGCACACTATATTTTCCAGGAAGCGATATATAGGTGGTCAGGGCAGCCCCTTTGTTTCCCCGCACATCCTTCACCACTTGCACAAAAAGACTTTGCCCTACCTTCAATGTACTCTGAATGGTTGGTCTTCTTCTCTTCTGGGCTACTGGTTTTGCCTCTGATTCACCCTCCTCCCTGGGAGGAAGAACATCCTCTGAAAGACCATCTTCAGAGAGCATACTCTCAGGCGCAGGAAGAAGGGCTGTTGCTGCGGAAGCCTCCTTCTCTTTTTTAGACATCCCATACCATTGAGGATGCACCTCTGCAAAAGGTAAAAAACCATGTTTTTCTTCTCCAAAATCCACAAAAGCAGCTTGAAGCGATGGTACGATTTGAACAATTTTTCCCCAATAAATATTCCCTTTTTTGGGCCTATTATGGGAAAGCTCATGGCCATAGGCATCAAGCTCATCATCGCACAAAACTGCGACTCGTGTTTCCATCTGATAAAATTCATCAATGATCATAATCTTAACGGACATTTTTTCTCCTTTATACCTGCGCACACTGAAGAGAAAGACGAGAGCGACATGTTTTGTACGAGAAAAAAAACAGGATCTCTTGGTATCTCAAAAAACTTCTGCCCATTCGCCTTTCATGGATGCCACAGTGTACTCCGTGCCGCGAATCTCAAAAAAATTGTTGAATTCCAGACCATTTAAAATGGAATCCATCCATGGCAAAGGATTCACCTTATACCCATATATGGGAGATAGTTTCAGCTGTTCTAGGCGCCGATCTGCAATATACCGAATATAATTTTTCATATCTTGAGACGAAAGCCCCTCCACACCACCAAACTCAAAGGCCAAATCGATAAAGGCATCCTCATGGGACACAACGGTTTGGCAAATATTGATGATGTTTTCTTGCAATGCTGGAGTCCACAAAAAGGGATGTTCCGCCAAAATAGTATGAAAAAGACGAATGAGGGAATGGATATGAAGGGTCTCATCTCGCACAGACCACGTCACAATTTGTCCCATACCTTTCATTTTATTATGCCGAGGAAAATTCATTAAAATGGCAAAAGATGCAAAAAGCTGAAGCCCCTCTGTAAATGCCCCATACCCCGCCATGAGCAAAACCAAATTCTTCAGATTCACTTCTTCCATAAGCAAGGTCTGCATATAATCCCACTTGTCCTTCATGGCCTTATATTTCAGAAACGCATGATACTCCACCTCCGGAATCCCCAGACTGTCCAATAAATGTGCATAAGCCGCCACATGAACGGTTTCCATGTTGGCAAAGGATGTCAACATCATACGCAATTCTGTGGGTTGAAAAATACGACAATAATATTGGGTATAGCAGGTGCCCACCTCCACATCCAATTGCGTAAAAAAGCGAAACACCTGTGTCAGAAGATTGCGTTCTGCATCAGAGATGGAGTTCCAGTCTTTGATGTCATCCCCCATGGGAACTTCGTCTGGAAGCCAATGGATGCGCTGCTGCGTCAACCACGCTTCATAGGCCCATGGATAGGAAAATGGCTTGTACACATGATTTTCCATAAAGAGCCGAGAACGGCTGTCAGGGAGTGTAAAACGAAGAGGCGGAGACGCAGCTTCATCCAAAATATTTTTATCTTTCAGAGCATGTTCCACCATCACACAATCCCCTTTCTTATTGACACGATAAACACTCATTATAATCCAATGGCAAACTCTCTTGGGAGTCCGCCACAGGGAAATTCACAAGAATATCTTGAGCCATGGAGGAGCTTTCTGCACGCTGCACCGACAGTGACCGCGTGTAGTAGTAGGATTTGATCCCCTTCTCCCAGCCATAAAATTTTGTCTCATGAATATATTTTTTTTCAGAATCTGCTAAGAAGAAGAGATTCAAGGACTGTGATTGACATACATAGGGCTGTCGTTCCGCCGCTCTATCCACCAAAACTTTTTGGTTCATCTCAAAAGCAGTGCGATAAACGCGTTTCTCATGATCCGTCAAACAAGACAAATGAGAAACAGACCCGTGATTTTGTATGATGGAAGACCACACCTCCTCTGTGTTCATTCCCTTCTTTTCAAGAAGTTTTTCCAAGTGACGATTCCGTATGGGAAACGATCCACTCAGAGTCTTGTGGGTATAAGCATTGGCAACAATGGGCTCAATACCCGGAGATGTCCCGCCACAGATAATGGAAATGGACGCTGTGGGCGCAATGGCAATCTTGTTAGAGAACCTTTCCATATAGCCGCACTCCGCAGCATCAGGGCAAGGGCCACGCTCTTCCGCCAGAAGCCGCGACGCTTCTTGTGCCTGCTTGTGTATGTGAGAGAAAATTTTTCGATTCCATACAGATGCCAAAACGCTCTCCATGGGGATATTCTGGCTCTGAAGGAACGAGTGAAAACCCATGACCCCCAATCCCACGGAACGCTCTCTCGATGCAGAATATACCGCCCGTGCCATGGATGGGGGAGCATTTTCAATAAAATCAGTCAGCACATTATCCAAAAATCGCATGCAATCAGGGATAAAACGCGGATCATCTTTCCATTCTAAAAATTTCTCCACATTGAGGGAACTTAAGCAACAGACGGCGGTGCGCAAAGCCCCAAGGTGATCTTTCCCTGTAAAAAGTGTGATCTCCGAGCAGAGATTGGATGTTTTCACAAACAAACCCTTTTCTTTGTGGTGCTGAGGAATAGAGGCATTCACCGTATCAATGAAGACAACATATGGCTCCCCCATCTCCACCTGAGCTGTTAAAAGACGAATCCACAGGGCTCGTGCAGAAACAGTTCGCACCACCTTTTGCGTGGCAGGACTTATGAGATCCCACTGTTTATCTTCTTGCACAGCCTTCATAAAAGCATCGGGAATAGTCACGCCGTGGTGCAGCTGAAGAGCACGGCGATTATAGTCTCCACCCGTGGGACGACGAAGTTCTATAAACTCTTCTATTTCCGGATGGGAAATGGGAAGATACACAGCAGCAGAGCCTCGCCGAAGAGACCCCTGGGAAATGGCCAACGTCAAAGACTCCATCACTTTAATAAAAGGAATAATTCCCGCAGACACTCCCTTCCCATGCACAGGATCATTAATGGGCCTCACATTCCCCCAAAAAGACCCGATGCCACCTCCTTGTGATGCAAGGCTGATGTTCTCTGTCCACAACCCCGTAATGCCAGCGAGACTGTCATCTGTCTCATTCAAGAAACAAGAGATGGGAAGGCCACGCTTCGTACCGCCATTGGATAAAATCGGTGTGGCAGGCATAAACCACAAACGCGACATGTATTCGTACAGCCTCATGGTGTGTGCCTCATCATCCCCATAGGCTCGGGCAACTCGCACAAAGAGATCCTGATAAGACTCCCCTTTTTGCAGATATTGGTTATCGAGGGTCTTTTTGCCAAAATTTGTCAAAAAGGCATCCCTCTCATGACGAATAAAAGAAGGCGCAGCACCTGAACCCATAACAGAAGCATCCAAAACGACTGAAGGAGAGGAAATTCCCATGAAAAAAATTGAAAGCATTTTCTTCCTCCACTATTACCGAAACCGTTCCTTTTTTCAAGAGATGATGAAGGTGCTTCCCCATCACCTTTGAAAAAAAAACAGAGGAAATCCTGCAAAAACAAGGAGTATTCTCACAAAAAAATTTTATGTAAATTTTTTGCTCCCCTTGGGAGGGTTTCCTCTATGACGGCACATCAAGAGGAGCAAGGTCAGTGTTTTCAAAGGGAAAATGGGGGGAAATTTTTGTGTGGGAAAGGGGACGAAGATCTTGGGAAAAAGGAACGAATTTCCTCTGCCCCTCATGATAAAAAAATAACATCTGCCGTGGAATATCAAAAAACCACCCATGCAAAAAAAGATGTCCCTCATGGAGCCTCTCCACAATGTCTGGAAAGGTGAGAACGTTTCTTAGAGAGAGAAGCACACCCATTTGGCTGCATAAGGACAGCCGTTGGTGAGGGGTGTATCCTTCGAAATGCTTTTCCGAATAGCTCCGAATGGAGGAAAGAAGATCCACCCAGGGTGATACAAATTTTAAAGGATGCTCCTTCACACTCCACGTGTCCCCCTCCAACAGCTGTGTCACCCCCCCACATTGACTGTGACCTAAGACAATAAGATGACGAACTTTCAGCACACTAATACCAAATTCCAGAGCAGCACTCACTCCATGATGGCCCTGATCCTCCTCACAGGGAGGAATGAGATTGGCCACATTTCGAATGGACAACATCTCCCCCGGGGAGAGACCAAAAATAAGGGAGGGATCCACTCGGGAATCACAACAAGAAATAAGGAGAGAAGAGGGCTTTTGCCCAAGGGACACTAAAAAAGCCTCCTCACCAGAGACGGCCCCCTGTCGAAATTTTTCATAATTTCCCAAAAGCGTCTGAAGCACTGAGTCCATGGCCTTGTGTTTTTTAGAGAATGTTCGTACAATTTTGCCATGATATTCTGTTTGTTATCAAGCCGGAGCCTTTCTTCTTTTTTTCTTGGATCATATGGAATGCAGAAAAACGTTCTTGCTCATAATCGCAGAGCCACCTTTGATTATCATATTCAGGAGCGTTTTGAGGCAGGGCTTGTGCTTTTAGGAAGCGAAGTCAAAGCCCTCCGATGCCACAAAGGAAACCTGGGCGGCGCCTTTATAGAAGAGAAAAATGGTGAACTCTTCTTAAAAAACGTCCACATTGCCTCCTACGAAAATGCCAGCTATTTTTCCCATGATGCCGTACGAGACCGAAAAATTCTTGTGCACAAAAAACAATGTCGACGTCTCATAGGACAGGTCACTCGCAAAGGCATTACCCTCATCCCCCTTTCCCTTTACTTAAATCCTCGAGGTCTCATAAAAATGGAAGTGGGCTTGGCTGCAGGGCGAAAAAAAGAAGATAAAAGAGAACTTCTGAAGGAACGTCAATGGAAGCGAGATCAAGAGCGTCTCTTGCGCACCAAGGTAGATCGCGAATAATTTCTTGACTTTTTTCAGAAAAAGATCTAGGATGACCTCGTCGTTTTTATTTCTATTCCATGAGACTCCATATTTCCAAACTCTCTTTTCTGCTACTGCTTTTTCCTGTGTCCTTTGGAGAAATAGGGCAAACCAGAAGCACGGTGTGGGATATCTATAAAAACCATCTTCTCTTCCAGCGAACAAAACTGAAAAATAAGAAACCCAAGAGCGATTTCACGTGTCATATTTTGGAAGAACAGGACATCACAGTTCCTAAAAATGATGTTAAAAAGAAAAAGGAACTCACCGCCATAAAAGAGACAGAACCGGTGGAAAAAAGGAAAAAAAACACCTCTACCACCATAATTTCTTCCGCGACTCCCGACCTACAGGATATAAAAGAAAAGAAATCACAAATCGTGGAAGAGGAAATCCCTCAGGAATAATATCCCATACAAAAGGAGTCTCCGAGAAGGAGAGACAGAACAGCATCTTTAGGTAGTGTCGACATTTAGTATTTTTGTGTTATAATGTTTTAGCATCAAGAAGGGAGGTTAGAATGTTATACGA
>CAZLKT010000020.1:0-7870 GCA_964560205.1 uncultured Holosporaceae bacterium | reverse complement strand
GAGCGGTGGATAGTGATAATGAATGGTTGATGATAGATTCAACAATAATCAGAGCACATCAGCATTCAGCTGGTGCTTTAAAAAAAATATAGAAACTGGTATGCAAGAACAAGGGCTCGGAAGATCCAAAGGTGGCTTCAGCAGGAAGCTCCATGCTGCTTGCGATGCACGTGGTAACCCTGTAAGATTTTTTGTAACAGCTGGGCAGAGGTCTGATGACATAAAAGCTTTGGATGTGGTGGAGGGTAGAGAAACGGATGCGTTAAGAGCTGACAAAGGTTACGATGCGGATTATATGAACTATGACCAAGAATTATATAAAGAGAGAAATGTAATCGTTCAATAAACTCAAGCATTTTAGGCGTGTAGCAACACAATACGACAAGCTTGATATCTCCTATCTCTCTTTTGTTTTTCTTGCTGGAATTTATTTATGGCTAAAATAAATGTCGACACCACCTAGAATATTCTCATAATCTCTGAGAAAACAGACCATTATAAGAGATTTTTTCCGATATTTCATGTTATCAAACAAAACCTCTTTTTTCTATAATTCATTGCATACCTATCTTTTCATTCCTTTTTAATAATGTTTTAAAATATCATAGTTGACAACTTTATAAAAAAACATTATAATTTGAATTGTTTTAATTTTGACATAAAAGAATGTTTTATATAAAAAATACAAAAAAGCTTTTTGTGATACTATTCTGGATGATAGCCGTGCAAACGTCTGCACAAAACGTACAAGCGCGAGACAACAAAAAGCGTGAAAAATTTACCACCAGGTCTGTGGCAAATATCACGGGCGCTACACGAAAGAAGCGTAGGCCACCACCATCTCCAGCTTACAAAGAATCTACAGCACAAAGGATTCGCCGCACAAAGCCAAAAAAAGCCTCGCAGAAACCATCACAGAACATAGTGACTACCACACCGGCATCTTCTGCTGCATCTTGGGCCCCTCTCATAAAAAATGCCCTCAACTTCGGCGTCCTCTTTACGGCTGGTATGACGTTGTATAGCATATATACAAATTTGGCAAAAACCCCTTCTGTTTCTTTCCCTACTCCTCAGCTTACAGAAACACCAGTCAGCAGTCTTCATGGTTTTTCAGCCACACAAGAAACTCTCCCCGCAGAAGAAACAATTTCCTCATCAAAAGCAATCCCCTCATCAGAAAAAGACCCTCTCCCCGCAGAAGAAACAATTTCCTCATCAGAAGCAATCCCCTCATCAGAAAAAGACCTCTTATCAGAAACATTCACCTTACAACAAGATACTAACCATGTCAGCACCAAGGACCATTGGATAAATAATACATCCATCGTAGCAGCGCTTCCCTTCGTTTTCATAACACTCTTAGAGATGAAAACTCACATACTTCGCAAGATAGTTTCAACAAATTTTGAATGCCTTCAAAAAGATTCTGATCCTAACGGTCCTCCTTCTAAGAGCCCTCATGCGAAACTTCGTGAGGACCTTGATTCTATTCTCAAAAATGGTCTCGGATCCTACGATGATACTGCGTGGCATGAGTCTACGGAATATATTGGACTTCTTAAACCTGATGACATACCTCACATGGCAAAAAGTACCACGATAATGTTTCTCGCTGGAAAAAATGGTAAGTGGTTAAACAAACTGGACCAAAAAATACAAGACCTGAAATCTGCTCATGGGCACCAAAATGAATATAGGGCCCCTTTGAATACCATACAAACCATTATAGAATCACGAAAAAATTTTGAAAAATTCATGACCCGTGGAATCTATACACCTGAATGTCTCCTTCATACGGCAAAATCCGAAATAAACAACATATCACCAGAACGCATTCAGAGCATCCCCAAAGAAGAAATAGGATTACTTCCTTCTGAGGTGCTCTACGAATTGCTTTCGCGCCCCCCAGAAACACCACTCTCAAGTGATCAAATGGACGGAATAACAAAAGATCAATGTTACAGCATTCAACAAGTTCTTCAAGAAAAGGCTTCCCTCGAAGGCGCCTTGGATGCCAATGCTGAGGCTGTGAAAGAACTTATAGATGATCGTCTGCTCTTAGCAGGTACGCATAATGATTCCATTTCCATACGTGACCTCCTCGTACAATTTCCAGTAAGGGACGGACAGGGGATCTGGGAGCAACAAGAAAAAATCAAAAAAAAAGAAGAAGAAAAAAAGCAAAGAATTCGAAAAAATCTGAACGACTTGTTCAGTAACAACTTGATAAAACCACATAAAGATGACATATTTTCACAACGAAAAGATTATATTGCACTTCTTGAGCATGAGGATTACCTCCGCATCACTCCTCTAGCTGCAGGGCTTCTTTTCAACGGAAAGGAGGGATTACAGGATTTGAAAGAGTTAATAGAGAAAATAAAACATGAGAAACACTCTGAAGATGCTGTGAAAAAATTAAACGACATCCTTGCTTATCGAGAAACAGTTGAACAATTCCTCCAGGGAGCTACCCCATATGACAAAGATATAGGGGCTTTTCTCAGCTTCTATGATACCAAGAAACTCCAAGCGAACATTAAACCCAACATTCCACCTGAAGAAATTCACACTCTGCCTATATCTGCCATCTGTGGATTGTTATATGAACCTTCCGAGCTTTCAACAAATCAGATAAAAAAAATTTCACCGAAACAATTTGAAGCTTTCCTTAACATTTTTCCTCCTCGGACTCGTGTGGGTCCTAAACATTTCATAGCCTGCCTTAGGAATAAAGAAATAGCCAAAACTCTATTGACATCTGAAAAGATGAGTATTTCAACTTCAGACGAATCAGTTAATAAAGAAATGGAACAGGAGGGTCTCTTTCATAAAAAAACAGAAAATTTATTTACAGGACTTGATATTGACTTCAATAATGATAAAAAAATCGTCGAAACACTTAGTCAACTTTCACGTCCCATAAGAATTGCTATATGCATATATAACGACAACATCACAGAAGAGAATATCGGAAAACTCATCAAGGAAAATGAAAAAGAAGCGCTCCAAAATGCTCAAGCCCAAAAAAAAGCATATGATGATATACCACACATGACGAAAGACGACTTGGAAAAGGTTGATCTGCAAATACTGCAAAGCTACGTCCTCCATGGAAGAGTTACGGAAGAACAGCTGCAATCCATAGATGAAAAAAAGAGGGACAATCTCTTTCAAAACATTGCCACAACCTTCGATAATAACTACCTGAACCAAACAGGAACTTCTCTCGAAAAGAAAATTTCCTTACTCCCAGAAAAACAAAAGGAATGCGTGCTTTGGAAAACAAGGTATCTACAAAGTAGTTTTGAAAAATTTTTCAAAACTCGTGAAGAAAGAAAGAAAATAGTTATTAACAAATTTAATTCTATTCTCAATGGAAAAATCAATCCTTTCTCTCCTCCCATTTCCCTCGATTATACGGAACCGCTTGATGTTGAGGAAAGAAAAAAAATATTCAAGGATGTCTTATCTTTTATCCACACTCATGGAGTTATGCCTTCCTTTCAACTCAGGCTAGAGGATATTTTACTTCTTGACCCTCAAGATTTCGATAAAATAACACCTGTGGTCCAAGACATACTCTTCTCAAAGGATTTAGCAATGTTGGAGTTGATTATAGGTTTGATGAAAAGAAAGACAGATTCCCTTTTATTTTCTGAAGTTATAAAAAAATTAGAAATATATGTTCAACGACAAAAAGTTTCAAACTTTACATCAGGTACTTGCTATGATGAAATAGGTGATTGGCTCACACTTCACGATATTATGAAAGTACTGCAAAATAGAGATAACCCGCCTTTTTTCATACTGCGTATTACAGCAGAAAAACTAGAAGAGTTCTTCCAGAAAGAACCACGTGTGTCCCTACCTGATGAGAACATTAAAAAAATTCTTGACGCAAAAGATGAAAGAGCAGCAATTCTCTTTAAATATGGCCAACTTGATAAAAAAATAGAGAAAAATGAGTTCTCAGATCAAAAAATGAGACTAATTCTGGAAAAATTCAAGATCGATTTCACGAATAAAGATGATGTGGAACGTCTCAAAAAACAATCACTCAAGGCAAGGATTGCTTTTTGCATTTTAAGACAGACAACAGAAGAAGAAACTGCACAAATCATCACCAGTAAGGAGGAAGAAAAAGCACTGAAAAACGCAAAAATCCTGCGCCTCAGCAAGGAAGAGGTACAAAATCTCTCATTAGAGGACATGAAGAATATAGATGTCGAAACACTCGCAAATCTTTTCCTCCGGAGAAAATTACAGGGATCACAACTCACAAAAATAGGGCATGAGAGCGTCCAAGAAAACTTTGCTAAGATGGTTGATAAAGATATCAAGAACAAGAATAGCGACAGCGACTTTTTTATCAAGCAACTGGTCTTGCTTGAAGAAAAAGATGTAGAGCTCGTGTGGAAAAAAACATCAAATCCAGATGCCACTCTCCATATCCTTTTTCCAGATGAAGATAAAAGAAAGAAAATAATAGAAGATGATCTATCTTTCCTAATCAGAAATCCAGAGGAAGCTCCTCGTCTATCTGCAAGGAGATATCGTCGATTTTTGGAAAATCTTACCCATGAAGAGTGCGAAAAAATGACCTATGAGACGGCAGCATTTCTTTTTCAAGGCACAATAGGACTAAGTGCTTTGGAAAAATTAAAAAATAAAATGAAGACGAAACTGACAGAAGCATTGGATAGCATAGAAGGAAACCGTTATAAAGGTACAAGTGAAAAATCCCCACAGCTCTCTAGTCTTGAAGGCGCCACAAACAACTTAGAAGAAATCCTTTCTCAAAGAAAAAAGGTTGAAGGGTTTATAGCAGGTAATATTGAACCTAAGGACGAGATAAACTCCTTACTCACAAAATCTGATATTAAAAGGCTCTCCCCAGAAAAGATTCCAAACATCCCAGTCAAGAGCATCATCAATGGAAAAGAGGAAGAGAAAAAAGAGAAAAGCCATCATCAGTCAGGCAAAAACCAAAACAGCTATGGTGATCAGCAAGACCAAGATGCCCCCCCAAGGAGGAGCCCCTCCTTAAGTGCAAAGGGGCGCATGCATGAGCAAGACTGATTAATATATGGGCTCAATACAAAGAGAACCGTCCCTCTAAGGAGAGGAGCAAGAAAGAAAGAGAAGAAAAAAACATACCACATTGTTTTCATGCCCCCCTCTCTCTTGCTTCCTGTGAGGGTGCGTGCCTGAAAAAAATAAATTCTTCTACGAACACCATAATCCAGAAGTTTTTTAATGATATTTGACGATTAATATATAGCAATATATATTTTTTTATAATTTTATCATTACTGTGTTGATTAATAAAAAAACTTTATTTACTTTGTTTTTTAAAGTAATGATATTGACATAAATGCGTAACAGCATAGAATGGGAGAATATTTTTTCAATTGCTCGAGGTATATTTATATGAGACGCACAGGAAAGCTTTTTATGATAGCACTGTCATGGATGATGGCTGTACACGTATCAGCAAAAGAAGTGTCACCATCAAATAAGAGTTTCCGAAAACCTGTGGCTGCTTCAGCAAAGGTTAAGACTGGTGCACAAAAAAAGCTCGGGACCATTTTGCCCCAAGCTCGAAAAGAACTGCCATTAAAGAACCAAAAAAAACCACCACAAAACATATTGCGAAAAAAAGCAAGCGCTGTGTCAGCATCTACCGCCACCTCTTGGTGGTGGCCCTCTTTCTCTTTGGAAACTGCTGTTATGGGAACTGGCGTGGCTCTCGTAGCTGGCGCAGTATTGTATAGCATGACTCAAGATTCATCAGAAGTCCCTGTCCTCCAGACTCCTGATTCTCATGATACGGATCAAGATATATCAGAACGCTCTGAGGGGGATGTCGCAGAGACAGATAACGGAAACGATGCCTCAGAAAACCCTGTGGTGAATGTCGCAGAGACAGATAACGGAAATGATGCCTCAGAAAACCCTGTGGTGAATGTCACAGAAACAGATGAAGGAGACGATATCTCAGAACACTCTGAGGTTGGTCTCCCCTGGAAAGATAGAGTAAGAGACCATATGAAGAATATTTCCCCACATGATGCTACTGTTCTTTCTCTAGGGGGCGTGGGAGCATCCACTTCCCTCAGTGGGCTCTACAATATGTGGAAAGGCCATGGCGGAATAAAACAAACTGCACTTGGTACAGCAGCAGTTCTCCTTGCAAGCGGCATGTATTTCTTCCCTGAAAAAATATTCCTGGGGGATGCATGGAATAAAATCTGCACATCTCAGCTCCCTGCTGCTCTCACCATTGGTGGGGTCCCCTCTCTAGCAGGTGAGGGATACAGTCATTTTTTCAAGGGAAAGGCAGATCAGAAAAAAGTTCTCATAGGAGGCTTGGCGTCTGGGCTTTTTGCAAGCGGCTGGTATCTCTTTCCAGAGCTGGTGAAAAAGTTAGGAATGGGATACCCTGCTCTGCTGATACCCAGTCTTTTTATGGTGTTTCATCAGTGGAGGAAAGATAAATCGGCACCACAGGAGGCACGTAAAAAATGTCGAGAAAAGCTCATTGAGATCATCACCAATAAGCGCTTTGATTCATCTCCACGTAAAAGAGAGTATATCGATGTTCTTGAATACTCTGATATTCCTTTCATCGCAACTAAAGAAGCACTGATTTTCCTCTCTGGAAAAAACGGTGCATGGTCAGAGGACCTGGATACAAAAATTAAAGAGCTCGAGGCAAATAGAGGGATGAAAAGAGAAGAGACGATAGGGGAAGTGGGGATCAAGGTCATTGATTCACGAAAAAAGCTGAAAAATCTTATAGAGAGAGGGACCTATACACCTGAATGTCTCTCTTGCCTCACGAAATTCGAAACTTACAGAATTCTGCTGGAACACGTCGCACTGAAAAGAATTCAAAGCATCCCAGGAGTGGAGATAGGACGTATACTCTATAATATACGTAAGGATATCAATATTGACAATGAGTTCAATAGTTATTTCGTGAAAAAGATCTCAAAACTTCCACAAGAAGAAAGGGAGCGCATCTGGCGGCAAGAGAAAGACCTTAAAGAAAGCTCTCGCCAGATCTTCTCACCGGAGGAAAGAGAGGATTTGATTCGAAAAGACTTGCCCTCTGTGTTCAGTATAGGAGGTCACAATTCTATTAATCCCATTTTCGACCCAAGCGACTATATTCCACTTCTTCAGCCCGGGGATTTCAATAACATCACTGATGAGGTTGCACTTTTTCTCTTTCAGACTCAGGACAACCTGAATGCTTTGTCCGGCATAATCAATGATCCTACATTTGCAGACGTGAAGAAAAAGGCAGAAGAGATTTATCAGACAAGGAAAAAGGAAGAAGAGATTCATCAGACAAGGAAAAAATTAATAGACCTTTTAGCGGATACAGAGGAAGCCCCCCTCGATAACTACTTCAAAAAAGAGAAAAAGAGTGGGACGAAGATCATAACACTTGGTATTCGGAGCATTGCTGAAAATAAGGATAGGGAGCTTATCGACAATATACGCAATACTTCAGAGAAAAACAAAAAAACGCTACATCGGTTTGGAAAAAGAAATGAAAACTTTATAAACAACTTCTTCCAAACAGAGCAGGAAAAAGAGGACTTCAGGAAAAAAAATAATCTCAGACAAAAGGTGAAGGATGAAGAGGATTACACACAGGATCTAGAGGGGGTTTTCTACCCTGAAGAGGTGAAGAGTGATGAAGGTCACAGAGGGAATCAAGGGAGTATCCTGCAATCAAGTTACCCTGACTGGGTGAAAGCGAATCTGACAATGTCAGAAGATGATCCTTCGGGGAAGTTCATTTCGAAAGCTAATAAGCCAGAACAGAAGATGATTCTAGACGATCTCAAGT
>CAZLKT010000019.1:0-10116 GCA_964560205.1 uncultured Holosporaceae bacterium | reverse complement strand
GTTTTCTTTTTTTCGCACGCCTTCTGGGGCCTCCACATGTTCTGGAGGAGGGCATACGGAGAGATCTGGGGGAATCTCCAAGGGTTGAGCCGAAGGATCCACAGAGAAGGTATCAGGCATGGTTTTCCGAACTCCCATGGTTTCTTTGATGGAATCGCACCCCGGCAATAGACAAACCATTCCAGAAAAAAACATTATTTTTTGGAGAAAAATGTATTTTTTTTCCATATCCACAAATCTGCTAGTAAAAAGAAAAATCCAATGCTGATGAGTATATCAGCAATATTAAACGTATGAAAGTGGTGGGGGCCATAATGGAGATCAAGAAAGTCAAAAACACCACCATGGAGTATGCGATCCAGGGTGTTGCTTATGCCTCCCCCCATGACCAAAATGAGACCATTTTTCTGGAAAGACGTATAAGATTTTTCATACCAATGCCACAAAATGCCCACAAAAATAATGGCCACGGCACTGAGACACACTCTTCCATGCCAGGAAGATGCAGGAAAAAGCCCCCATCCTACCCCCATGTTCCACTTTTTGACCACGGAGAAAAATGGTGTTATCACCATGCCATGGTCCGTGACCAACCAACGTTGCACAAGGTTTTTTACACTGTGGTCCATGAGCGTACAGAGAGTAATACATAAAACTCCATGTAGGCATCTGAAGGAGAAAAAAATACGTTCCATCCTATGTATAAGAAAAAAGATTGGGGGGATTTTACCATCTTTCTCGACGTGAGAACAAGAGAAAAATGTACCGGCACCTATTTCAGTGTCAGAAGAAGAGGTGCATGATCGCTGGGGGAGGGGGCTGCTCTCCATGAATAGAGTACCTCGACGTCATGAAGTGTGTCGGCAGCTCTGGGCGACAGAAGAAAATAATCAATGCGAAGACCGTCATTCTTTTCCCATTTTTGTTGGCGATAGTCCCACCAGGTATAAAGGTTTTTCCCCGAGTTTTTCCCCGATCCTTTTTTATACTCCTGGGGAATGCTTGTGCCCATGCTGTCGGTCCACCCATCATGCAGCATATGCCTCATCCATTGACGCTCTGGAAGAGAGAACAAAATGCTGTTCTGCCACTGCTCTGGGTGAGCCACATCTGCATCAGAGAGGGCAACATTGAAATCTCCACCTAGGACCACACGTTCTTCTGCATCCACGAAGGGGAGCACATGGGTACGGAGGTGTTGAAAAAAATCATGCTTTTTTTCATAGGCAGGGCTATGCAACGTTTGGCCATTGGGGACATACACTGAGGCCACTCGAACATTGTGGGAAAATGCCTCCATATATCGTGCTTCCTCTGCAGCATCTGTAAAGGATTTTTTCTGGATATCCTCCAGGGGCCAGCGCGATGCAATGGCCACGCCATTATAGGATTTTTGGCCCCAAAAGGCCACGTTATAGTTCTGGTTATGAAAAAAATCCACGGGAAAATCTTTGTCTTGGGTTTTTGTTTCTTGTAAAAGAATAAGAGTTGGCTCGTGCTCCTCCATTATCTTTTCTAAAAGGGGCAAACGAAGTCGAAGACTGTTAATATTCCAGGAGAGAATGGTTGTTTTTGCACTTGTCATCATGATGTGATGGCAAAAAGGAGAACGGCCAACGCTATGCGATACAGAGCAAAAAGGTCAAACCGCTGTATGAGAGCAAAACGGTGTACCACAAAAAGCGTTGCCACCCCACAAAAAAATGTGACCACAAAAATATGCCACAGGGGAAAACGTGCTGCGAAAGCAGAGGAGGAGAGAAGTTTTGGAACCTCTAAAACGCATGCTCCGCTTAAGGTAGGCAAGGCCATAAGGAATGCCCATTGGATGGATGCAGTGGTGGAAAGCCCAAGAAGTCGTCCCCCCGTTATGCAAATACCCAGGCGACTGACTCCAGGAAAAAAAGCGAAAACCTGCATGCATCCAAGGAGAAGGGCTTCTTTGAAGGAGGGGAAATTTTTCTCGGGAGTGTATGGCGCCATTCTATCCACCACGTAGAGTAAAATGCCAAAAAATATGCTCGTCAGAGCAAGCACAGAGTGCGATGTCTGAGGGGGTGGATAAAAATGAAAAAAAGCCCCCCCCAGCACAGCAGGAAAAGTCGATAATATGAGGGTAAGAAGCATAACACAAGAGGTTTCATGAAATTTTCCCATGAAAAAAGCCCTCACACCTCGGAAAAGGGTGGCAACATGCCCATGGAAATAGACGAGAAAAGCACATACACTTCCCAGATGCAAAAAGACATTAAGTTCCGGGTGGGGGGCTGTATGACAGAGGGAGGCCAGGAGCAGGTAATGCACAGAAGAACTTACGGGAATGCTTTCCGTGATGCCCTGTATCACCGCGAAAAGTGTGAGATACTCCACCATGTTATATTCCCCCAAGAGGTTTTCCGTACAGCATGTTATCATCATATCCGATGATCTCCGCTAAAAATAACGGAGCAGTGGCATCTTCCACCAGAGAAACTTTGCTAAAGTCGTTGGTGTGGCCTTGATTATTTTTCTCTAAAAGCACCGTGACCTTCTTCCCCACGTATTTTTGAAAGTGCGCCCTTTTGTAATGGGTACCTTTTGCACGCAGATGTGCTGATCTTTTTTTGATGACATCTGGAAGCACGGGGTTCGTCATGCGAGCAGCAAGAGTGCCTGGGCGTGAGGAATAGGGAAATACGTGGAGATGTGTCAGGCCACATTCTTCCACCAAGAGATTGGTGTCTTCAGCATCCTCCTCTGTTTCACCTGGGTGTCCCACAATAAAGTCTGCACCAAACACAAACTCTGGCCTTTCCCGACGCAGCTTGGCGCAGAAAGCAATGGCATCCTCTCGTGTATGCCGTCGTCTCATCGTCTTCAAAATAGCATTACTGCCTGATTGGAGACTGAGATGTACATGGGGAAGAAGACGTTCATCTTCCCAGAGAAGACGCTGAAGATCTTCATCCACTTCTATGGAATCGAGGGAAGATAGGCGTAAACGCCGTAGGTGAGGCACCTGCATCAGCACCCTTTTTATCATCGTCCCTAAGGTGGGAGAGCCAGGCAATCCCTCTCCATAGGAGGTTAAATCTACACCAGTAAAAATGATCTCCTGCACTCCCTGCTCCAGAAGCTCTCGTATGTTATGAACAATCTGTGCAATGGGGGCGCTTCGGCTTTTTCCTCGGGCTCGTGGAATGGTGCAAAAAGAACACTGGTGATTGCATCCATTTTGAATTTGCAAAAAACCCCGTGTTTTGCCTTTTAATGCAGGCAATGCGTTAAGCTCCAGATGGGTATCCTTGATGAAAGGCGCTACATCCATGCGATGGGGAAATTCCGGGGAAAAACTTTCCTTCTTGAGTTTAATATCATTTCCAATAATGCGATCTATCTCCGGCATGGCAGCAAATTGCTGGGGTCGAAGCTGTACAGCACAGCCCGTGGCAATGATATATGCATGGGGATTCTCTTTTCTAAGCTTTCGAATAGTTTGTCTGGTTTGCCGCTCTGCTTCTGCGGTGACAGCACATGTGTTCACCACAATAGCATTCTCAAGGCCTGCCTCCAGAGCTAAACGCTCCATCACTTCTGATTCATAAATATTAAGGCGACATCCAAGGGTTACCACCTTGGGAGCATTGGCAGATACATGCATAAAAGAAGAAAAGTTTATGGTTTCCCTCCATCCATTCTATACGAATTCTTTTTCCTGACAATGAAAATGGTACTCATCTTTTTTACGTCTCCTGAAGACTTCTTTTTTATACTGAGAATTATAGTTTGTGGAGGAGTGTATGTATGAAAAAGTATTGCTTTACAGTGGATGCCTTAGTTAGAGATAAAAAAACTGCTTTTTTGAAAGATCACAATATAGAATATGTTTTACGCCAGCTTTCTCATGCGGAATACCTCACATATTTGAAGAAAAAGTTGCAAGAGGAGGCGGCGGAGGCGGCGGAGCTGATCAAAACAAAGGACGTGATAAGTGAGCTTATTGACGTGTATGATGTGCTCTATCTCCTTTTGCAGGAGCTGCGCATTGATCATGAGGAGTTTTATCGTTTGCGAGAGGAAAAGCATGAAAGAAGTGGGACCTACGAAGGGAAGTTATGCCTTTCTCAAGTGACCCTGGGGGAGAATAATCCCCTTTTGGCCACGTATAAAGCGCATCCTGAAAAATATGTCCTTTTTTCCTGTGAGGAGTAGTGTTTCATAAAGAAAAATGTGGTAGAATGTGGGTGTTTTTTAGGTGCTTTTTGTGGAGCGGCCGTCATGGCTATTTTGCGGGTTTTGAAGGAGCCTGATCCTCTTCTACGTCGGATGGCTCTTCCTGTCACTGAATATAACCAAGCCCTCAAAGTCCTTCTGGGGGACATGGTGGATACCATGAAAGCAGAAAATGGGGTGGGTCTTGCGGCTCCCCAGGTGGGGGTGTTGCAGCGTGTTCTGGTGATGCAGCTTGCTCATAATGGGCCTGTAAAAAAAGTCATTAACCCTACCATTGTATGGGCCCATGAGAAAAAAGTTGTACGCGAGGAAGGGTGCTTGTCCTTTCCCAATGTGTGGGCAGAGGTGAAACGTGCCGCAGAAGTCCGTGTAAGCTTTTATGATGAACACGGGGTTGCCCATGAGGAGCTTTTTTCGGATTTTTCTGCCATTTGTATACAGCATGAAATGGACCATCTCAATGGTGTTTTGTTTATTGATCATTTATCTCCGTTAAAGAGAACGAGCATTCTTCGAAAGCTTCGACAAGAAAAGTACGTATGACACGTGTTGTTTTCATGGGCTCCTGTGGGTTTGCAGCGGGAATTTTTCACGGCCTGTTGTCCCTTCAGGGATTTTTTCATATTGTTGGGGCATATACCGTGGCACCTAAGGTCCAGGGGCGTGGATGTGATGTAAAGAAAAGCCCTGTCCATATGAAAGCGGAAGAGGAGGGCATCCCCGTATTCACACCATCCACCCTGAAAACTGAGGAGGAGATATGCCATCTAAAAAATCTTGATCCCCACCTCATTGTTGTGGCATCTTATGGTTTTATTTTGCCAAAAATATTTCTGTCTATCCCTCCCTTAGGGTGTATCAATGTCCATCCCTCACTTCTCCCGTCTTGGCGTGGAGCATCTCCCATGATCTTTACCATTCTCTCAGGAGAAAAAGAAACTGGTGTCTCCATTATGCTCATGGATGCAGGCATGGACACCGGGCCCATTTTGGTACAAAGCCGAAGAGCTGTGCCTGCTCATATCACCACACCAGAGCTTTCTGTACTTTTGCAGGAAGATGCCGTGGAACTTTTGCGAGATATCTTGCCAAGGCACTGTGCCCATGCAATGCAAGGACACCCCCAACCATCCCACGGGGCCACCTATACCACAAAAATCCAGAAAAAAGATGGTGCACTTCAGTGGAAAAAGGCTGCCCAGGTTTTAGAGCGAGAAATTCGAGCATTTCAGCCATGGCCTTCCAGCTGGTTTCTGTGGAAAAAACGCAGGGTACAGGTTATGCAGGCCTGCGTGCGAGAGGCCACGATGCCATCTCTGCCAGCAATAGGTACAGTGATACTCCATGAGGATGGGACCATGGGAATTGTGTGTGGGGATGGATACCTTCTGTGTCCCCTTGTGGTGAAACCAGAGGGAAAGCGAATAATGGATATTGGTTCTTTTCTGCGTGGATATCCTATGGAATCATTGTGTCTGGAGGAAGAATGATGGGCGGCCCCCTTTTTTTGGGTATTGAAACCAGCTGTGATGAAACCAGTGTTGCTGTTCTCCGTGGACAGGATGTGGTGTACGAAAGTGTCTACTCTCAAGTGGCTGAACATCAAGATTTTGGTGGGGTGGTGCCGAGCCTTGCAGCTGGGGCACATTTACGTGTGCTTCCTGTTTTGGTGAAAAAAATGCAGGATCAGGTGCCCCTGAGGGACATTGATGGCATTGCAGTGACCTGTGGTCCGGGTCTTGTGGGGGGCCTTTTGGTGGGAATAATGATGGCAAAGGGCCTTGCCATATCTCTCCAAAAGCCTTTATGGGGCATTCACCATCTGGAGGGTCATGCCCTCATGCCGCGCATGATGGAGGATATTCCTTTTCCCTATCTCCTTCTTTTATTATCTGGGGGGCATTGTTTATTAACCGTGGTGAAGGGGGTTGGTCAATATCACATACTCGGGCACACACGGGATGACGCCATGGGAGAGTGTTTGGATAAAATTGCCCGGGAGCTGGGGGAGGGCTATCCCGGTGGTCCCGCTATAGAAAATCTGGCCCGCAGCGGTGCTCCCATGAAAGATGCTTTGCCCATTCCTCTCCGGGGAGACAAAACCTGTGATTTCTCTTTTTCAGGCTTGAAAACTGCTGCCATCCAGTGGATTCGTCGCAGGGAGATGTCCTCTTCGGCCTGTGCTCTCTCCTCTCAGTGGAAGGCGGATTTCTGTGCCACCGTGCAAGAGGTGATGATGAAGAGTGTGGCCTCTCGATTGGAGAACGCCCTTACCTCTGTTGCTCGTGAGTACCCCCAGTGTGGGAGTGTAGTCATGTCGGGGGGGGTAGCCTCCAACGCATATTTTCGGAAAATGCTTCAAGAGGTGGTGACGGCCCACGGAAAGAAATGGTATGCACCGCCTCCTCAGTACTGCACAGATAACGGTGTCATGATTGCCTGGGCGGGCTATGAACAGTGGCGTTGTGGAGTAGAAAGCTCCCTTCATGTTTTAGCACGACCCGTATGGTCTCTGGAGAATCTTCAAAGACGGTAATAATTCTCATGAGAGAGAGTCAGTCAGCACTCTTTTTTTCAAGGACCATTGCCCATATAGAATCCATGGTCCAAGAAAGAAATATGCGCAGTATCCCCATCCATTTCTTTATTTTCAGAAATGAATATGGCATCACGTGCTGATGACGCAGAAAAAATGCGAAAGCTTTTATCCTATCCTTAAAGGAAAACTATTTTGCATGGAAGGGGTTCCTCCCCTCGCCATGTTTTCTATTTTTTATTTATCTTCTTCTTTTTGAAAACGTACCCTTGTTTTCCTCCTCTTCTGTTCCTGCTTCCCGATGTCTTTTTCTTGGACATTACAAGAAACTTTCTGCAATTCAGGATAGCTCCATATTTTCTTATAAGATTGCCACAACCAATCAATGGTGTTATCTACACAATATGCGTCGGCATATGCAACTTTAGGAAAAACTTTCGCTATGATAGGAAGCATGACAAGAGCATGAAAAGGAAAAGATAAATGTTCTTCCGAGATCCTCATGAAACTCGACAAAGCAAAACACGTCATACCAGTAAAAAAACATCTCAGCAAAAAATTCTCATCTGATGATCTCTTCCCGTTCATGGCAGCATTTTTATGTGCAGGCAGTGTCTTAAGCATTTCTCGTGATTGATTTCTTTCTTCTCGTATGTCATACGCGTACTTCATAAAAAAGCAAATGTAAATAGAATCTAATAAGAACCGAAACGGATTTCGTAAAGTGCTATATGTTTGTAAAGTTCTATATAATTCGAGAAGAATTGTAGGGTTTGTAAAAAAACTTTGCATGCACTGTTCCACAGTCTTTCCGTCTGACACTGTCTTTCCTTCTTTTCGCAAAGAATTTTTTGCAGAACTTGTTTTTTCTGATAGAGATTTTAGTTTATCTTCAGAGCTACTATAATTTGTTTTGTTATCCCGCATGTCTTTTTGAGAGCGACTACAATATGCTCCATCAGCTGCATGCAAAGTACATAAAACCGCTGATAACATGAAAATTTTCTTCATATATTCCCAAGTTTTATCAAGAAACTATTAGAGTATATAAAAGTTCTTTTATAAAGTCAATGAAAATAGTGGTCGATAGAGAGCTTTTTTAAAACACTCACCCTGTAATGAAATAAAATCCTGAAATTTTATTATAATACTTATAGTATTAAAAACATAAAACTGTTGTTTTCTTAAACAAAAAGTGCAATTTTATTTACAAAAACATTGAAATAAAAATTGAATTCATGTACACGGATTCTGTTATTTTCATGGCCAGAAGAACACATATTATTTTTTTGGGGTATACTGGAAGTCGTCTGCAAAGAAAAGGGGAGGGGAGAGGATCCTATGAGGTGTCATTTATTGCTTTTGAGTGTTTTTTTTGGTTTCATGGCAAGCGCTGCCTTGTCATCTCCACCGTCACAGGATATTAAAAAATACAGCACATACCTCTCTGGTATGAAGTCGTTTCAGGCCTCCTTTGTGCAGATTTCACCACAAGGGGGGGAATCTCAGGGCACCATTTACATGAAAAAACCTCGGCGCCTTCGGGTCGTTTACACGCCCCCTCATACAGGCATTGAGCTTATTGCCGATGGAGAGCGCCTCATTCATTATGATAAAAACGCCCAGGAAAGTGACTCCATGCGTTTGGAAGAAACGCCCCTGTACTTTCTCCTCAGTGACGGGAAACTGGAGGATCATGTTATTGTAGAGAAGGTTTTTCATGGAAAGGGAAAAACCGCCATAATGATGGTGGACAAAGACGATCCTGAGGGGGGGGCCGTAACCTTAGTATTCCAGGATGATCCCGTGTGTTTGCTGCAATGGCAGGTGGTGGATGGCAATGGCTCTTGCACCACCGTGATTCTTTCTCACATGAAAAAAAATATCGCCATCCCCGATAACATCTTCCGCATGAAATCGCAAGCCTAAGAAGATTCCGCGCGGGTGGGAGGATGGATATTTCCTCCCACGCTTTGTGTGGCTTTTACACGTTCTTTTCTTGTTCTATGAGAGATCCATCTGAGAGATTTCTCTTGTTCTTTTTTTTGCCTCAGCATTTTCAGAAGTATTCTCGTCAGATTTTTTAGTCACCTGTTGTTGTACCTCAGAATCACTCTTGTCTTTCTTTCCAAAGAGAAATCCGTACACTCTACCACAGGTATTATACGTCCAATCATGGATATTCTCTAAGTCGTATGCCACATTATATGCAAGCTTAGGAAGAAGAAAGCCTGAAGCACCAACCATGAGTAAAGTAGTAATATAGGGGTCAGGAGACAAAGAGGCAACACCATAGGTAGTGGCAGCGAAAACTCCCAATGTTCCCAATAGATTAAGATTCAATAACGCAACGGATCGAAAAATTCCTGGTACTTTATCTGCATTTGCCTGCACATCTTGAGATGAAAGCATAGACGACTGGCCCTTGGTCCTTACTTTTTCTTTACGTATAAGATAAGCAGACCTCATGAGAGAGGCCAAAAAAGAAAATGTGGGAACTGGGTTTTTGCTCCAGAGTGCGTGGATGTGCTTCGACATTCCACAACTAAGAAGGTTCAAATACTTTTCATCCATGTTTTTCCATGTTAGCCCACTCGGCGAGGGCCATGTGAAATGTGCTTCTGGCAGTAGATTCTTCACATAGTATGTTGCGACCGTTAAACCTGATACCAACGCTAATGAGGCCAGAATCGTGGGATTTGTGAGAAAACTTTTCATACGCTGTGCCACGGTCCTCTCTGCTGGCTCAGCTTTTTTATCTTGCTGCACGACTGTTGAAACAGTTACCTTATCTCCACAGACCCCATCCATTGTATGAATAGAACAGAGAAGGGTCATGTACAAAAAACTTTTTTTCATTTTTTTTCCTTGTATAAAACGATGCCCAAATGATACCAAACATTATTTGATAATACAACAGTAAATAACGCATGAAATATCGTGTATTTTCATTATGTTACGCGAGAGAGCTCACTGCATGCTTTTTCTATGGACTGTTAACAAACCACTTGAAAGATAGAAGAATAGTGATAAATTCTTTCTAAAAGGAGGTTTGTATGGACAGTCGCTTATATCCAATATCAGAGGAAGTATTTCATGATCGGATACTACCAATTATAAAGAAACATACCACATTATGTGGAGGAAGGCCACCTAAGATAAGCCATTACAAGTGCTTTTGTGCTATATTAAAGATGTTCATGGTTTCGGTGCCATGGCCCAAAAGAATATGGCCCATGGCATACAATATATACGCGGTTTAAAAGATGGAGTGAGAATGGTCTTTTATGGAATATTTTATACGAACTGAAACAAAAGAAACTTGTGCAGATGGATATAGTTTTTATGGATTCGACAACTGTTAAAGC
>CAZLKT010000018.1:5227-18760 GCA_964560205.1 uncultured Holosporaceae bacterium | reverse complement strand
TCTATAAATGGCGTCATAGAATAGAGAATCTATTCTGCACAATCAAAGAAAATAGGAATGCAATGTGATAAATGAGATCATACTTTTATGGGTTTTATAGCCATGGCTTTGATCAAATTGGAGGTTTGTTAACAGTTCCTATATAGGATTATGATGCTTTAATCTTGTGGTTCAGAACAATGAGCCATCTTTTTCTTCTTCCTGTATCTCTCATCGTACTCATTCATTTTTTCCTTCATCTCTGGTCTTTCATGGTATTCCTTCTTTTGCTCCCTTTTTCCTCCAGAGTAGATCATGGTTCACGTGCACAATATTCCCAGGGGTAAACTGCTTCACATGTTTCTTCCGAAAAAATTTCATATGACTTATATTGAGGCCCTTATAATATCATCTTTCATGGGACCATCTTGGAATAAAAATTTTTTTATATCATCAAAATCCTTTTTTAGGATCATTATCAGTGTATTAGGAAGTCTTCCTTCCTGTGCTCCCCCTGGTATGCACCCTCCTGCTCCGCCGCAGACATTTCCTCGTCTTCTTGCTGAAAATCATCTGCGAAAGAAAATCTTCGTTCACCAAAAAGCACATACCCTGATGGGTTCCCGGACGCTCTGTTTTGCTCTGGATACATGACAACACTCAAAAGGCAAAATCTTTTTTAATATCACTCCGCACAGCATCTGGCAGAAGCTTCTCAGCAGGCTACGACTCCACACGCTATTTTTCACCATTGATGAGCACTTCACGAATACATAAAACTCAAGCAGAAAAACTTTCTGAGGGTACATGAGCCAAAACCAGCAGCAAATCTTTCACAAAAAAAGCAGTCCAGAAAAAATAGTTCGCCCTACTTCCCTTTTCCTTCCTCTTCTTTTGCCCCCTCCTCACCACGGAGCTCCTCCACCAGACCTGCTGGTGGCACCACACCCACAATGGCCTCATCCGGTGTGAGAGAAAGCACCTTAGTCCCCTCTGGAAGCACTAAATCCCTGAGATGCAAAGTCTTTCCAATGTCCAAGCTTGACACATCAACACAAATCTCTGAAGGAATGGATTGGGTCAACACCGAAAGCTGCAGAGTATAATGAATGAGGTTCGCCACACCACCGCGCTTAATACCTGGGGAAAGCTCCTCATGAATCAAGCGAAGAGGCACAGAAAGCACAATCCGTGCCCCATCTATGAGCCGCATAAAATCAATATGCAACGGCACATCCTTCACCGCCGGAAACTGGATCTCTCGAATAATGACACGTCCAATTTTCTGCAAAGTAAAAACCCGAGTATACAGCCCCCGCACGGCCATCTCCTTCATGAAAGGAACCACAGGCACACTGATCTTCTCACACACGCCTCCACCATAAACATTGGCAGGAATAAAGCCCGTTTTGCGAAGTCGCCGAACCTGACCACGATTCTCCGTGGAACGAGGCTCCACAAGAAGCGCCGCTCCTGAAGAGGAAACAGAAGGGGAAGTTACACTGGAAGTCATGTCACGCACCATATTTTACAAAAAACTCAATCTGCCGAAATAATATACTTTTTCTCCCACAAGCACAAGGCCCCCTTGGGAGGCTCTTTTTCCACAAAATGGGGGAATGCCCTTTTTATGAAGGCTCCTTTTTCTCTTCTTCTTGCATTTCAGCTTCTTTTTTCTGATCTTTATCATTTTCTTTAGAGCTTTGCACCATATCCCCCTCCATGCGACCTTTGAAAAAGTGGCGCTCTAAAAGACTTTGTTCATCATACCCCACATCCAAATCATCCTTGGTCTCAGAAGGGTTGGGTGGCAAATGATCCATTAAAAAACACTCCCTCGTGGAGTCATCATCAATAAAATGATCAAGCAACATAGCAGATTTTATGGCATTTTTCCTTTCCATACGCTGCTTAAGTTCATTCCATAGGAGGTGAGGGTTCTGGAAAAAATGCTCATTCTGTTTTATCGTACGCTGTAAAGCAGGCAAAAGCTTGGACACGCGTTCTTTCCCATCCTTTTGGTCTCGAGAAACATCACAATTACATACAGAGAAAGGCAGCCCCTCACAATCTGTTGTATGATACAAAAGAGGTTCTGATCCTTTTTTTTTCATTTTGTTCAGCGCACAACTTAACAGCTCATATTGTAAGGAAAAATTCAGTCCCTTCTTGCAGGAATCAATTCGCTCCAATATTCCAGATTTCAAAATATCTTCATAATTTATACTACCCCCCGGAATCACTTCATATTCACCCTTCGGAGAATGGTTGTTTTGAAAACTTTTCGCCATATCCTCCTCCATGCGACCTTTAAAAGAGTGGCGCTCCAAAAGACTTTGTTCATCATACCCCACATCCAAGTCATCCTTAGTCTCAGAAGGATTGGGTGGCAAATGGTCCATTAAAAAACACTCCCTTGTGAAATCATTCTCGTCGTCAGGAATCTCCCAAGGATCATCACCTTGATAACTTTTCCCCTTCAGTATAAGCTCACGGATCTTTTGTTTCTCTCCGTGATGGCACCTCGTGACCAAAGCAGCATCCCTTGTTTTACTCTGCAAATAACCCACAATATCCATAGTATTTCCTACATTTTCTGTCGCATTCATAAGAGACTTTTCTGGAGGGAAAGGCAGGTTTTCATAATCTGTTGTATGCGAAAAGATGGGGTGCACCTCGTTTCTTTTCTGTTTTTTCAAAACACCATCCAAATCATCTACAACTCTTTTAGCTTGGTGGAATCCGTTAGCACCTATTCTATTTCTATAGATATCCTGTTGACGTGATAACACGGACCCCAGACTATTTTTTTCATAACTTATACCTCCCCCTGGAAGCCGTTGAAGCTCTCCCTTGGGAGAACGATTGTTCTGACACTGGGATATCCTTTCCCCATCGTCCTCCCTATCCTTTTTCATCCCGTGGACACATTCTGAAAGAGCGCACAAGATAAAGAATACGGTAGATATATATGTCACATATGATTTTTTCCTTTTTTCAATCAATATATTCATTTTTTTCCTTATTTTATTACTTCAATAAAAAAACTTATATAACTTCAATGAAAAGTCAAGCTTTTTTTATAGTGAAAACCAAAAAATTTTCAAAATTTTTCTCTCGCCAGAAAATTTTTCGAAATTTTTTTGAGAAAGAAGAAAAAAAACTCGACGAGGAAAAATGTTTCTTGTAGACTTACCATAAGGGCGCGTAGCTCAGTTGGTAGAGCATCTGACTCTTAATCAGAGGGTCACAGGTTCGAATCCTGTCGCGCCTGCTTTTTTCCGAAGCTTGAATTGCAGGAGTGGGCTGTTTATACTTCCCTAAGGAAATCTTCAAGGAAGTTTATGGCGAATATATCTCACAGCGCATCCTCGTACAGAACGCACACCTGCGGGGAACTCTCCACAGAAGCCCTAGACGAGCACGTTATTCTCTCTGGGTGGGTTCATTGCAAAAGAAATCACGGGCAGCTCCTCTTTGTGGATGTCCGCGATCATTATGGCATCACCCAATGTGTCATTGAGGCCAGCCACGAGTTTTTTTCAGTGATGGAACATGTTTCCTTGGAAAGTGTGGTGCGCATACAAGGAAAAGTGACTCATCGTCCCCCCGCCACAGTAAATACAAAATTGCCTACGGGGGCCATAGAGGTCCTTATTCAGAGGTGTGATATTTTGTCCTCAGCCGACCCGCTGCCTTTTCCCATCGCCGCGGGAGACGCTGATCTGCCCGAGGAAAGCCGTTTACAATATCGTTTCCTTGACCTACGACGACATGCCCTTCATGAGCGAATTCTTCTGCGAAGCCAGATTATTGCATTTCTCCGTCAGCAAATGATGCAACAGGGATTTTTAGAAATCCAAACCCCCATTCTTTCCGCAAGCAGCCCTGAAGGCGCGCGAGACTTTGTCATCCCAAGCCGACTGTATCCAGGAGAGGTTTACGCTCTCCCTCAGGCACCTCAGCAGTTCAAACAACTCCTCATGATGTCCGGCTATGACAAATACTTCCAAATTGCACCATGCTTTCGCGATGAGGACTCTCGAGCGGACCGATCTCCCGGAGAGTTTTACCAGCTGGATTTCGAAATGTCCTTTGTGACACAGGAAGATATTTTTCATACTCTCGAACCAGTGTTATACAACACATTTTCTGCATTTGCACCTCATGACCACGTGGTGGCACCCATACCATTCCCTCGTATCCCCTATGAAGACGCCCTTGTGAAATACGGAACCGATAAGCCGGATCTTCGAAACCCTCTTATGATGGAGGATGTTACCGAAGCTCTTCGAGATATTGATTTTGATCCCTTCCAAAAGATTTTGCAGCACAAAAATGGCGTTATTCGCATCCTTCCTGTTCCTGAGGCTGGAACACAATCACGAAAATTCCTCAAGGATGCCGAGACCTGGGCCAAAGCTCAGGGATGCCCTGGATTGGGATATATGCTTTTTCGAGATGGAAAATGGCAGGGACCCATGGCAAAATTTCTGCGTCCCAAACATTTCAAAGCCATTGGACACGGAGAAGAAGAAACCATCATCTTTTTCCTGTGCGAGAAAGCGCCAACGGTAACAACCCTCGGAGGAAAGCTTCGCACGTATATCGCTCAGGAGCTTAACCTCATGGCCACCAACACCTTTGCATTTTGCTGGATAGTAGACTTTCCTCTTTATGAAAAGGATGAGGAAACAGGGGCCATAGGGTTTTCCCATAATCCTTTTTCCATGCCCCAAGGAGAATTAGAGGCCCTCACCACACAAGACCCCCTCACCATTAAGGCATATCAATATGATGTGGTGTGCAATGGATACGAGTTATCCAGCGGAGCCATCCGTAACCATCGCCCCGACATTATGCTCAAGGCCTTTGAGCTTGCCGGTTATTCTAAAGAGCATGTGGAAAAAACCTTCAAGGCGCTTTTTTCTGCGTTTCATTATGGCGCACCACCCCACGGTGGAGCAGCCCCAGGTATTGATCGTATGGTGATGTTGCTCGCCAACACGGCAAATATCAGAGAAGTCATAGCATTTCCTTTAAATCAGCGGGCACAAGACCCTCTCTTGGGGGCCCCTTCACCATTGCCCCCGGAAAGATGGGCCGAATTGCATATTCGCCCTGTTGTACCTCCTCGCCCTTCGACTTCTTAGCTCCCTAAAGAAATGTTCTGTACGTATCCTTTCTTCTCACAAATAAAAATACTCCACAGAGACAACACAGAAAAGAAAGGATGCTCACAAAAACTGATCCATGGATTCCCCCTATCATCATAGTTTTTTCCGCACAAGATGGTCTGGGTTTTTGGAGGAGAAAATCATCCAATTGTGCTTGAAGACTATCCCCCCTTCCCTCCTGCACCTGACAAAACCGCGGAGCCTTCCATAAACCGTATTGCATGCCCCCGTGATACACTCCTATGACACCATTAGCAGCCCACAGAAGAATGCATACAACGCTTCCCACAGTAAAGAAAAACGATGATTTGCGATAACACCATAGGGGCAAAGCACTTGCCCCCGCCACCATAAACATCATGCGCTCCACACCACACAAAAAACACCCCACAATACCCAGCACATATTCTGCAAAAAACCCACACAAACCACATGCCATACTAAAAATTCCCAAAAAAAGCCAATTAATGCTCTTCTTTTCTAGAAAAAACAATAGCATAATATGCTGTCTCTCTTTTTTCCTACGATCATACCAGATAACCAAACCAAAAAAAAAGAAAAAAGTTATGCTTTTTTTTCCTTTTTTTATAGAATAAGGAATCTGCCTGTAGGGAGGCTGTGTTTTTGGTAGAGAAATTTGCCCATGGAGATGATCCTGGGGGGCTTCACGTGGCCATTATTTTAGATGGCAACAGACGATGGGGGCGAAGACAAAACAGAGGGGACTCATGGGGGCACTATAAAGGCGCTCAGGTTCTCAAACGCATTGTCAAAAAATGCCCGCAGGTGGGGGTGAAGTATCTGACGGTTTTTGCGTTCTCCACAGAAAACTGGAGGCGCTCTTCGGAGGAGGTGGATTTTCTCATGAATCTCATGGAGTCTTATCTCAAAAAAGAACGACAACCCCTCCACAATCATAATGTGAAGGTGCGCTTTCTCGGGGAGCGACATCGTCTCTCGCAAAGCCTTTTGCGGCAGATGGAAGAAACAGAATGCCTCACACAACATAATGCAGGACTTCAGCTTGACGTGGCCTTGGATTACGGAGGGCGACGGGAAATCATCATGGGAATGAAAGAAGCCCTGGCAGAAGCGCAAAAGAACACCCTGACTCCCGATGCCATCACTGAGAAATTTTTTGAGAGGTTTTTGCTGACATACCCACACCCGAACCCAGATATTCTCATCCGTACCGGCGGAGACTACCGCGTCAGCAACTATCTTTTATGGCAAATTGCATATACAGAATTTTTCTTCCTCCCCATTCAGTGGCCAGATTTCACATTCCAGCATCTGAAAACTGTTGTGGAGAGTTATCACAAGCGCACACGTACATATGGAGGGGACGCCCATGTTTAAGGATATGCATCTTCGGCTTCTCACTATAGGGCATTTTTGTGCCATGGGGGGATTATGTGGTGTTTTGCTCATGACAAAAATGGTCTCTGCTTCCCTTCTTTTTTGGATCTTGCTGGGAACTTTTGTCATCAGCGCTTCCCGGGAATGGAGACAAAAAACTCTCCCTCGTTTTCCAAAGTTTTTTTGGCGAGGCATGGTATTTATGGCCCTGTGGACCCTCTGCATCGCTCTTCTTTTTCATCACAAAGGATGGGGAGCAGTACTGGTGGGCATAGCCAGTGCAGTCACCACAGATTATTGTGCCTACATGTGGGGCAACCTTCTGGGAGGGCCCAAACTGTGTCCCGCCATTAGCCACAAAAAAACCTGGACGGGCTTTATACTCTCTCTCTTATCCACATGGGTGATTTTTTCTTGGATTATTCCTGTTGTAGGGCTTTCCTCATATGTACCTCAGTATCCCCATGGATGTTATCTCATGATGGGGGTATGTGCCCATATGGGAGACCTCGGAGAATCTTTCCTCAAAAGACACATGGGTATCAAGGACATGGGTGATGTTTTCCCTGGACATGGTGGCATTTTGGATCGTACAGACAGCTGGTTTGGGACTTTGCTCTTCCTGGCCCTCCTATCCATGGTTGTGTAGCAACGGTTTCAAGAAAGCTCCTGTGTGGCTTTCCGCAAGAGATGCGATGTACTCGGGAGTTCCAGCCCCCACAATGCATCCACCTTTTTTGCCGCTCTCTGGACCAATATCAATAAGCCAATCAGCAGTTTTAATGACATCAAGATTGTGTTCAATCACCAAAACCGTGTTGCCCAAGTTCACCAGCTGCTGCAACACCGTTAAGAGCTGTTTTACATCTTCAAAATGCAAGCCCGTGGTGGGCTCATCCAAGATATACAAGGTTTTGCCTGTGGAGCGTCGCGAAAGCTCTTTGGCAAGCTTCACACGCTGTGCTTCTCCTCCAGAAAGCGTGGTGGAAGGCTGACCAATTTGTAAATATCCCAGCCCCACCCCCATGAGCACTTCCAATCGCTGTGCAATGGATGGAATGGCTTCAAAAAACGAAAATGCCTCCTCAATGGACATTTCTAAAACATCAATAATGGACTTATCCTTATATTTTACATCCAAAATTTCTCTGCTATAACGTTTTCCTCGACAGACGTCACATGGCACATGCACATCAGGGAGAAAATGCATTTCCACCAGGATGGACCCCTCCCCCTGACACGCCTCGCATCGCCCTCCTTTCACGTTAAAAGAAAAGCTGCCGGGGAAATATCCTCGCTCCTTCGCCAAAGGCATAATGGCAAACCATTCTCGTATAAAATTAAACACTCCTGTGTAGGTGGCAGGATTGGATCTCGGCGTACGACCAATGGGGGATTGGTCAATATCAACAATTTTATCAAAAAATTCAGCGCCAGAAATGGCAGTGCATCCTTGGAGGGGTTTTTTCTCTCGCAAAGCCACAAGCCCTTTATAGAGGGTATCAAGAAGCAAAGAAGACTTTCCACAGCCAGACACGCCAGTAACGCAACACATGACCCCCACAGGAAAGTCCACGGTGATATTCTGAAGATTATTGGTGGATGCATCCACCACCCGAAGGCATCTTTCAAAATGTCGCCTCACAGCAGGCACCTCAACACATTTTTTCCCTGACAGGTACTGCCCCGTAAGACTTTCCTCACATGCCATGATGTCCTGTGGGGTTCCTTGGGCAATAATTTTTCCACCAAAGCGCCCAGCCGCAGGTCCAATATCCACCACATAGTCCGCAGCTAAAATTGTATCCATATCGTGCTCCACCACAATGACCGTGTTCCCAAGGTCTCGAAGACGACATAAGGTGGCTAAAAGCCGGTTGTTATCACGCTGATGCAGGCCAATGGAAGGCTCGTCCAGCACATACAAAACCCCTGTAAGCCGCGAGCCAATTTGGGAGGCAAGTCGAATACGTTGGCTTTCACCTCCCGACAGGGTCATGGATCCCCGAGATAATGTGAGGTAATCAAGACCCACCTCCAATAAAAACCCCACACGATTTTGGATTTCCTTCACAATCCGTGTGGCAATTTCTTTTTGCGCCTGTGAAAGATGCTGAAAAATATCATCACACCACCCGTGCAATGCCTCTAATGATAGCTCACATACCTCTCCAATGTGTTTCTGGGCAATTTTCACGCACAAAGCCTCTGGTTTCAGCCGATAGCCAGAACACATATGACACGTATCTCGCCCCACAAGACTTTCGTCTTCAGCATCCCATTTATCCTGATGATAGGATTTTGTATAAAAGTTTCCACCTTCAATGCCAAGACCTCGACATGCGGGGCATGCTCCAAATGGACTGTTGAAGGAAAAGAGTCTTGGCTCAATCTCTTCCAAAGAAAAGCCTGAAACCGGGCAACACAGCTTCTCAGAAAAAATCATGGGTTTCTGAGGGGTATCATCCTCATGGGCAAGCTCTACAAAAACCAAGCCTTTCCCAAGGGACAATGCACTTCGAACGCTTTCCGTCAACCGTTGCACATAGTGCTCATCTTGAGGATCTGATACCAAACGATCCACCACAACAAAGATATCATGACGTTTGACGCGCTCTAGAGTTGGCACTCCTTCCAACACATGAAAAACCCCATCGATTTTTATGCGGTTATAGCCCTTCTGTAAAAGCTCTGCTAATTCCTTTCGAAACTCTCCTTTTGTTCCTCGCACAATGGGAGCCAAAAGCAAGAATTTTTGTTTCTCTGGAAGCTCCACAATACGATCCACTATTTGTGTCACGGTTTGGGAAAGAATGGGGAGGCCTGTTTCCGGGGAGTATGCACATCCAACGCGTGCAAACAAAAGCCTCATATAGTCGTAAATTTCTGTAATGGTGCCCACGGTGGATCGGGGATTTTTCGACGTGGTTTTTTGTTCAATGGAAATGGCGGGAGATAAACCTTCGATGCTATCCACATCAGGTTTTGCCATCATTTCCAAAAACTGTCGAGCATAGGCAGAAAGGCTTTCCACATAACGTCTTTGCCCCTCTGCATACAGGGTATCAAAAACCAGAGATGATTTTCCTGATCCACTGGGCCCTGTGACAACAATAAAGGAGTTTTTTGGTAAAGTCAGGGAAAGATCATCCAGGTTATGTTCCCGCGCCCCCTGAATAACAAGAAAATCACTGTGGTTTTCACCAGAGCCTCTCGAACGTGTTTTATTCATTCTCTCCCCCTTCTGTTGCATGAATTCGTAAATAGTCTAAAGCGCCCTGAAGAAAAAGCGCGGCAGCATGGGCATCCACATGGGTAATGGGCTCTGGGGACCAATGCTGGACCTCTCGTGTGGTATATCGCTCGTTCCAAAGAGCCACCGGCCACCCATCATAGGCCACACACGCCTCTATAAATTGTCGTAATTTTTTCTCTTCTGGACGAGGGCCCCCCTCATATGGATGCACAAAAGGCCACCCAATGAGGAATCCCTGAAGGTTTCTTTCCGCCTTCAGAGCCGACAAAAAAGAAAAGATATGCTTCCAGGACACAGCATCCATTGTATGCAACGGCATGGCCACTCGCCTTTTTCCATCAGAAATGGCAAAACCAATGCGCTTTTTCCCCCAATCCATGGCAAGAAATGGTCCTTCTGAGGCATATCTGGACAATTCCTGAAGTGATAATACCGGCATCACATTTTCTCTTTTGTCATATTTTTTCCAAAAATCTTGCCACAACCCTTTTGGTCCCCTGGGTATCAAAGAAAACAGACACCGTTTGTCCCTCATATGATTGCACCGTACCATGACCAAAAATCTGATGGTACACACGATCCCCCATGCGGGCGGAGGGCGATGCAATGGGAGAAAATTTTGATGACCCAGTGGCAGCACGATGCAATGCAACAACTGTATCCTCCGCGGGAAGCTCTTTGATGAAACAAGACGGGCCGGAGGACACCCATCCCTGGTGCATCCTTCGATTCCAGGAAAAGGTAATAATGCTTCTCTTTTTTGCCCGTGTAAGGCCCACGTAGGCAAGGCGACGCTCCTCCTCTATACCTTTTGCACCAAATTCCATGGAACGAATATGGGGAAAAATATTTTCCTCCCATCCCCCCAAAAAAACCGTGTCAAACTCTAAGCCCTTGGCGGCATGAAGAGTCATGAGGGAGACACTATCGTGATGGGAGGAGGACCCCACTTCTATGAGGAGGCTCACATGCTCTAAAAACTCTTCCAAGGAAGAAAACTCTCCCATGGATTTGACAAGTTCCTGAATGTTTTCCAATCGAGGATCCGCAATGCTTCCCTGGGATTTCCAGAACTCTCGATACCCTGACTCCTCCAAAACCTTTTCTGCCACATGGGATAGAGGCATATTCTTCACATCCTCTCGCCAGGTTTTCACAGAGAGCAAAAAGCCCTCCAGGGCAGTTTTCACGGCGCCCTCCTTCATACCCTGGCATAAAATTTCTGCAGCAGCCTCCAAGAAGCACCCATGCTCCTGGGCGATGTCATAAAGCCGCTGAAGAGCCACGGCGCCAATACCACGCTTTGGAACATTAATCACACGTTCAAAAGCCACATTATCCGTAGAGGAATGCACCAAACGCATATATCCCAAAAAGTCTCGAACCTCCTGACGTTCATAAAAACGCATGTTTCCCACCAAACGATAGGGGATTTTTTGCATCATGAAACGCTCTTCGAACTCCCGGGTCTGGGATCCTGTGCGCACCAAAACCGCCATGGAGGAAAAGGGCTCCCCCTCCTTTGCATGGGCGTGGATTTTCTGTCCAATAAAGGCCGCCTCCTCGCCGCTGTCCCAGAGCCCTTGCACCATGACCTTTTCCCCTTGGGTTTCATGGGTGCGGAGAATTTTTCCATATCGCGCACTATTACAAGCGATGAGACCACTAGCCGCAGACAAAATGTGGGGGGTGGAACGATAATTATGCTCGAGAAAAATAATGTGAGCTTTGGGAAAATCCTGGGAAAACCTCATCATCGTATGCACATCTGCTCCACGCCACCCATAAATGGACTGGTCATCATCCCCAACACAAAAAAGACTTTTGGCACCTTGGGCCAAGGCATGCAGCCATTTGTACTGCACCATGTTAATATCCTGGTACTCATCCACCAGAATGTGGGGAAATTGGTGATGATAAAAAGACAGAATCTCAGGATGCTGTTCAAAAAGCCGCACGCACAGCATTAAAAGATCATCAAAATCAAGAGCATTTACCTGCTGCAGATGCTCTTCGTAGAGTTCATAGGCTTTTCTCTGAATGCTGTCATAGGTATGGGGCACGTCCTTGGCCATCCACATTTTTTGTTTCCACTGGGAAATACAGTGCAAAAGCGACTTTGGCGTATCGTTTTTCCGCCCCTCCACTTTTTTTAAGATCTTATGCATAATGCTGCTTTGATCGGAAAAGTCTAAAACTGCAAAGGAGGACGTACGCTGAATATGTTCTGAGTGCTTTCGAAGAATGCGAAGAATAAGCCCATGAAAGGTCCCAATCCATAAATTCATAGATGCAAATCCATAGTCCTGCAATCGCGTTCGCATCTCCTGGGCAGCCTTATTTGTAAAGGTCACAGCCAATATTTCATGGGGAGACACATTTCTGTGGGACACAAGATATGCATAACGCATGGTCAACACCCTGGTCTTCCCCGTGCCTGCCCCTGCAGAGACAAGGGTTGGCCCATCATGCGCTTCAATGGCACTTCGCTGAGAAGAGTTCACTTTTTGCAAATGCTCATTCATGATATTTTGCAGATTCATGGCCTCCCCCTCCTTTCTCCATTCTCCATGACACAAACTTTATCCAGGGGAATTAGGAAAATTTTAACAAAAAAAAACTATGCTGTGAAGACTAGCCTAGAAAATGCATATCTTTATGACTCATGCCATACGGTTTTATGTGCGCCAGTTACGATATTTTTATCAGGATACTCTGAGCATCTGCATCGCATGCATCATAGGTCTTTTTCCCATTGTATCGTCCACTTTTAAAATGCTTGCGATTTTGGGAATTTGGGGTACCTCCCTTTTTTTCCGAGGAAAAAGTTTTTCTCTTTTTGAAAGAGTATTCCAAAGAAAGAACGGGATTTCTACCCTTTTTTCCCACTCACATAAAAAGACCCTATTCAACAGGAGAAAAAAATCATGACACACTTCATAAAAACAGCTGATGAACATCTTTTCGAACATCTTCATACAGTACAAAATATTCATGAAAAAAATTATTACTATGAGTTGTGCGGCTATGCTGTCGCCATGCTGGTTTTCTTTGCGTCTTTAAAAATAGCACCAGCTCACAGCGTCGCCTCCTACACACCCTACCTCTTTCTTATGATGGTGGGAATGGTATTTTTTCTGTGGAGACGCAGCACGCTTTTTCAGGCGTACATCACATTTCCCCGCATCTCTTCCATAAAAAAAGACATTCTGTCTTCCATTGACCACTGGGAGAAACAACAATCCGAAAAGATTGCGCTTCATATGACACAACAGCTGCCAGCAGCTCAAGGAGAAAAAACTGCGCAAAGTACAGCTTTTCATAAAACAGCTGAACAGACGACAGCTGAAAAAAAGCCAGCGAAAAAAACATCTCGCTCCACCGCAAAAAAAACGGCAGCAAAAAGGGCATTTGCTTCAACAACTCCTCGCAAGAAGACGTCTGTAGCAAAAAAATCTGAGACTGAAAAGAAAGAAAGTTCCGCCACAGAGGCAAAGAAGAAAAAAGCGGCAAAAAAGAAAACTGCTGTGAAGAAGAAAGCTACTGTAACAAAGAAGAAGACAGTAGCAAAGGGGAAGACAGTAGCAAAGAAACGCCCTGTGGCAAAGAAGAAGACAGTGGCAAAGGGGAAAACTGCTCTGAAAAAAAAGACAGCTGCTAAGGGGAAAGTGGCTGTGAAGAAGAAAGCTACTGTGGCAAAGAAGAAGACAGTGGTAAAAAAGAAAACCGCTGTGAAAAGAAAGACAGCTGCTAAGGGGAAAG
>CAZLKT010000018.1:0-5127 GCA_964560205.1 uncultured Holosporaceae bacterium | reverse complement strand
CAGCTGCTAAGGGGAAAGTGGCTGTGAAGAAGAAAGCTACTGTGGCAAAGAAGAAGACAGTAGCAAAGAAACGCCCTGTGGCAAAGAAGATGCATGCCGTGAGGAAGAAAAGCATCGTCAAAAAAGCGTCCCACCATGAAAAACCTATGACAGGGGGAAGTTTCATAGAAAGGGCAATTTCTCAGCTCAGCAAAATCCCGCACAAAGGACTGTTCCATGAGAAAAAATAATACACCACTCCTCATACTCTGCGGCAGCATGCTCCTCCCCAGCATGCTCTTCGCAAAAAGGGAGACACCATCAGCTCAATTTGTCAAACATGTGGAGAGCATCATTCAGAAAAAAGGCCTCCATGGGCAGTACAAAAACCTTCCCCCGGAACATAAGCTCTCCATAGTACAAGGTGTCAGCAGACAAAATTTTGTCCACCCTCACCATGGACTCTCCGAAGTGGATATGCTGAACGAATTGAAAAAGAAGGAAAAGGAACATAAAAAATCATAATGGCACTCCCTAGGGGACTCGAACCCCTGTTTCCGCCGTGAGAGGGCGATGTCCTAGGCCACTAGACGAAGGGAGCACACCCCTCTCATCTTATATGGTCTTTTTTTTTTTTCAAGCCCCGGCTCGCGATATCCATTTCTCCTCACCCATCTTTTACCCAGATTCCCATAAAAACTAATTTAAAAAAAATTTTCTTGTAATTTTAAAAAAAATATGCTATAATCATCTCCAAAATTAATAATTTTTAATTATAAGGAGATTTTTATGTGTTTTTTTATGAAAAGATTAAGTTTTTTTATCGTGGTATTGGGAAGTGCACACACAGCTTCTGCAGGTTTGCCAGATGGAGAACGCCCCCCAAGAAGGCCCTTGCCTTCAAAACCAAAAGAAAATCCCGCACAACTAAAATTATCTGGTGAAGTAAGTTTCGATCCAGAAGAAATAGGATTTCTGAGAATTCAGGGGAGACCGTCTCAAATTTTGCGGGTGGAGATTTTTCAGGGGACTAGAGACAAAATAACCGTACAAGAATATAGAAGAAACGCACAAAACATAAGCAAGTATCAAGATATTCCTCCTACTGGTCTCCTCTGGGAGGAAAATGGAGGCAAATTAAAAATAAAGCTTGACAAGGCTGATAGTGAAAAACTAATTAAAATTTATCTTGCAAAACCCATAAAGATTGATATTAGTGGTTATGACGTTAGAGTAAACCTTCGCAACGTACCAAAAAGTTCGACGCCGAGTATCTCCATTTCTGCTGCTACCTATCAGATTGAGAAAAATCGAGAGAAGAAAGCCGCCAGACCATTCGTTGAAGGAGAAGGCCCTTACGCGGTTTATGTGTTCGACTCCGGAAAGATCGAAGAAATTTATAATACGGAAATGGCAAAATATGTACAAGAGTTTGTGTCTTTCACAAAAGATCTTCAAGACTTTACGAGACTATCAATGAACCCAAAACATTTGGAGAGATTCAGTCTTGCGAGAAGAGAGGTGCATAAGAAAAATTACGCAGAGATATCTGCTTTTTTAAATAAAAGGATAAAAAAACTTTCTTCAAAATACAAAGCATCACTCGATAATAACTTTCATGGACCATCATCTGGTATGATGGAATTTAATATCGCCACGCTTCCTCCTTTGAGTTACTTTTGTTTTAATAAGGACAACCCGTTTTATCCCATAGAAAGGGCTTATGAGCGAATAGTGAGAAGAATGTTCTTTTATAAAAGCTATCACAAGACGAATAAAAATCTAAACGAGAACATGAAAAAACAGGTGAGAGAGAAGATGAGAAAAAAACTAAACGAGCTCATGGGAGTAAAAAGAAAGATGGACGATGAGCTGAAAAGCATTATGTTGGAGTACGCAGGAAAGATTGCAAAAATGACATGCTTTGATAATGGAGAAAGGGCAGAACTGAGAAAAAAATCCGCTTTCTTTGATCCTCAAAATACGGCAGGCATATAGCAGGGTGACCTAGAAAAAAGAAGATGATAAACACAGCTAGGGACAATATACTCCTAGCATATTTGAGAAGAGGGAAGATGTTGGTCTTCCCCTTTTTTATAGAGACCCATTCCAGCCCCCCACCATGACCTTCTGTATGATGCACTCCAAGGAGTCAGGGCAGATCCCCTTGTACGTTGAGAAGAATGGCACTACAATGCCATCAGAGAGCCTTAATTTCAAAGGGGGGAGTGTATTATGTTGTTGAAAAAAATCAGTTTTTTTCTCATTGTACTGGGAAGTTTAGGTGCGGCTTCTGCGGTGAATGGAAAACACGATGCTCCTGCTGAGCATTCTCCAGAGGTAAAACTGTATGCGGAATTTGCCCTGAATGCCAGCGGCATTGATATTGTAAGAATACAGGGGAAGTCACAGCAAATTTTGCATGTGGATGTTTATGAAACAGCTGAACAAACCATACAGATAAAGGACTTCAGAAAAAATAACCATCCGCCACAACCTCATGAACCCATATCCTCTTTTTTGGCAAAGGACAATGAGGCAGAAATGAAAAGTTGTCAACTTGGTGATGCCCAAAAATTTGAGATTTTTCTGCCAACTTCACAAAAAATAAAGCTTGCTCTTAACGGTTGCGACATCAGAGTAAACCTCAAGAGTACGTCAAATACTGCGCCCATCTCTGTTTCTGCCGCCACGTATCAGATTGACAAAGATGGAATGACCATACACAAAACCCCATCACAACCATACAGCGGGGATGCTAGCACAGACTTATGGGAAACCCTCAATGGAGGAGGACCGTACGTCCTTCATATGTTTAGCTCTCAACAGGGAACCTACGATACAAAAATAGGTACATATGTGAAGGAATTTGTACACTACACACAAAAACTCTGGGATTTTTTTTACACATCAGCTGATCCAAAAATAGGTATCCCAGAAAGGGAACGTCCGCCAGAAGATGAATGTTCGGTTGCTCAAGCAGCATACAGGGAAGCATTCGCATTCTTAAAAGAGGAAATAGAAAAAATTTCTCGCACCTACGCAAAACAACTGAAGCATGATTTTCCTCTGGAAAAAAACCCCATGGCAAAATTTAATGTCGCCACACTGCCTCCGATGCCTTACTTTCATGTTAAGAGTCCATTTGCGAGTCGTATGAATAGCGAATTTTTTCCTATTGAGCACATTTATGAGAAGATGCTGAAAAGGATATTCATCTATAACAGCTGCAACAATGAGAAGGCGAAAAAAGATCTGAGCAACCTTATGACCATGAAGAAAAATATGGAGAAAGATCTGGCGGACTCTATGCAGAAATATGCAGGGAGGATTGCAAAAATGACATGGTTTGATGCTGAAGAAAGAGAGGAATTGAGAAGAAAGTCTGCCTTCTTTGATCCTCAGAATAAGGCAGGTATATGAAGGCAACCGCTGGGAGCAGTATGCTCCTAGCACACATCTGTGGAGGAGGGGAAGATTTCTGTCTCCCCCTTTTTTTATAGGCACCTCCCAAGCAGCATTTCCTCATAGACTTACCCTCTTCTTATGGTACTTTGCAGATACCCTCTGCAAGCAAAATATCATAAAGTCATGGCTCCTTGCACGTGGGGAAAAAAAAGAATAGAATTTCCCATGTAAATTATTGTAAATGGAACCTTTCTATGAGAATCATTATGAAAAAAATCCTTTTTAGTCTCATCATCATAGGAAATACAAGTATAACTTCTGCAATGATGAATTCTGCAATGATGAAACGTGCCCCCCATGGAAAAGCAAACATGAATGCCCCAGAGCCAAAATATTATGGTGAAATCACTGTGAATGCCCAAGGCATAGAGAGCCTTCGACTCCAAGGTGAACCAGGTCAAAGGTTACATGTTCGTGTTTCTAAAGCCTCTGAAGAAAAAATCACCATAAAGGGCTATAGGAATGATATATTCTTAAAAAACAATGATCACACAAAAATATTAGATGATGGCACAAGAGGCCATTCTCTCCCCTTTGTCATAAAAGGAAACGAACTGGAAATAGAGGGGTGTAAAAATTACGCCGACCACATGGTGGAAATTTTTCTTCCGCATTCCGCAAGACTTTTCATCCATGGAGATGATGTGAAAGTAAGCCTAGACAACGCCCCCAAAGATATGCCCATTTCCTTTACTGCCATCTCATATCAGATTAACAAGAATGGCGCCATTATAAAGAAGCAATCAGCTGGAGAAAAAGGCCCCTACATGGTACGCTTTCTCAGCTCTGGTGAAGGAATAGAACATCATAATATCCATCCAGAAGAAAATCGAAACTCTTTTGACCATTTGTGGAGCCCAAAAGTATTGATATCAGAGAACACAGAACTCACTGATTTCTTGCGACAAAAAATTTGTACAACATACAAGGACCACTTGAGTCACGGTTCTCAGGAAGAAAGAAACTCTATGAAAAACTTTTCCATCATCATTCTTGTCCCCGATCCCCATTTCCTCTCTGAAAAAAATGCTGCATTTCCTTCTATGGAAAAATTTTGTGATGAAATAGGACAAGAGCCTCTCATTGATGAACCTTGCAAAGACGAAAAGGAACAAGGACAGAGACACTCCCTCGTGGATCTGAAAAAAAATATGAAAAAAGATAGAGAAGATGTTATGAAAAAGTATACCGGGGAAGTTACAGGGCAACAATGCTGTGGTGATCAGATGACAAAAAAATCTTTCTCATCTGATGCTGATGATAAGACAGATACATAAAAAAACAGGAGGATGCTCCTTGCATTTTGGGAAAAAAAGAATACAACCCGAAATGCAAGCCATTGTAAAGAATTTGTTTTATGACGATTTTTTTAAGAGGAATGTGCTTTTTTCTCATGATCATGGGAGGGGGGAGCATAACATCTGCAGTAATGAAAGATCCAGGGCCACAAACAAAGATGAATGCTCCAGAACCAAAATATTATGGTAAAATCATCATGGCTCCCAAAAACATAAGAAATATTCACATAGTGAACCAGGTCAAAACTTGCATGTACGCGTTTCTAAAACAGATAAAGAAGAGATCACGATAACGGATTATAGAAACTATGTATTCAAAAAAGACACTAGGCACTGTTAACAAACCACTTGAAAGATAGAAGAATAGTGATAAACTCTTTCT
>CAZLKT010000017.1:0-21829 GCA_964560205.1 uncultured Holosporaceae bacterium | reverse complement strand
TCCTCGCATTGGGCCTCATAGCCTCCTATATGTCTGGAGATTCAATGGGATCTGTGGTGCACAAAGATCTGACACCACAAGATGAACCAAAACCAGAACCAAAACTAGGAGATACACAAGGAGAAGAACAACCAGAAGAAGAACAACAACTAGAAGAACCAAAAGAAGAAAAAAAACCAGAACCACAACAGCTTGAAGATGAAGGGAACGACACTTCGCAAACCATGGGGAAAGAGAAACCAAAAGAAGAAAAAAAAGGAGAAGAAGGAACAGAAGGAGAAAAAGAAATAAAAATAGATAAAGAAGAAGAACCAAAAGGTGAAGGTAACGGGAACAACACTTCGCAAACCATGGCGGAAGAGTATATATGGCCATTAACATGGCATTTCGTTCCTGGTGTGAGTGGTGGTATGTTAAGTGGCTTTTTCATGCAGCTTAGTAGGAATAACAAGAAGTTCTTGGTACCTGCTGCTATTGGATTGGGTCTCTTCGTATCACCTGATGTACAGGCGGGCATTCTCTCTGCTCTCTCCTCCTTATCACCCGACGTACAGGCGGGCATTATCTCTGGTCTTAAAGGATTTGGTGTGGGTTCGGCTGCAGGTTTTTCCTTTTCATGGGGTTTGGCAAAAAAACATCGCGATGAACTCGACACGATTCTAAAAGATATTAGGAATGATGATGCCATTATTGATCCACCCCTGGCAAAAAAAGTATACATTGATGTTCTTCGGCGAGAAGATCTCCTCACACTCTTAAGAAGACGTGGAATAGAGTGGATCTGTGGAGAAAAGGGAGAATGGGCGGAGGACCTTCTCACCAAGCTCAATGATATGAAAAAAACACTGATAACTCAGAGGGATAAAGAGAATTACAAAATGGATGTGGAGCGTTCAATGGAAATTGCAACTTCACAAAAAAATCTCCACCATTTCCTGCAATCTGGAGAGTATACACATGGATGTCTCACCCACATCACAGAAAGGCAGTTAAAAAACATGAGTTCAGAACGTGCTCAGGCGATACCGATCTGGGGCATCAGAACCCTCCGCCCTGGTATAATAAAACAGCTCGTTATAGGCAATAAACTCTCAGCTCAGCAGGTAAAACACATTACGGCAGAAGTATTGGATGATGCTTTTTATGACAAGGATGAGCTGAAGGATCTATTTCTTACTGGAAAACTGGGGGATTATGTTCATCGGATGTATTTCTCCAAACTGTATGAATGTTTAGAGAAAATTGCGTCTCTTCTTGCAGATCAAAAACAAGAGAACAAAGAGAACAAAGAGAAGACTATAGACAGACTTCTCCAACTTTCATGGAATTACAGGGTGCACGTATATACCTTGTCAAAAGAGCAAAATAAACAAATGGTTTATGCTACATTGTTCCCAGACGATGATAGAAAAAAAAAGGCAGTGAGCGAAAGTTTCATTGAGGCACTACAGGGTAAAGATTCGACAGGGTTCACCATCCCAGTTATTCTGTACCCATTGTTTGCATCTCATCTTAAGAATGCAACTCTCATTACCCCCGAAGCTGCAAAATACCTTTTTCCACATGAAAAAGCCTTGGATCTTTTCAAATATCACGTATCTCAGGAAAGTAACCAAATGATTTTTCCTCATGATATTCAAGGAAATTTAGATAAAATAAGAAAAATAAGAGAAAAAGTTATAAATTTCTGTGAGAAGGGGGGTGATTATAATGATGAAATGCTCGCCTGGCTCACACCCTATGACATTTCTAAAAAATTAAAAAAGGAAAATGCTCTGAAAATCACATCTGACGACATCACCAAGCTTAATGGTCCAGCGTTCAATATGTTGTTATTAAAAAAGGGGCTTGTCTCAGATGATACAATAAAAAATATCACGCCGGACCAATTAAAAGAATTCTTTGATAAAATGGGAAAAGATTTTTTTCTGAGCAATGGAGCTCTTCAAAAATTCAATACCCCACAGCACAAAAAAGTTCTCATAGAACATGGACAATATGATGGCATGATAGCGGATAAGGGTATCGCATATGCAGATGATATTTTTAATGACATAGGTGAAAAGGTTTTCAATAATGACGAGTCCATCCAACGTCTCAAAAACTGTTCACCACAGACAAGGTGCGCTGCCTATCTTTACACAAACATCTCCAATGATAATATCCGTACGCTGTTCCCCAACAAAGATGAAGAAAGACAATGCATACAAGAAGTCTTCGACGAGGGGAGATGGATACAAGAGGAAACATTCTTGTCTATGTTAGACAAACTGTTTGAGAGAGATGATAAGCTTACGATAGATGATCGTTATATGAAGCAATTTAGCTGGCGAGTAAAAACAGGGATTTTCTTACGTGGAAAATTCATGGGGAGCGAGCATCTCTTGAAAAGAAATGACGACGTATTGAGATTTGCTATCAAGGTTCTCGAGGATGATGATAATGAGATTAAAGGTGATAAGGTGAAAGATCTTTCAGATAAAGAAAAAACAATGATAATTCAAAAATATGACAAGATGTATATATCTTATTCCAAAAGAGATGAATTTGTAAGCAAGCTCTTCTCAACAGATAAAGCAAGAGATGCTTTCATGGCTCATTATGACAAGGCAAAAAAAAAATGCTGGTTATGCGCCCGCGAAAGTCGATTCGAATGTTGAAGAGTTTGTTGGACGAGCTCCCCTCTAGTCAACAACAAAGGCAAGGTGATGACGGAAAGAACTAAAGCGCGTCTAATCATCCCTCAGGTGCTAAAAGTTCTTCAAGTAACCTATTGGAGCAAATCGGGCTCTGAGGAGTAAATTTTTAAGAAGGGGAGTAGGGATGTGAAGTCCCTCCCATGAATCCAGTCCCACGGAGAAAAAACCCTCGACGACCAGAAAGAACTCAGTGGGCTTTGTGAGAACTGTGCATTATACACAAAATCTCATGCGCCATTGCACACGAATACTTATTTCATTTGTACCATATTGAAAATCTTATATTTGTGTGTACAATGGATGATTGTTATAGTTGTTTTGTCATTTATAAGAGGTGTCATAATGAGAAATGCAGGAAAACTCTTTATTCTCACGCTCTCCTGGATGATGCTCATACAAGCCTCAGCAAAACAGGTTGCACAGACCTCAAAAAAGCAAGGGAAGAGACGGACATCTGTTTCCACACCAAAGATCACAGGGGGTACAGAAAAAAAGCCTCCATTGCCACAAAAAAGACTGGGAGCACAGAATCGAGGAAAAGCGGGTGGACGATTTTCTCTGGTTCCTCAAAAGGCATCTACCAGCCCCGCCTCCGTCTCATGGTGGCCAACCATCCTTATGGGAGGCCTGGCAGCCGCTGGTCTCGGCATCATAGCCTATACTATGTCTGGAGACACAGGAGGTTCTTATGGTTCTCATCTTAACAGAGGGACTCATGGTTTCAAGAGTGATGAGCCTGACGAATCAACAGATAATACCCCCTTAGGCTCTCATGCTCAATATACAGAAGATTTTCGTGAGGTTGGTTCCCCTGACACAGAGGAGAGTGGTGGTTTCAAGAGTGATGAGCCTGACGAAGCAACAGATAATACCCCCTTAGGCCCTTATGCTCAATATACAGAAGATTTTCGTGAGGTTGGTTCCCCTGACACAGAGGAGAGTGGTGGTTCTAAGACTCATAACAAATCAATGGATACCACTTCTTCCACGCCGCAAGACAAGAGAGAAAAAAGTGCTGTCTGGACGACAAACAATATTGTCTCGGGTGCTCTGGGTCTTACCACCGCCGGAGTTGGTTTCAAAATGCCGCCCTTTGCCACGTACGGAGTCATGAGTACGCTCTTGGCATCACTCACCCTTGGAGGCATTGGGAGGTATCTCTCCCCACAACACTATATACAATACATTTTCTCCTCTTTCGTAGGGTTTCATCTTGGTCGCGTCCTCTGCAGTATATTTTCAAAAACTCAGCAAGGAAAAAAATTTCATATAGCTCATCCGAATAGTGATCCCGGTAAACAGTCTGGTATAGGCGAAGTTCTTCGTGGTGGTGGTAAAGATCCTCAGAAACCTCCTATGAACAACGAAGATCCTCAGAAACCTCCTATGAACAACGAAGATCCTCAGAAACCTCCTATGAACAACTCCATCGATGATCCTGGCAATAAATCGTCTGAATGTCCTGATATACCTTTTGTGAATGAGGACCCCGTGCCACAAGCTGTTCATGACCCAGATCAGAAACTGCGTGAAGAACTTGAGGCTATTATAAAAAATGGTGTTTATTTAAAAGAGGCACATAAAGAGGAGTACATTCGCATTCTTCAGCCCACGCATATAAGCGAAATGAATCAAGCTAAGCTGATGAAATTTTTTGAATTTCTTTCCGGAGAAAATGGAAAATGTGCAGAGAAAGTTAAGGATAAAATGAATGATTTTCTGGAAGACGAGGAATGTAAGTTACAAGAGTCCTTTTTGAAATTTATATGCAAAGAAATGGTATCACGCAACAAGCTTTATAATTTCATAGAAAATAAAATATATATAACAGATTGTCTTGAGTGTATCACCAGAGACGAAGTTGCAAAAATGTCTCAAGATCTTGTTAATTGTATCCCAAAAGGAGAAAAATTAAGTGCGTATGTGGAGAGTCTATTCAAGGATTGTGATAAGCCACTGCCCCGGCAGGATGATATAGGCTCTCCTCACGTTTCGCAGGCCGCCTCAGTGGATAATGTTAGCAAATCCATGGAAAATGATGAGGACCAAGAAGCTCTACAACTGGGGATGAAAAAACAAGATGTACAAATCATGGAAAATGATGGGGACCAAGAAGCTCCACAACTGGGGATGAAAAAACAAGATGTACAAATCATGGAAAATGAGAAGCGAGAAGCTCTACAACTAGAGATGAAAAAAGAAGCTTGGAAAATCATGGCTTATGCAAAGCAAAAAGCTTTACAAAGTGTGAGACTGAGCACGAAAGTCCCACAAACTATGCTTCATGAAGAGAAACAAGCTCCACAAACTATGCCTCATGCGGGGAAACAACCTCTACCTGAAATGGATACTGAGGAAAAAGAAGATTTTCAAGACAACATACGAATGTTCTGCAAAGGTCTTTGCAGACTTGATAATAGATACATCCCTAGACTTGCATGGCGTGATATAAAACAGATCCGCGGAGTAAAGGGTTATATAAAAAGAATCTTGCCAGAACAATTTTCTCTTTTAAATAGTAGTCTAGTCCAATACATCTTTTCAGATTCGAAGGGTGATTTGTCACAAGAGCAGATAAATCATATAAATCCTGACCAAATAAATAAACAACTTGATGATAGGGTTCTTTTTCCTATTTCTTATGAGGATACCATCAAACTTTCATTGCCTATACTAAAAATTCTTTACACGCGTGGAAGTCTCAATGATGACGTTTTCAAGAAATCACCTCACATAAGAAGAAAAATTTTGAAATATACTGCTGAGCAGTGTGTTCAAGGAGATGAAGATGTTATCTACCGTATAAAAACAATTGGTAGCACAAAAAAGCAGCAAGATGTAGTCCTGCACAGTCAAAATGTGGAAGAGGCTATGAAGCTCATGGACTTCAGGACAGACGAAAGAGAAGACTTCTACAAAATGAAGGAAAGAAAATTAAAAGAAGATCTTCAGAATATTTTAGAGAAAAAAATTTTTTTGGACTATTCTTTCACCCCCGAGCATTATCGTAAGGATTTGAAAGAGGATCAGATCCAAAAAATTAATTGTGTAAACGCATCATATGTCTTCCAAGGCATGGACGGAGTAGATGCTTTGAAAGAGAAACTACGACTGTGTGCCAATCTCTCTGCTGATAAGCAAAAAGAATTAGAAGAAGTAGTAGGGCTACGAGAAGACATTGAAAGTAATATTGGAAAATTCTTGAGTGATAAAGATTATCAACTTTATGATGGTATCTACCAACACCTCACATACTTTGATGTGGAGAGATTGTTGAGTAAGTCAGAAAACGTTCAAAGGATTCCGTCAGAAAAATTCTCTGCTTTATCATCTACCGCACTTTATGCAATTTTTAACCACTCAGAGGATCATTTGTCACAAGAGCAGATAAAAAACATCACAGTATCTCAATTAAAAGAGCTCTTGGATGGGTTCCCAGATATACAGATTCGTGACAAGGACATTGCCAACTTTTCATTGGAGGGACTCGCGTTGCTGTATCTTAAGGGAAAGCTTCATGGCAAGTTTCACCTCTTTACAGATAACATACAAGAAGATCTTCGTCGAAAGGTCGCTGAGCAGATTGATAATAAAGATGAAGTTATTATCAACCTTCTTAACCCCATCAAAGTAAACAAACTGTACAAGATACTCTTGTATAGTCAGGATGAAGAAAAAGCTGTGGATAACCTGAAACCTATAAAGGAGATAGGTAGGCGCTTTAACGATTTCAAGACAAAAAGGCAAAAGGAAGAATTGGAGAGCATTTTAGACAACAAAATTCTTTTGCACTATTCTTTCACCCCAGGGAAGTATTGTGAGGCTTTAGGGTATCGTTTAAAATACATTACTCGTGAAAGTGCATCATATCTCTTTCAAGGCAAGGGCGGACCAGAACGTTTACAAAATTTGATAAGTAAAGAAAGATGGAACCATGAAATAAAAAAGCAATTAAACGAATTGCTTCTTGCACGAAAGGAAATTGAAAATAATATTGAAGAATTCTTCCGTGATAAGGATTATCAACTTCATGATGATATCTACAAAAGCCTCACATACTTTGATATGAAGAGATTGCTGAGTAGGCCAGAAAACGTTCAAAGGATTTCGTCAGAAAAATTCTCTGCTTTATCACCTAAAGCACTCTATGCACTTTTTAACCACGCAGAGGATCATTTGTCACAAGAACAGATAAAAAACATCACAGCACCTCAATTAAAAAAGCTCTTGGATAAGTTCCCAGACCTACAGATTCGTGACAAGGACATTCCCAAATTTTCATTGGAGGGACTCGAGTTTCTGTATCTTAATGAAAAGCTTGATGGCAGGGTTGATTTCTTAGACCAGGACACGCAAATAACACTTTGGAAAAGGCTTGCTCTAAGATTGGATAAAGAGGTTTCTCGAAAATTAGGTCCAGCACCTCAGATGCTTTGCTCATTTTTCGACAAGATTCCAAAAGCGGAAAAACAAGAGATATTACGGTACAGTAAGAAGCCGGGAGAGATTATGGATTCCTTCAACTTCTCGAAACCAAGAAGCAATCTCTTCCTCAAATTCACGGAAGAAAAACTCAGGCAAGAACTTGATACGATTTTAGCGTACAAAATGCTTTCAGACTCTTCTTGCACTCCGCAAGACTATGACAACGTTTGGACAAAGGATCATTTCAAAAAAATTAATGATGCAAATGTATCACATCTCTTCCAAGGCAAGGGAGGATTGAAGCGTTTTGAAAAGATAAAAGGTGGTCAAAGTGGCCTCTCTGGTGAAGTGGAAGAAAATTTTAAAAAAATAATGGAGCGACGATATCAAGTAGAATATAGTATTGAAAAGTTCTTAAAAGAGGAAGGGTATAAAATTGATAATGTTATCTACCTATATCTCACATACTTTGATATGGAGAGATTGTTGAGTAAGCCAGAAAACGCTCAAAGGATCCCGCCAGAAAGATTCTCTGCTTTATCACCTGAAGCACTCTATGCACTTTTTAACCGCTCAGCAGATTATTTATCGCAAGAACAGATAAAGAACATCAAGGAAGGCCAATCACATGACTTCTGGGGCTTATTCTTAGATATGCACACTGATAATGATGGGGAGAAGATTGGGGCAGCCTCATACCTTTCACAAGAGGGAAAAGATGTCCTGTGCAAGTATTATAAAGACAAGATAGGCAATTTTGACGATTTTATGGGTATTTTATTTCCCGGCAAAGTAGAGCAAAATAAGCTCAGACTGGGAATACGTGCAGAAAAAGGCAAACCAAGAGATATATTAAAAAATATAGGCGTGGCAGATTCGGGAGGAAGCCTTGGAGCTTTTATGATAGACAATAATTTTTTGATGAAATTATCACCACCACAGCGAAAACGGGTTCTTTCGTCTGAAGAATTCAGTCAAAAGGATTTTTTCTCAAAAAATGATGAGGGAGATTTTGAGGCGCATGCTGCTCGCCAAGGAAATCCGAAGACAATGAAATTTGCTAGGGAAAAAAAGGTATTGGAAAAAGAGGAGGAAGAAAAAGTGTGTTAGAAAAAGGTGGAAGGAGAAGAATAAGCGTTAGCAGGAATAGATCTGAACCGCCTTTTATTCAGATGAAAATAATAAGAGAGAGGGTATAAAAGGGGACCCCCCCATTCATGGGGTAAAAACGCTTCCCTCTGGGGAAGGAGTGCTGTCTAAAGAGTCCCACCTCTTTTGTTAATAATTGATTATTATAAGAAAAGACTGCTTGAAGGGGTATCATTGGCCCGCAGATTATGCATATTATCTAACTTTTTTCATAGTAAGGGTTTTGGAGCATATATCCCCCTATTGCTGTCCTCCCCTCTTGTTTTGCTCTTACCTATCATCATTTCAATTTTTTCTATTGACAAAAAAATTAAAATATGCTAAAGTTTCAATAGTTATTTGTTTTATTTGTGCATTATTGTGAAAAATATTCGAAAACAAGCTCTTCTTTTCATACTACTTTTTTCTATGAAAACAACCCCATCTCTCGGGGTCAAAGAGGCCACCAAAACCAAACCTCGTGCCGTCACTCATAAGAAAAATGTTTCTAAAACAAAAGTACAAGAATCGAGAAGCAATAGGACAAAAAAACAAGTCCCCAGAAAAAAACAAGAGGTTCAGCGCCCTAAGAAAGCACAACCAGTGGTGAAACCCAGCACCACAACATCATTCTTCTTGAACCTTGGGACAATGGATTATCTCAGTCTTGCAATCCTTTCCATAGCAGGCATATCCTATGCCTACAGTCAGGGGTGGTTCTCCTCTCATTCTTATGTGCCTCAACCTGTGCATAAAGCTCCATCAATCAATGATCCCCTCCTCGGAGATGCTCTGAAAATCCCAGATATTCCAGGACAGCAACAGGGCAGCCTAAAAGTCAAAGAGCCCGGACAGCAGGATGTGAATAAGAATAATACCATAGTTGAGCAAGGCTCATATAAATCCTCAAGCATTTCGGGACAGCAACAGGGCAGCTTAAAAGTCAAAGAGTCCGGACAGCAGGATGCGAATAAGAATAATACCATAGTTGGGCAAGGCTCATATAATTCCTCAAGCCCAGTTCAAGATAGTGGAAAAGGAAATGGCAGTCTCTCAGGACAAGGTAAATGGCAGATTTCATGGCCTACCATATTGAGTGTCGGTGCTTCTGCAGTTGTTGGTACAGGGGTGTCATTCATCAAAAGGAGTTTCTTGCAAGAAAATGGCTTGCAAGGTTTGCAAACTGAATTGCCAATTGCTTTAACACTGTTGGCCGCAACCCCTATCATGGGACCCTCTCTTTTTGGGGGATATGCCCTGAAAGAATTTTACAGTATTCAACATAAAAATCGAATTCTTTGTCAAGAATTCCACAATGTTCTCAATGAGAGTAAAACCTGGAATAAGGATTCTGGAGCAAAATACTCTCAGTTAAGTGAGAACCCGGAAAAGATCTTACAATACATTAATATACTTACAAAGGATGATCTGCAGAATCTCAATCACGACATGATCGCGGTGCTCTCCCAAAACGGTAAACAGGTTAAACCACTGCAGGACAAAATAGACGATCTCCTTTCTTTAGAAAAGGCAGGTGCTCTCTATGGAGAGTTAAGCACTAAGATAAAGCAGCAGGAAAGCATTTTAAAACTCCTGAATGATGGCGTTGGGGAAGAACTTATAGAACCAACATCCATCAGTATCATCACAGCTCGTAACCTATCACAAGACCAGTTGAAAAAGCTCAAACCAGAAATGATCCGTCAGCTAAGTCCTGGAGCACGCAAGGAAATTCTTTTAAGAAAAGATATAAACATGGATAAATCAGCGATAGAGGCAATCAAAGAAGAGCAGTACAGGGATATCATGGAAAAGGATCCTGAGTTTTCTATCCCAGATAAGTACATTAATCATCTCTCTTTCAAAAAAGCCCCAAAACTTGTGGACGAAGCTGAACTTCGGGCGGGACTTGAACGAATTTTACAGAATAATTACGATGACCTCCCTTACAATCCTGCAAGATATCTTGAGGTCATGACAGATGAGCAGCTCCAAGAGATTACTCATGAAAATGTATGGTATTTCACTCAAGGGGAGAATGGCTTAAGATTCCTCAAAGAAAAAGTGAATGGTTCCGCTCTTGAAGGTAACGTTAAAAGAGAATTGAATGAAATCATAAATATACGAGAACACATTGAAAACTTCATAAAAGACCAGAAGCATAACTTAGATCCTAATTATTATCAGTACATGACCCTCAGTGATGTGAGTGCTCTCCCGCCTTCTAGATTTCAAGAAATCCCGCTCTCTTCTCTGAACAATAATGTGCTCAATTTAGTGTTTGAGACTACACCTAATATGATATCAAAAGCTCAGATAGTGGCCCACTTTAGAGAGCTAAACCCAGAAATGATCCGTCATCTAAGTCCTGGAGAACTCAAGGAAATTCTTTTAACAGAAGATATAAAGCTGGATAAATCAGCGATAGAGGCAATCAAAGAAGAGCAGTACAAGGATATTATACAAAAGGATCCTCATTTTTCTATCCCAGATAAGTACATTAATCATCTCTCTTTCGAAAAAGCCCCAAAACTTGTGGACGAAGATGAACTTCGGGCGGGACTTGAACGAATTTTACAGAATAATTACGATGACCTCCCTTACAATCCTGCAAGATATCTTGAGGTCATGACAGATGAGCAGCTCCAAGAGATTACTCATGAAAATGTATGGTATTTCACTCAAGGGGAGAATGGCTTAAGATTCCTCAAAGAAAAAGTGAATGGTTCCGCTCTTGAAGGTAACGTTAAAAGAGAATTGAATGAAATCATAAATATACGAGAACACATTGAAAACTTCATAAAAGACCAGAAGCATAACTTAGATCCTAATTATTATCAGTACATGACCCTCAGTGATGTGAGTGCTCTCCCGCCTTCTAGATTTCAAGAAATCCCGCTCTCTTCTCTGAACAATAATGTGCTCCATTTAGTGTTTGAGACTAAATCTAATGTGATATCAGAAGATCAGATAGTGGGCATACCTGTGGAGAGATGGGAGAGGTTCGCCAAAAAATTTAAGGTTCCAGAGGCAATTTTGGGCAGGTGCACACCAGAACAATTAATGCATATACTCGCCCCCGCCGAATCACAAAATTTATTCGAAGATATCCCCCGAGACAAAAAAGATGATTTCGGTGAATATCTTGCTCGCTTGAATAATCAAGATGATATTTCAGCTAAAAACGTTTTTTCAAAGATTTCGGAGGAAAAAAGAGAAGAAATAGTGACAAAGCTCAAGGGAAAAGAAAAATATTTAGAAAAGATAAAAGAGATCGTAGAACGAATAAATATAGTCACACGAGACTTGGAGGAGCCGGGCAGGAAAAGTTTTTTTTCAAGTCAATCTTCGGAGATGATAAAAGCTCCTATCCAGAATAACAAAGAGACTCGGGACCTCATCAGAGCATGTTCAGAAAGTAACAGAAGGAGTATATTCCTCTACACTCAAAGAAGAGAGAGAGAGAGGATGGGTGCGATCCTTTTCTCAGAGAGTGAGAGAAAAGAAATAGACTCTCTTGGAAAAATTTTAGACGGAAGCATCACAGGTGCAGATTTTAAGCCTGATAAACTGAAAGATTATCGTTTATGGTTCATCAATGAGGACCTACAAATAGATAATTTTGTAAATTTAGGAGTGCTCTTTGCCGGTCAAGATGGACTGGATGATCTCAAAGATAGACTGATGAATCAGGCTAAACCGCAATTTAATGTCTCTGTAATGGAGAGAAGTGCCTATGTGGATGGGGGGAAACTTGAGCAGCTTATAGCGATACGAGAAAGCATAGAGTCATTCTTAAAAGGTGAAGATAGGGCACTTAATATAGAAGATGAGGAATATAATAATTATAAATATCTCACATGGTTTGATATAAAAAGGATAATAGAAGCAGGACAGATTAATAAAGTGCCACTCCACCTTTTAAACGCTGAAGCGTTTTGTGCAGTGTTTCAAAACCCACATGGTGTCCTATCAGAAAAACAGATAGAAGACATTCCAATGGACACATGGAATAACATGTGTGAAAATCCCAAGTTTACTGTTCTTCAGAAAGATTTAGAGAAGTGCTCACCACAAAAAATATGCTCATTGATTGATAGTGGAAAGTGTTATGGAATGATTGACACCCTCTCCCATGACAAAAAAACGCTTATTTATGGGTTTTTAGCCGCCCTTTTATATGATGGTCCAGGGGGAAGCTATTCTCATAAGATTTCACCTAGTGAAAGAAGTGCCGTAAATAAAGAACTGGAGATTATTCGGAAGAAAAAAGAAGAGGATGAAGCAAGAGATAGGGAAGTGATGGAAGAACATGAGAGGAAAAAAGAAGAAGAGAGCAGAAAGCGTGCTGAAAGGGAGAAGCAAAGAGAAGAAGAGAGCAGAAAGCGTGCTGAAGAGGAGGAGCGAGAGCGCAGAAAGCGTGCTGAAGATGCCCAAAATTGTGCTCAACTGATCATAGATAAAATAAAAAACCAAACCAAGGAACAAAATGAAAGGCAGGTTTTCTTTCAAGGCATTGCTGCTGAGATAGAAAAAGCTTATCAAGCTTTCCCAAAAAACAAAGCGACTATTAACGACTTCATCAAAGGCAGATGTTCAAAAAGTGAGAAAACTGCCATATATTTCTTCAATAAAGAGAAAAAGTTTATATTTTCTGACCTTTTTGATTATGATGGAAGGGTGGAAATAATAAATCTCAATGATATTTTAGAAGGCAGCGTATCATATCTTTCTCCTTTGGAGGTGACAAAATGTCGTGCATGGTTCATCAATGACCAGCTGCAATACATGGACGAAAAGAATGAACGAAAAGACGTCGACCAGATGGACTTATCACACCTCTTTGCTGGTAAAGATGGACTAGAGGATCTCAAAAATAGAGTAAGTCAGCATGGCCTTGATGCTTCTGTGAAGAAAAAATTTCAAGAACTGATACCTATACGAGAAAAAGTAGAGTTATTCTTAGAAGGTGACAATGAGGCATTGCATGCAGATGAGGAAGAGGAAAAGAATGATTATAAATACCTCACACGTTTTGATATAAAAAGGCTCATAACCGAAGGGCACATTACTAGAGTACAACTCAAATTTTTAAATGACAAAGCGTTTCGTACAGCATTTACAGAATCAGAAGGTGGACTATCATTAGAACAGATACAAGCCATTCCAGACCAGGTGTTGGATGAAAAGATGCTGGGTAAATTTAAGATTAGTGACGTAGATATGAACAAGTGCTCACCCTCTCAACTGCAACATCTGTTTTCCGCTGGAGAACTCATTGGAAGACTCTGCTGGATCACCGACCCCCTCCTCCGAGGGGAGCTTTGTGAGTATCTCGCTAAAATGGATATGGCATCAAGAGATACGGCATCAAGAAATAGCCGGTTTCGATTGATTTATAGCAAACTTTCACCTGATGACCAAAGTCTCATGAGGCCGTACATTGAGGCGGAGGAGAAAAAAAATCAGACACAAAGCAACTTGTTCCAGAGTTTCTTCCCACTACAAGAACCCGAAGGGCAGCCCCCAATGCAGAGCAATGCTAATCCTGCGGGTTTCAAAGAGGAGAGTCGGATAGAAGATGCTGCAGAGCTCAGAAAGCGTAATGCCCAAGATCGTGCTCAACTGATCATAGATACAATAAAAAACCAACCCAAGGGACAAAATCAAAGGCAGGTTTTCTTTCAAGGCATTGCTGCTGAGATAGAAGATGTTTATAAAAATTTCCCAGAAAACAAAACGGATATTAACAATTTCATCATAAACGAATGTTCAAAAAGTGAGAAAATTGCCATATATTTATTCAATAAAGAGAAAAATTCTATATTTTATAACCTTTTTAATGGGGCGGAAAGGACCGAAATAAGAGATCTCAAGGATATTTTAGAAGGCAAAAGCAGAGAGTTTTCTCCTCAGCAGGTGAAAAGTTGTCGTGCATGGTTCACCAATGACCAGCTGCAATACATGGACGAAAAGAATGCACTAAAAGACGTCGACCAGATAGATTTAGCAGTGCTCTTTTCTGGTGAGGATGGACTAATGGATCTCAAAAATAGAGTAAATCAGCCTGACCTTGATGTGTCTGTGTGGAAAAAATTTACAGAACTGATACCTATACGAGAACAAATAGAGCAATTTCATGTATCGAAGGGTTGTAACTTTTATGCTTGGCAAGAGTATTATAAAAACCTTACATGGCTTGATATAAAAAGGATAATAGAAGCAGAACAGACTCATAGATTACCACTCGCACTTTTAAATAAGAAAGCGTTTCGTACAGCATTTGAATACTCAAAGGGTAGACTATCACAATCACAGATACAAGCCATTCCAATGGATGTGTGGCAAAATGTGACTGATGCATTTACTACTATTTGTAAGGAAGATATAAACAAACTCTCAGTCCCTCAACTGCAACATCTGTTTTCCATTGGAAAACTCACTGGAAAACTCAACGAGATCACCACCCTTAAAAAGGAGTTTTTTGAGGATATCGCTCATGGGATTAATACGGAACAAAATGCAAACTTTCTAGCTTGTTATAACACACTTTCATATTCTGAAAAAAATCTCATAGATTCGTACATTGAGGCGGACAAGAAAAAAAATGCGAACCAAAACCACTTCTCCCAGAGTTCCTTCCAAAAAAAAAAACCCGAGGGACAGCCCCTAATGCAGAACAATGCTAATTCTGCGGATTTCAAAGGGGGGAGGCAGATAAAACCTGTGGGGTTCAAGGAAGAAGGGGGCTTAGAAAAAGCATCGAAGGATCGTATGATGATTACTTCGGAGGAACTAGAGGGAATATTGGACAAAAAATTTGATACCTCTTTTGACTTCCCGACGTTTCCGTTCCCCACGAGGTATTTCCATACGATATTGGAAGATGATCAACTGCATCGCATCGACTGGGAAAATGCATCCATTCTCTTCTCGGACAACAATGTGTCGAGTTCTGCAAAATATTTTAGGGATGCTGCTATTTCTCCTGAAGTAAAGAACAAATTAAAAGAAGTCATGGATATACGAACAAATATTGAAAAACTCATCGAAAATATTTCGAGAATTGACGATAAATACATCCCCTTCCTCACACGCTTTGATATAAAAAGGATATATTTACGATCTGGCAATGGCAACATGAAAATGTCACCTCAACAAGTCTCCCTGTTGAACTTTCAGTCATTGTACCAAATTTTTGTAGAGTGCAATGGTAATGTATCCGATGTAATGCTGGAAAACGTTGGCCAAGGCAAATTGGCCTTCCTCTTTTGTAATAGTGATCTCTCTGAAAGGATCCCTAAAGACTTTTTCAAAAGATGCCGTGTGCTCGACATGAAATCTGTTGACAATGATAAAGAATATCTATTTGACCATTTACTTGCCCAGAGCCAGCTTCCTGGGCAAGAGAATGTTCTCAATTTTTTTCAAGACGTTGCCAATGATTTCATGAGAAATGATGGATTTACTATGAATATGGTTGAAAAAACAAGAGAGATGGAGGGTTCATTACAAGAAAGAGAAATCGTGTATTACCTCATGGACAAAGACAGCCCTATGAAAAATAAACTCCTCGACGCAGGTGAAAAATCTCCTCAAAAAGAGGCACTCCTTACATATCTAGAAAAAGGAGAACTGAATAATAGCATTTTAGCTAAGAAACCTTGTCCTGTCCTTTTAAAGGCATATCGAGCAATGCTCACAGATGATGACCTACGCCACATCAACAAAGAAAATGTATCGTATCTCTTTCAAGGCGAAGAGGGATTGAAGGATCTCGAAGCTAGAGTAGAGCTCGCCAAAAAAAATAGAACTATCAATGATGATCTTAAAACAAGACTAGAAAAATTAGTAACCGAACAAAAACGTAGTGAAGACGAGGAGAAACTAAAGAGAATATTGGAAAAAAAATTTGATACCTCTTTTGACTTCCCGACGTTTCTGTTCCCCACGAGGTATTCCCATACGATGTTGAAAGATGATCAACTGCATCGCATCGACTGGGAAAATGCATCCATTCTCTTCTCGGGCCAAAATATGTCGAATTATGAAAAACACTTTAATACTGCTGCTATTCCTCCTATAGTAAAGGAAAAATTAAAAGAAATCACTGATATACGAACAAATATTGAAAAACTCATCGAAAATGCTTCGGGAATTGACGATAAATACATCCCCTTCCTCACACGCTTTGATATAAAAAGGATATATTTACGATCTGGCGAGAAAACCATAAAAATGTCACCTCAACAAGTCTCCCTGTTGAACTTTCAGTCATTGTATCAAATTCTTGTAGAGTGCAATGGTGTACCCGAGGTAGTGCTGGAAAACGTTGGCCAAGGCAAATGGGCCTTCCTCTTTTCTCATAGTGATCTCTTTGAAAAAAAGATCTCTAAAGACTTTTTGGAAAGACTCCGTGTGTCCCACATAAAAGCTATCTACGATAATAGAAGATGTGTGTTTGAAGATTTGCTTTTCCAGAGCGATCTTCCTGGGCAAGAGAATGTTCTCAATTTTTTTCAAGACATTGCCAATGATTTCATGAGAAATGATGGATTTACTATGAATATGGTTGAAAAAACAAGAGAGATGGAGGGTTCATTACAAGAAAGAGAAATCGTGTATTACCTCATGGACAAAGACAGCCCTATGAAAAATAAACTCCTCGACGCAGGTGAAAAATCTCCTCAAAAAGAGGCACTCCTTACATATCTAGAAAAAGGAGAACTGAATAATAGCATTTTAGCTGATAAACCTTGTCCTGTCCTTTTAAAGGCATATCGAGCAATGCTCACAGATGATGAGCTACGCCACATCAACAAAAAAAATGTATCGTATCTCTTTCAAGGCCCAGATGGATTGGAGAGTCTCAAAGCTAGAGTAGAGCTCGCCAAAAAAAATGGAACTATCAATGATGATCTTAAAAAAACATTAGAAACATTAGTAACCGAACAAAAACATATTGAAGGCTCAGTCCCTCCCGTGAAGGGCGGTAAAATACATGATGGTGATAAGGAGGGGGGCCATCAGATGAAGGGGGTTGGCATGAAGAAGATGGAGGAGTAAACATGGAGAAATAGAAATGAACAATGCCCATCTCCTTCGTGGTACGAACCATTGGAGCAAAGACAAAATATCAGTGCAAAGGAGATGAAAAAAGTGCTATGACTCTCCTGGCAAACGAAAGGTCAGTTTGTTTCCATAGTATTGTATTATCTAGGATATGAAGACACACATCTTCCACATATGAGTGCCTCTCCTGCTTACATCCATCATGGGTTTATCTATTTTTATTGACAAAAAAAATATAATATGCTATAATTCATTAGAATTTTATTTAATTTTTTATATTATGAGGCCTACATATAAAACACACCTTTTTTTCATACTCTTCCTTTCCGTACAGGCAGAAGGCAGAGCTGTATCTTCAAAGGCTAAGAAAGGACCTCATGTTGCTGTGAAAAAGGGGGGTCAAACCATTGCCCCATCACAAAACACCCGTGTGACAAAAATACAGAAACAAAAAACCATCACCACAAAAAAAGATAGGGGTGTTCCTCAACATAGGAAAAAGAAGCTGGAAACACATCCTCCTGTGATATCTTGGCTCCCAACGAGTATCGCTACATCTCTCATGGGTGGTGGTATGCTTCTCTATAAAAGCTTTTACCCTTCCACGAACCATGTTCCGGGAGCTCTGAAGCTTTCTTCTACGGACGTGCCGACACAACTATCATCCAGTTCATCTGATCACCTTACATCTTTTATGAATACTCCTTCTTTGGAGGTCACCACATCTCAAGATTCCTTACTTTCTGAGAATGCTCCTTCTTTGAGCGTGCAGACACAACAACTAATACGCCCCGTATATGGCAATCTTTTCCTTCCTGATAAAACGTCGTCTCCTACGAAGGTCTCCAGACGTCAGGACCCCTTGTCTAAAACTTCCATATTTCCTCAAGTTCCGTTCTACATAACCATCATCGTACTCATGGTAGCGGGAATCGCTGCAGCGAAGTGGTGGTCGAGCAAAACCAGAGAAAAGCATCGTGCAGAGGGAAGAGAAAAGCTTAATATATTTTTAGCGAGCACATCCAAACTTTCATTATGTAGCAAATCCTTTCCATTAGATCCTCACATGTTTGATATGCTCACAAAAAAGGACACAGAACGCCTTACGTTAGGTCATATGATGCTTTTATGCAAAGAGAATAATATGATGGAGAAGCTACGGACGCAAGTAGACATGCTCTATAAGGATGAAAAATCCTCTCTTGATTTCATGAAAGAAAGGATACATGTGCTAGAAGGCGTAGCAAAATTTAATAGTGGTGTTGGGGAGTGGAAGAGTGGGTGGAATGGCTACCTTAGTCAACAAGATGTTCAAGAACTGCAAAAGGAGAAAATTGCACAAATCCCCATAGATCAACTTGTTCATTTACCTCGTCATATAATAAAAGAATTTTTGGGAGTGCCAGAAGGGCTTTCAGAGAAGCAAATAAAAGCTTTTACAGAAGAAAACTTAGGGAGGCTGAACCAAAGTGTATACATCAATACTCAACATATCCCTCATTTTTCTTCTTCTGCTCTCATTTTTCTTCTCAGAAAGGGTTTTCTTGAATCTTGGCAGAGACAGTACATAACAGAAGAGCAAATTGCACAAATTCCCATAGATCAACTTATTCATTTACCTCGTCATATAATAAAAGAATTTTTGAGAATGCCAGGGCTTTCAGAGAAGCAAATAACAGCCCTTACAGAAGAAAAGTTCGCCGAGATCTCTGGAAAAAGAAGTGGATTTTTTCCTCTTTTTAATTCTGGTGAATACATTGATAACGAATATATCCCTCATTTTTCTTCTTCTGCTCTCAGTTTTCTTCTCAGAAAGGATGTTCTTGAATCTTGGCAGAGACAGCACATAACAGAAGAGAAAATTGCACAAATCCCCATAGATCAACTTGTTCATTTCCCTCGTCATATAATAAAAGAATTTTTGAGAGTGCCAAGGCTTTCAGAGGAGCACATAAAAGCCCTCACAGAAGAAAACTTAGGGAGTCTTGGCCAAAATGTATCCATCAATACTCAATATGTCCCTCATTTTTCTGCTCCTGCTCTCAGTTTTCTTCTCAGAAATGGTTTTCTTCAATCTTGGCAGAGACAGTACATAACAGAAGAGCAAATTGCACAACTCCCCATAGATCAACTTGTTCATTTCCCTCCTGATATAATAAAAGAATTTTTGAGAGTGCCAGGGTTTTCAGAGGAGCACATAAAAGCCCTCACAGAAGAAAACTTAGGGAGTCTTGACAAAAATGTATCCATCAATACTCAACATATCCCTCATTTTTCTTCTTCTGCTCTCAGTTTTCTTTTCATACATGGTGTTCTTAAAGCTAAACACGTACAGCACGTAACAGAAGAGCAAATTGCACAATTCACCATAGATCAACTTGTTCATTTACCTCCTGATATAATAAAAGAATTTTTGAGAATGCCAGGGCTTTCAGAGAAGCACATAAAAGCCCTCACAGAAGAAAACTTAGAGAGTCTTGGCCAAAATGTATCCATCAATACTCAATATGTCCCTCATTTTTCTGCTCCTGCTCTCAGTTTTCTTCTCAGAAATGATTTTCTTGAATCTTGGCAGAGACAGCACATAACAGAAGAGCAAATTGCACAAATCTCTTTTTGCTTTAAAAGCCAAATCTCTTTTTGCTTTAAAAGCCTTAAAAACTTTTTGTCTCAGGAGAGGGTAGACTCTGTGATAATACCCAAAAAAGGGCTTTCACCAGAACACGCAAAACTCCGCATAGAAGAGAGATTAACTACACTAATGGATGCAAAAAAAATAGAAGCAATTTCCGAAGAAGATGAAGTGGAGGATGAAGAGAGTGTGACCCTATCTATGCTGGCTAAGGAAGGCGGTGACGATGAAGTCCCTCTTGATAATTACGATGAGCTCTTCAAAGACGTTTTGAAAGCACAGCGTGAGGAGCATGCTCTGAAAAACGTTGAATCTGTGATGAACAAATCAATGGAAATAATTGACGTAGAAAAAAAGGAAGATGAAGAAAACCTGAACTTCTCCACAGAGACTGTGAGACAAGATATCCATGGTGAAATTCTCGAGGAAAAAGAAGGGGATGAACTGAGCGAGAACTCGTTTATTCTGCCTAAACAAACCGATGGCAACTCTGTTGATAATGAAAATAAATTATTCGAAGAGCTTTTGAAAACACAGGATAAGGAAGATCTTTGGAGCAAAGATGAACCCGTCATAAACAAACCCACAGAAAAAGAACCGGCATCAAAAGAGAAGATAATCAAAAAGCACCCCCCCACAAACAAATACTCTGACTTGGATCAAGAAAGATCCCACAAAGCTTATAACACAAGAAGAGCAAACGAGCATAAAAAAATAAAAATTAAAAAACCATCGACAAATGAATGAGTTTTGTTGATGCAATAGAATATTTATAACGGGGCTATTGTGTAGATGGGAAGAGGTTCTTATCTGAGAGAAAAAAATATAAATGTATGGGGGAACAACCATAACAAAGGTTCCCCCTGTGGATAAGGTACAACACGTTCAGAGTTGCGGCTGGAATCGTGGACCTGAAGAATGGATGTGCTGCTGCATGAGCCATTCTCGGAAATGGAAATATCATCTTTGTGTGTTAACACGGATAATTTTTACAATAAATATAGCAAATTGTGCGCAAAATATTTGATATTCAAAGAGAGCACATCCGGCTGGGAGAAAATTTTCTTGCGCAGACGCTGAAAAAAAACACGTTGTGCGCCATAGGGGTTTTCCTGGTTTGTGCTTTTCTTTTTCTCTGTGCTAGACAGGTCCCCGCTCATGCCTCCCAGGGCATGTTTAATTTCTCTGTCCCGGTTTGACAAGGAGAGAAAAAGGCCATACAATTTGCTGAAAGGCATGTTGAGGAAAGCGTTATTCATGACAAAGCGTATTCAGGCAAAGCATAAGATAGAACGGCGTCATCTTGTGGCGTTATGGGGGCAGGGCAAGAGCCCAGTGCACAAGAGGGCATATGCTCCAGGACAGCATGGGACCAAGGGAATGGTTCGGCGCAAGACCCAGTATGGTCAGCAGATGGCTGAAAAGCAAAAGCTGAAGGGGTATTATGGTAATATAGGGGAACGCCAGTTTCGGAATATTTACAAAGAGGCCTCCCGCCGTCGTGGTGACACAGGGGAAAACTTCTTAGATCTTTTGGAGCGTAGGTTGGATGCAGTGGTTTATCGTTTGAAGTTTGCATCGTCTGTTTTTGAGGCGAGGCAGAGGGTGAGCCATGGACATATCCTCGTGAATGGACGGCGTGTGAATATTGCTTCTTATCGCTTGAAGGATGGAGATGTCGTGACTTTGTGTGAAAAAATGCGTACCAATGTTAAGGTGCTCAGTTCCATGGAGTCCACAGAGCGAAACATTCCGGAGTATATAGAATATAAGGGGAGTACATTTTCTGGAACGTTTTTGTATAGACCAGATCCTCAGAAGATTCCGTATCCTGTGCATATGCAGGTCAGCTCTGTGGTGGAGTTTTATTCAC
>CAZLKT010000016.1:1621-25182 GCA_964560205.1 uncultured Holosporaceae bacterium | reverse complement strand
CCGGTACCAAGAACTTCTTGTTATTCCTACTAAGCTGCGTGAAAAAACCACTTAATATACCACTCACACCAGGAACGAAATACCATGGTGATGGCCATATATACTCTTCCGTTATGTCTTTCAAATTGTCTCCTCCCTCTTCTTTTTTTGGTTTCCCTGCCCCCATGGTTTGCGAAGTGTTGTTCCCGTTACCCCCAGGGTTTTGTGGTTCTCCTTCTCCTTCTCCTTCTGTTCCTTCTTCTCCTTTTTTTTCTTCTTTTGGTTTCTCTTCCCCCATGGTTTTCGAAGTGTTGTTCCCGTTACCTCCAAGCTTTTGTGGTGCTGGTTTTGGTTCTTGTTCACCTTGTGGTGTCAGATCTTTGTGCACAACAGATCCCATTGAATTTCCAGACATATGGGAGGTTATGAGGCCCAATGCAAGGATGCCACCAGCGGTCAAGAGAAGACCTTTAGGGGACCACAACCAGGATGCTCCTGCAGGAGCTGGCGCTACTACAGGGGAAGTGAGTGCTTTGTGAGCAGTTGAAGAAGTACGAGTACGATGCCTTCTCTTTTTTCTCTGTGATGCGAGTGTTTGCGTTTTTTTTGCTTTCTTTTGTCCTGCAGCTGCTAAAATCTTGACATTTTTTTGCACACCTGCTTCTGGGACTGCAACATTCTCCCCACGCTTCTTGTCTGATGATCCCGTATCTCCTGCCTGCACCCCCATGGATGCCATACAAGCAAGCGTCACGAGGAAAAATTTTCCTCTGTTTTTCATTCCATCTCCTCTTCCATCTTCTCAAATAAATATCATACACCTCTATCCATTTTACTTCTTATTGATTTGCGTGTCAACACAAAATAATTATAAAACAACTTAATAATATGAAATAAAATAAAAAATAATATTTAAAAAATGTAAAATATGTCAGCATTCATTCTTTGAGAGATTCTGAAAACATTAGACCTGCTGCGTAAGTAGGCACTGCCAACAAACTTCCAATTTGATCAAAGCCATGGCTATAAAACCCATAAAAATATGATCTCATTTACCACATCGCATTCCTATTTTCTTTGATTGTGCAAAATTCTCCATGAAATAGCCCCCCGGAAGATTTATCCCCGAGACGACACATCCCTCATGACATCCTGGTCTGGCACAATGTCAAGGGTGGAGGAAAGGGTTTCACATGCCTTACGAAGCTGGGAGAGAAAAACTAAAGCATCCCCACTGCATGTCCATTCTACATTACCCGAATTTTTGGACGGATTAAGAAGATCTTTTTTCTCTAAAAGCTCATGAACCTCTTGAGCCAAAAAAGAGCTTGGGTCCACACGATGAATGGAGGAGTTTTTTTCCGCAACAAGCGCATCAATAATAGGATAGTGAGTACATCCGTACACAAGAATATCCAGATTTTTCCTTGTGAAATCCTCCAAATACTTCTCCACCGCAAGGGAAAGCTCTGGGCTCTTCATATCCCCCTCCTGTACGAGGGATGCCAACTGCGGGCATGCGATATTGTACAGCGTACCTGTAAATCCCTTTTCCCAAATATATTTTTCGTGGACATTTTTGAGAATCATGACAGGGGTTCCCCAAATGCCAATGCGATTCTTTTCTTCCTGAACTGCACACACAGCTTTTGCCAAAGCAGACCACAAAAGAATCACAGGGATGCCATGGTACTCCTCCATATCCTCCAAGGCAACACACGCGGTATAGCAAGAAACCACAATGCATTTCGGCGCATAGGAGCGCAAAGTCTTGAGGCACTCCAAGGCATACTCCCTTATTTTACTTAAAGCCTTATCTCCATAGGGCAAATTCTTCACATCTGCAAAATAAATGAAGTTCTCATAAGGAAGCAGAGCCTTCGTCGCCTTAAGAACAGTAAGCCCTCCAACCCCACTATCAAAAAAACCTATGGGCGCATGCGCTGCACCCGACCACTTTATCATAGTACCTCTTTTACTACCATCTGCTCATAGTATCGCTCAGGAGCACAAAAAGATAAAGTCTATGGGAAAGGAATTTTTTTGAAAATCCTTTTTCAAAAAATTTTATTAAAACAAAAAAATAGTGTCACTCAAGTACAGGAGTACAGATTTTTTTATGGGGCATATAAGATACAAAGCGCACAGTGGAACGTCGAAGGGTTCGCTCTTCCACCAGGGGAAAAGACGGATGATAGGGGGGAGCATTTTCACCATATTCCATTATAAGAATACACTCTGGAGCCAATAATTTTTTTTCTGCTAGTTTCTCCAAAACCTGAGAGGTGAAAGCTGGTGGGCTATCGTATGGTGGGTCAAAGAAAATAAGGTGGAAAGGCTCCTCTGTAAATGTAATGTGCGGCAACTTTGTGTGATAGACGGAGGTACAAGAGGATGCAGAAAAATCCACGGGAACCTGTGGAAGCCTCTGAATATTCTCTGTGATATACTGAATAGACTGTAGAGAGGCATCTGCAAAAGTAACCCAAGATGCAGATCGAGACAAAGCTTCAAATCCATACGACCCTGTGCCGGCACACAAATCCAAGACTCTCTTTCCCCGAAGATGTTCACAGGGTCCGTTTGTCATGGCATGGGGCCATATTTTATGAACCAAAATATCAAAGACAGCACCCCGCAGAAGATTTGACGTCGGGCGCAATGTGTCCTGAGAAGATACCCGAAGCCGAAAGTGTTTGTACTTTCCCGTAATGATTTGTATACTGGGGCCCATACTTGTACTGTGTAAAAAATCGCCTACAAAGGAGAGTATCATGTCCAAAATCGTTGTGCAAATTCATCGTATGCCCTCAGCAAAAGATCTTGAGTATCCAGTACAAGCCCTTGCCGAAAGTTCGGGTGTGGATTTGCGTGCGGATGTCGTAGAGGAAACACTCTTGCATCCAGGAGAACGGCTTGCTGTGCCCACGGGGCTGAAAATAGCCATTCCCGCAGGGTATGAGGCCCAGGTTCGACCACGATCTGGCTTGGCCTTAAAGGAGGGAATCACCGTTCTCAATAGCCCCGGCACCATTGATGCGGGATATAGGGGGGAGGTAAAAGTAATTCTCATACATCACGGCGACACGCCCTTTGTCATTACCAGGGGCATGCGCATCGCCCAGTTGGTGTTTTGCTCCGTGGTATCAGAGGTGATCTGGGAGGAGGTTGAGGTTTTGAAAGAATCCCAGAGAGGAGAAGCAGGGTTCGGGTCCACGGGAAGAGCGTAAATCACAGAAGAGTCGCTGAAGGTGGGGCAGAGCAGCCTCAGCCTCAACTGGGCTTTTGCTCCGTGGTATGACCTCGAGCAAAAGACGGTTTTTTCTGAGGATCATCCCACTTCGGGGATGCTGGATTTGGCTCCACGGGAAGAGGATGCTTTACAGAGGGGGCCGTGGTGGAAAGGATGGTCATAGAGGGGTGAATGGATGGCGGGCGTTTCCATAATTTCAAATGGGCTCCGATGGCTTTTGCCACGGCGTTTTTCAAGAGCACGGTGAGCTGTCGAATAATATTTTGTCGCGCATAATCTTCTCCGATGGTGGTGGAGTAATACAACGATGGCCCCTGAATGGATGGAAGAATATTAAAGGTATTGTCCGCTGCTAAGGTGCCAAAACCCACTATTGTCCCACTTTTCTCATGGACTAATTTATACTGTGCACAAACGGTAATGTGATTTAAGCGACTGCGAGCCTCATTGCTGAGGGCAAGTCCGTACAAAGTTTCTTCCAGATGTACCGAGAGAGTGTATTCCTTGGGTTCTTGATAATGAAGGTATTGGATAAGAGATTGGCGAAGCCTTTGTCCACTTCGTTCTGGAATATTGTTCACATAAACATGGGAAAGCGCCTCCTCCACCTCTGGCTCCAAAAGCGACAAGTCGCATCCCCCAAGAAAAAGCGACACCACAAAAAATGATGTCGCTTTCATAAAAATTCCTCTCATTTCACCACAAGACTGATGGTACGATGGGGAATAATCACCACTTTTTGAAGCGTTCCGGAAACTAAAGCTTTTTGTACTGCCGGATTTTCCTTTGCCTTCTCCAAAATAAACTCATCAGAAGCATCAACAGGAATACTGCATACACCCCTTGCTTTTCCATTAAGCTGTATGGAAATAGTCACAATGCTGAGCTCCAAGAGCGCCGGATCATAGGATGGCCACAAATATTGGTGCACAAAGGGCGCGTGTCCAAGCTTTTCCCAACACTCTTCCGCCAAATGAGGAATAGCCGGTGCACAGAGTTGGATAAAGCCTTCCAACACATGACGAAGCAGGCGTTTCTCCTCTTCATTCTGAGGAGTAAAATCATCTATGGCGTTGGAGAGCTCTCTTAAGTGGGCAATATACCGATTCAAGTGATACCTTTCCAAAGCCTTATCAATGGAGGCAATGGTGCGATGAAAGAGATACTGAAAATCATCTGCCTCCTTTGAAAGATCTGAAAAAACCTTGAGCTCTACTTCTTCTTTTGGTCCAATGAGGGCAATTCTTTCCTCAAAACGACTTTCCAAAAGCCCATGAATATATCGCAGATTCCCCTCAATGCCTTCATCCGTCCACTCTAAATCCTTTTCCGGAGGGGTGTCCGATAACAAAAAGAGACGGAGAGGGTCTGCTCCATATTTGCCCACCATAAAGTTCACATCCACCAGATTACACTTGGACTTACTCATTTTCTCAGAGCGTCCCACCTCCACAGGGGTACCATCAGAAATGCGACGAAAAGTGTTTTCACCCACTTTTTCCACCTCCGTGGGATACAACCATGTTCCATCTTGAGCGCGGAAAGAACGATGACACACCATTCCTTGGGTCAGCAGTTTCTGGAAGGGCTCTTTCATGTCCCAATAGCCACACACACTAAGAGCTCGAGAGAAAAACCTCGCATATAACAAGTGCAAAACCGCATGCTCAATACCACCAATATACTGGTTTACCGGCATCCATTGACGAATTTTTCTCTCACAAAAAGCTTCCTTGTCATTATGAGGATCACAAAAGCGTGCAAAATACCATGAGGACTCAAAGAACGTGTCAAGAGTATCTGTCTCTCTTCGAGCATCTTTACCACAGGATGGGCACGACACATTTTTCCATGTGGGATGATGCTCCAAAGGATTTCCAGGCTTATCAAAAGACACATCTTCAGGAAGCACCACAGGCAAATCCTTCTCAGGTACAGGAACAATACCACATGTGGAGCAGTAAATAATGGGGATAGGTGCCCCCCAGTATCTCTGTCGACTGACATTCCAATCTTTCAGACTGTATACAATTTCCTTCTCTGCCACATTCTTCTGGCATAACACGGTAATCATTTTCTCTCGTGCTTCTTGCACAGGAAGTCCATTGAGGAACTCTGAATGCACCATAATACCATCACCCACATAGGCTTTTCCTGATGGAGGCTCTTGGCCATCAAAAGGTTGCACCACTGGCACAATGGGAAGACCATATTTCTGCGCAAACTCGAAGTCCCTTTGATCATGAGCTGGAGAACCATATATAGCCCCGGTACCATACTCTAACAAAACAAAGTTTGCCACATAAATGGGAAGCACCTGCTGTGGAATCAAAGGATGAACCACGGAGTACCCTGTGAAAACGCCTTTCTTCTCCTCCGTGTCCACTGTACGAGAGGACGTGCTCTTTTTGCGGCATTCTTCAAGAAACTCCTTCAGAGCGGGATTCGACTCGGCCCACTTTTGTGCAAAAGGATGGTCAGGAGCAATGGCACAAAAACTTGCTCCAAAAAGTGTCTCTGGTCGTGTGGTGAAAATCTCCAATGCGCCCTCTTCTTCTTGCAAAAAGGAAAAGCGAACACGAACCCCGGTGGATTTACCAATCCAGTTCCTTTGCATTTGTCGCACAGAGTCTGGCCATTCCGTCAGCTCTTCTATTCCATCAAGCAAATCCTCCGCAAAGTCTGTGATGCGCATGAACCATTGCTCCAGCAAGCGCTTTTCCACCACCGCACCAGAGCGCCAACCTTTCCCATCAATGACCTGCTCATTGGCCAACACAGAGTTCTCCACAGGATCCCAATTCACATACGCATTTTTACGATAGACCAAGTTTTTCCTGAAAAAATCCAAAAACATCTTCTGTTCATGTTTATAATAATCTGGATCACAGGAGAAAATCTCCCTGGACCAGTCGTGGGAAAAGCCCAAGGATTGGCACTCCCTCTTCATTCCATTGGCATTAGCATAGGTCCACTCTTTCGGATGCACTCCCCTTTGAATAGCTGCATTCTCCGCAGGGAGTCCCAAAGCATCCCACCCCATGGGATGAAGCACATAATAACCAAGTGCCCGACGATGACGTGCCATCACATCCCCTAAAACATAGTTGCGAGCATGCCCCATGTGCAATGCTCCGGATGGATATGGAAAAAATTCTAGCACGTAGAAAAATGGCCCAGAAGCATCCTCTGGAACCACAAAGGCATTCTCTTCCTTCCATTTTTTCTGCCACTTTTCCTCAATATGATGGAAACGATATGCAGAAGCAGATCTAACCTCACTAGACATAAGTCACCCTCCTGAAATGCATGCACCCCATGTACACGCCATGCCAAAGGCACAGGGAAAAGTCTAACAAAGGCACCCTACCTTTACAATAGAGCACTTGTAAAAAAGCATAAAGAGGCCGAGACCGGAATTGAACCGATATACAAGGATTTGCAGTCCTCTGCATAACCATTCTGCCACTCGGCCATGGGAGAATTGTACATATTTTTTTTTCCTAAACACAAGGGGCATTTTCTTCAAGAATTTCTCATGCCCCCTCTTTCCCTCTCTCTTTCTATGTTGAAAAATCATCACAAGCCCTTTAAACTCTAGATAAGAAAAACATACGAGGAAGCCCGTGGAGGCCACGGTGTAGGCGTGGAAAGAATTCGCGTATGGGTCCCGTTGCCAACAGTCCGCACCTTTTTCACGTATACGTTTTCAAGGGCCCTCCCCCATGGGTGCATCGTATGTGTGCCCTTCGGCGCAAAAAACAAGTTGTCTTGGGGGGTTGTATGGAATCCCACAAGGGAAGAAAGGGAACTCGATTCTTCTTCGGAATTTTCGCTTAAAGCCATCCACAGCATTCATCCCACATTATACTTTGCTCCAGAAGATGTGGATTTTCTCTGTAAAGCCTCATGGTATACCATGATACCCTTAGGCCCCCTTTTGAAAATGGCACTTCCCATTCCCATTCTTCCAGAAAAGAAAAAAAGCAGAGAACAGGAGCCACAAAAGCCCACAGAGGCATCTCCTGAGGCAAAGATGCATACTCCCATACACCTGCATCCCTCTCAAGAAATTGCATACACACAGCTTCTGGAGATCATGAAAGAAAAGCCATCCATCACTATGCTTGAAGGCGTCACTGGGGCAGGAAAAACAGAAGTGTGTCTCAAAATTTGTGAAGAGGTATGGAGAGAGGGCAAGCAGGTCCTCATCCTTGTGCCAGAAATTGCTCTTTCTCAGCAATGGGAGCGCCGCTTAGAACGCTATTTTCATGTGAAGATGGCCCAATGGCATTCCACTTTGTCCCCAGCCCAACGTCAAAAAATTTTTCATGCCCTGGACAGTTTTTCCGTCATCATTGGGGCACGCTCTGCGGTTTTCCTCCCCTATACTCGTCTTGGTCTCATTATTGTGGATGAAGAACATGACTCCTCCTACAAACAGGAGGAGGGGAGCATTTACCATGGACGTGATATGGCCCTCCTTCGCGGACACCACAAAAAAATTCCTGTTTTTTTGCTGTCCGCTACGCCCTCCCTGGAAAGCCTCTGGAATATTCGCCAGAAAAAATACCATCATGTCACCCTACCGGAGCGATATGGTGCATCGTCCCTACCTCTTGTACACATGATAGATCTTCGACAGCACCCCCCAGGCACACAACAATGGATTTCTCTACCCTTGCGGGAGGCTCTCCACAAAAATAGTGTCAAAAAGGAACAAAGTCTTCTTTTTCTCAATCGACGTGGGTATGCAACCTTGGTGCTCTGTTATCATTGTGGTCACAGAGAGTCATGCATTCGATGTCGATCGTGGCTTACGCTTCATACAAGGTCGAAGCAGCCCGTGCTGCGGTGTCATTACTGCACCTTTTCAAAACCCCTTCCAGAAGCATGTCCTGAATGTCACAAAAAGCCTTTGTGCACCCAGGGCGCCGGAGTAGACCAGATTCAGCAGGAAGTGCTCTCTTTTCTGCCTGAAGCTCGTGTGGAAATTTTCAGCAGCGATACTCTTGCATCCCCCAAAAAACTTCACGCTATGATTCAGAGTATTCTCCAAGAGGACGTAGATATTGTTATTGGCACGCAAATGATTGCTAAGGGACACCACTTTCCTCTTTTAACATGCGTTGGCATTCTTGACACAGATTTTGCCCTCACGGACCCAGACATCCGTGGATGCGAGCATATGGCACAACTTTTGTATCAGGTCACTGGCCGTGGAGGACGCGCCACCCACCAGGGTCATACATATATTCAAACGGCCCAGCCACAACACCCTCTTTTTCGCCACATCCAAAACCACACCCTGGAAAAGTTCCTCCAGGAAGAGCTGGATCAAAGAATACATAACAACCTCCCCCCCCTCACACGCCTTGCCATGGTTCATCTCTCTGGAAAAAAAGAAATGCTTGTGGAGGCCTCCGCATGGGCCCTCCACAAAAAAATTCCCGCCGCAGAGCACCTGGAAATTTTTGGACCTTGCCCCTCGCCCCTCAGCCCCCTTCGGCAGCGTCATCGATGGAGATTTCTCCTGAAAGCTCCTCGCTCCTTCCCCATGCAGTCTTTTCTCGCCCGCTGGATCGCGGCTTGCCCCCTGCCATCATTTATTTCCTGCCGCATTGACATTGATCCCCACAGTTTCCTATAACGCTCACCATATGGATTCCCACAGGATCGTAAAATCAGGTGATATGATGTTTTTTCTTTCCCCCATCATATTTTTTTGTAATATATGAGAATTTTTTATATTACTCATTTTTCCACATCATGTTTTTATCACCTTTTGTTTTAAAAGCAATTTTTAGCTCTTGTTTTTGTTTTTAAACAAAATTACAATGATCTTATCAACATGTTTTTAACAAATGAGGTTTCTATGAAATTTCCTCATGCCCTTTTCCTGGCACTCCTTTTATGTGCTACAACAACAGGAAAGCTCTTGGCAGATGATACAAATACTACAAACAGTCCTGACAACTTCAACAATGTTTGTCCCGTAGAGGAACCATTATTTCCGGAAGTCTGTCTTGCTCCCGAAACATTATCTACTCCTCCAGAGAACAATATGTCTCTTGTAGAGCCACTACCATTTTCAACATGTTCACAAGACCAGGGAAAAAGTGATTCTCATGCATTTTTTCCTTTCGTGACATCTCCAGAAAAAAGTATGCCCACTTCTATGGACACCTACTTGAATTATTCGCAAGACAAAAGTATTAAAAATGACGTTGAACAATGTTTTACAATTACCTCTCAAACAACGAATTCAGAAAAAGATTTCCTCGATTTATTAGAAAGTTGCAGTAAACAAGCGCATAACAAATTGAACAAGAAAAAAGAAAAGGCGATTCTTTTGACACAGGAATATGGAGAGTACCTTGTGTACCTCTCAAATTACCCTGACTCTATGCAATACGATGACCATACATTTGCCATAAAGTACAATTGGATTGAGAATGAAAGAGAGCAGTTAGAGCATTTGAAAAGTGAGATCAAAAATCAAGAGAAAATTACGCAAAAATTTGGTATCATGCATGAAGGAATTTCTGAAAAATATGCAGCTCTTAATGATATCCTTGAAAAAAGCGCCTGGGATACTAGTGTTTGCAAGCATAAAGCAGCATATGCACTTGAAGAGTATACAAAAAAAGAAACACTATCAGAAGGAACCGAAAAATACAATAAAAATTCTGATGCTTTGATTGAATCAATAATTAGCATGAGCAATAAAATATGTAGTGACCATGAAGAAAAGCTTCTCAACGCACAAAATGAAAAAAATATAGAATCAAAAAGAGTCATCAATCTTTACAATGAAATCATAAAAAATTCTGGAAATAATCTTAAGAGTCTCTGCAATAATATTCTGTTAAAATACAATAATATTATTTCAGTCTTTAACTATCCTCATAAAAATAAACTTTTGCGAGAAAAAGCTCAAGCGGAATTCAAAAACTTAAAAGATTTTCAGAAAAATAATACGCCTGAAGATTCATACTACAAGGAACCCATTTTTTGTATATCTGCCTCAAAAAAGGATGTAAGTACGGAGCTCTGGAGGAAAAACTCCCAGAATGTAAAAAGTGGAGAAATCACCTTTAAGGACGCTTGGGAAGAGAACTTTGCTCAGGCATGCAACCTAAATGCAGGCGAAGGATGCCTCCCCAAAAAAAGCGGGGACCACTGCTCAGAAGAAAAATAGCGTGCATTTTTTCACACTGTGAAAAAGCCAAGATGCCCAGAGTCATCATGACTTTGGGCTCTCTTTTCTCACCATGTTTTTTTGTTATGTCATCGATATAAAAATTTTTATATTTTATGCATTTCATTTTGATAATATAATAAATTTTAATAATGTGTTTTTAACAAATAAGGCTTCTATGAGATTTCCTCGTGCCCTTTTCCTGGCACTCCTTTTATGTGCTACAACAACAGGAAAGCTCTTGGCAGATGATACAAATACTATCAATAGTCCTGACAATTCCAATACTGTTTGTCCTGTAGAGACTGAACCATTCCTTCCAGAGGTGTGTCCTGCAGGCCCACAAAGCCCAGAACAAGATCTGTGTCCCCACGCTGAAGAAGATCTTCTGGATTTATTAAAGAGTTGTGCGGACAATTCATATCAAGAATTGCTGAACATGAGAGAAAATGCAAATTTTTTTGCAAAAGAATATGGAGATTACCTTGAGCTCTTTATAAAAGAACGATACAAGAGCGATTTCGAAAGTGAAGATATTTTTTCCATAAAAAACAATGAAACACTTGATAAGAGTATAAAAAGAAGAATAGATGATTTTGTTGTTTGCCAACATAGAACAGCATATGAAGCAGAAAATTTAGCAGAAAAAAGTTTCAAAAAAGAGAACAAAGAAGATTACAATGAATATAAAAAAAATAATAAAGATTATAAAGAACATAATGAAAAACTCATTGATTCAATTATAACGTATGCTGAGAGCATTTGCAATATACAAATAAAAAAAATTGTTAATGCGTAAGATAAAAAAATATAGCATCAAAAAAAGCACAAACTCTTTGCAATGAAATCATGAACGCCACCAAGCATAATGGTTCCATATGTGAAACGCTTTTTTCGAGAAAGAACGATGTTTTTTTTTCACATGATCCTTCTCGTAATTTCTTGATAAAAAAAGCTGAAGAGAACCTAATGCATGTAAAAAAAATTCAGGAAAAACGAAAAATTGAAGAAACTCGGATACAACCATCCTATATAGAATCTCTGGCAACAAAAGTTAAGATGATAAGTGACAATTTTTGGGCAGTTTTAGAAAAAACTTTCGGACCTTTGAGAGGGCCCTCTCAAAAAGAAGATATCACTCAGCTCTGGAAAAAAATTGCAATCGTGTAAAAAGTGGCGAAATAAGCTTTAAGGACGCTTGGGAAGAGAACTTTGCTCAGGCATGCAGCTTAAATGATAAACAATGCCCACTTCAAAAGAAGCGTCCCTGGTACCTCTTTCCTGAAGGGCCCTAAAGTAGGTTTTTTCATACAAACTAGGTGGTGTCGACATTTATTTGAGCCATAAATAAATTCCAGCAAGAAAAAAAAGCGAGATAGGCGATATCAAGCTTGTCGTATCGTGTTGCTTAATAAAATGTTAGAAGATTTGTATAAAAATCTTATATTGTCTGATGTAAGAATACAACTGGATAATATTTTATGTGATATTACCAATAAAAAATGAAGAAATAAATCAGATTGGCACTACGATAAAAAACATTAAGAAATCAATTAATGAAAGAATCGATGGATTAGAAAAAGATTCTGAAAAAAAGTCCCTCATTACGAGGAAAGGAAAAGAAGAAAAGAAAGAAGAGGAGTGAAAGAAAGGATGAGCGAGAAAGAGGGGGGGCTTTCTCCTTTTTTATTTTTGCAGTGTTGGTGAGTGTGACCTGAATGGATGGGTTCTTCTATGAAAAGAGGCGTCCATCATCAGGATGAGACGATAACCTTTGAGTTATACACTCTTCGCGCAGCGCCCCGTGCATCTTTTTCCATGCACTTTATTTTAGGTAGGATTTTTTCGCATGCTCTTATCTTCGCTAAATATTCTCTTTGATCACATTGATTTTCATATATTTTTTTTGATATATATATTTATAACTTTTAATAAAAAAGGATTTTGTATGAAAAAAATATTTTACCGCGTGTTGTTTTTGTGTGCTGTGTGTCACACAGGGATCTCGTATTCGGCAAAGAATTTTTTGCAGGATGACTACGAAAGAATAAGTCGGGAGATAAAGAGTGATATGGAGAGGGGAGGCTCTGGTTCTGAAGTTCTTGATAGGGAAATAGTTAAGTTGGGAAAGGAAATACAGAGGATATCTCTTCAAAAAAATGTGTTGAGAGAGGAGCGCGCTCAGTCTTTTGTAGAGTGGGGGAGTCTTCGTAATGAATATAACAAGCAGGAGAAAGAGAATAAAAAAGAGCAACAAAAATTACTCAAAGAATTTTTGAAAGCTTTTGCACAAAAGAAAAAAATAATAGGTAATATAAGGGGGGATTTGGGAGAAGGGGAGAAAAACTTTATTAAAGAAAGCTTTGATGGAGAAGTGACATCTGATCAAACAGAAGAATTTGAATATGAGAAAAAGCAGAAAGAGTTGTTGAAAAAGATGATAGAGTCGGATATATCAAAAAAATGCGACGAAGCTGAGAAGAAATATTTTGAGAAAAGCAAAGAGGTATATGAAATTGAGAGTAAAGAAGCTGAAATTGAGAAGAAAAGAGCTGTACTGATAGAAAAAAAAGAAAGTTTAAAAGAGAGAAGATGGAGGAAGATGAGTTTCTCCTCATGAAGAAGGCAAAAGGGGAAAAAGAAGAAGAAAAGAAGAGAGGCTAAAGCAAAAGATGAGTTCCATTTTTGTCCTCTCTCTGAGTATGTTTTCATGCATTTTTTCAAAGATGATTGGGGGGAGGGGGCTTTCTCCTTTTTTATTTTTGCAGTGTTGGTGAGTGTGACCTGAGTGGATAGGTTCTTCTATGAAAAGAAGTGCCTCATCAGGATGAGAGGATAACCTTTGAGTTATACACTCTTCGCCCAGCGCCCCGTGCATCTTTTTCCATGCACTTTAGTTTGGGCACGATTTGTTCGCATCCTCTTATCTTTGCTAAATATTCTCTTTTGATCACATTGATTTTCATATATTTTTTTTGATATATGTGAATATTTGTAACCTTTAATAAAAAAGGATTTTGTATGAAAAAAATAGTTTACCACGCCCTGTTTTTGTGTGCTGTGTGTCACACAGGGATCTCGTATTCGGCAAAGAATTTTTTGCAGGATGACTACGAAAGAATGAGTCGGGAGATAAGGGGTGGGATGCCGCCGCAGAAATGTGATAAGCCTATACCTCGTAATAAGGAGGCCATAACTGCGCTTCAAGAGAAGATAGAAGATTTAGGTTTTCAGCAAGAGAACGTGAAAAAGCAGATGGATGAGATTCTTCAAAAGCAGCAGATGTTTATGAAGGAACCTGATCAGAGGGGGGAGGACGTGAGAAAAAAAATGGAAGAACTGGATATAATTTGCGCTGACGGCATAAATACTATAAGGAAACAATATAACGAAGAGAAAAATTTCATAGAGAGAAAATATGCTCTTCACATAAAAAAGATTCAAAATAGGTTAGAAGAAAATGGGTATTCTTTAGGTAATATAGAAAAAGAATTGAAGTGCCTGAAAGATGAAGGCTTAGTGAGTAAAGAAGAGATGGAGGAGGTACTGAATGAAGAAATGATGCAAAACATGACATGCGAACATCTTATAACAAGCCTTAAAAAATTAAAAGATTTTCAAGCTGCAGAGTTGAAGGAGAGCTCTCATAATGAAAGGATTGAGATGGATTTGGTTATGAATGACATGAAGGAAAAGGCAAGAGAGTTGCTTACATATCATTTTGACCCAATGTGTGTAGCAACAGAATATAGCCGACTTGATAATGACTTAAAGCAAAAAAGAATAGAAATGAGGTATATTGAGGGTGAAATAGAAAAGTGTTGTAAGAAAAAGGCTGCATTACAAGGAGATTCTGAATAAGCGCGTTTCATCATGAAGAAAGCGAAAAAAGAAAATAATGGAGATAAAAAAAGGTGGGAGAGAGGAGGCTCCATTGCTGTCCTTTCTCTTCCCGCATGCTTATCTTTATCTTACACGCGCATGAATATTATTGATTTAATTTTGTAACATTGATATCTATATTAAGAATTTTTAGAATAAAGCATATCCATTTGAACCATCTTGTTTTTGTTCTTTTTTTTTGTTATTTTTCTCCATGAATCTTAACAAAAAAGGGGATGTATGAAAAAAATATCGTACTATGTGTTTTTTCTGTGTGCTGTGAGCATGGCACAGGTTTCGTATTCTGTAAGTAGACAGTCGCAGCAAAGCAAGCAGGAGGTGGAACGCAAGATAATGCAAGGCCAGACCATGACTCCAGATGTCATCTCTGATTCTGTAATGAGAGAGTCACAGCAAAAAACGTGGCAGCAAGAGCAGCTAGCGTGGCAGGAAGAGCAGCTCATGGTAATGCATAGAGTTGAGGCAGCGCTGAGAGATCGCATGATATCATCATCTGAACCTCAGAAAGAAGATTTTAGTAAGCTGAAGGAGTGCGTGACGAAAAGGATTGAACTTCTTGTAAAGAAAGGGGATGTAATGAAGGCGAGAGATAATCTTTTTCAGCAGTACGTGGACCAGAAGAAGGAATTCCTTTCTGAGTTGGACCAGACAGCTTTGCGGGTGAAGAGTCTCTTAAACCATCAAGAAAATCTGGAAGACTATATGGACGTGGAAATCTCTACACCGTATGGGATGGGGAAGGAGCATGTGAGAGAGAAAAAAAGACTGGAAAGAGAAGGAGAAAGGATGCGAGAAAGGATGAGAGAAGTGGACAGTCTTATGATAGAGCGAGAGAAAAAAATAAAAGAGAAACGGGAAAAAGATAATCAATGGGCAGAAGAGATTCAAAGTACGGATAAGACCATGCGCTCTTTACAGGATCAAATAAACGAGATTGACGAAAAAATAATGTCTTTACCACAATCGGATATCATGGATCCAATCTATATGCTGATACGCGTTAGGCAAGCGGCGGTTCAGTCGGTTCAGAATGATGTGAGGAACAATCCTATGCGAGGAGGAGTGATAAACCAGAGTTCATTTGCGGTGGGTCAGCATATGATGGGGCAATCCCATATACCTCTGGGCCAGGGTCAGATGCTCATGGGGCAGAACTATGGGCTGGTGAGCCAAGCGGCGGTTCAGAGCGATGATATGAAGAACAGTCTTACGCGAGGAGGAGTGATAAACCAGAATTCATCTGCGATGGATGGGAGGATGATGGGGCAACATTATACAAATCTGGGCAAGAGTCAGAACATATTAAGGCAAAGTGCCCTTATGCCGGTGCGTCAGAACAATCCTATGTTGGTGGGTCCGAACAATCCTATGTTGGTGGGTAAGAACAATCCTATGTGGGTGGGTAAGAACAATCCTATGTGGGTGGGTAAGAACAATCCTATGTTGGTGCGTCAGAACAATCCTATGTTGGTGCGTCAGAACAATCCTATGTTGATGGGTCAGAACAATCCTATGTTGGTGCGTCAGAACAATCCTATGTTGATGGGTCAGAACAATCCTATGTGGGTGGGTCAGCATATGATGAGATACTCTAAGGACGAGAGAGAAGAGTCAATGGGCAGATACGAGGACCAACCGAAGATTCAGAAAGATGATAAGGGGAGTGCCTCTATGATGATGCCTGGTTTGAACAATCCTATGCTGAATCAAAGAATGATAAACCAGAATTCATTTGTGATGAGTCAGAATATGATGGGGCAATCCCATATACCTCTGGGCCAGAGTCAGATGCCCATGGCTCAAGGATATAGCACCATGAATCAGCAGTGTATAAATGACACTGTTCCTCAACAGCGTGAGGCTGCCCTCAATACGCAATATCAAGGCTTCACAAAGGAGAGGGAGGAGCAGATGAGGAGGCAAAGTAACTTAAAGCGTGAACAGTGATATTCGATAATACTGCAACGAAAAGAAATTGAGAGAGAAATTTGGTGAGCCAAGATCTTCTCGTCACAAAATGGCGTTGGAAGATCTTGCTCAGAAAGTATATGGAGAATTTTGAGAATAAAACACATCCCTTTGAATCGCATTGTTTTTTTTCTCTTTTTTTGTTATTTTTTCCATGAATCTTAACAAAAAGGTGATGTATGAAAAAAATATCGTACTGCATTTTTTTTCTGTGTGCTGTAACTGCCACAGAGGCTGCGTATTCTTCAGGTGAACTGTCGCAGCAGGAGAGGCGGAAGGTGGAAGAAAGCATCATGAAGGGTCAGGGCATGGCGGACAATTTTCACGTATCATCATCTGAGCCTCAGAAAGAAGAGTTCAATGATCTGAATGAGCTCGAGGACCAAAGGAGAAAACTTCTTCTCAAGCAAAAGGAAATCATGGGGATGTTGCGTGATTCTTTAAATTTGCGTAAAGACCAGAATGACATACACTCCTCTCAAGTGGGCGAGAGGCTTTCTCACATAAAAGCTCTTCAAGAGCATGGAAAGAGTATCAAAAATGATCTCTACCAGCAAAGGCATGGCCTATCTTCTCGAGGGAATATGTTCAGTGAGGACCAGAAAAGGCTAGATATGATGAATCTAAAAAAGATCAATAAAATAAAGAGCAGCTTGAAACATCTTGACAGGGGGCAAAAGGAAACAATAAAAGAGCAAAATAAAAAAAATCGTCAATGGGAAGAAAAAATTCAAAGTATGGAGAGTGATATACGCTCTGTACAGGCTGAAATAAAAGAGATTGAAGAAAAAATATTGCTAAAAGGACGGGATCTCATGGCTCGAGATTATGGCATGATGAATCAGAAGCAAGCAATGATTCAGAATGATGAGATGATGAACAACTCTATGATGAATCGGGGAGTAAAAAGACAGAACCCGTTTGTGATAGATAAAACCTGTGGGTTCATGAGTCGGAAACGAGTGGCGATTCAGAATGATGATATGACGCACAATCCTATAATGATAATTCCGAACAATCTTATGATGGATGGGAATATGATGGGGAAATCTGGTAGTGATGTGGACCCGAGGCAGGACATAAGGGGCCATGGTTATGGCATGACGAACCAGGGTATCAATAATACCGTTCCTCAGAATAAGTTTATCTTCAGTAATCAATGTCCAGCCATGACAAACAGGGATGTGAATGATATTGTTGTGTCTAAAAAGTTCACACCAATGTGTGGTAACTCTTCTTATGAGGAAAAGAGAAACTCGTGATGTCCAGAAAAAAATCTTGAGTTGAAGAATATGAGATGAGAAAAAACATCTGAAAAAAGAGCATCTCAAGTATGAGGCAAAGAAGAGAAATTGCGAGAGAGAAAGGATGGTGGGGAAGGGGCAGTGTGACAAAAACACACATCCATGAAGCAAAAAACGAATTTATTTTATTTTATGAAAATGATAAATATATGAATATTTTTTAGAATAAAAATATCACATTGAAGAGTCTTGTTTTTTTTATATTTTTTTGTTATTTTTTCCATGAATCTTAACAAAAAGGGGATGTATGAAAAAAATATCGTACTGTGTGTTTTTCCTGTGTGCTGTGAGCGTAACGCAAGATGTATATTCTTCAACAAGACAGAATCAGAAAGACTGCGAGAAGATGGAACGAGATATCATGAATAGCCAGAGCATGGCAGAAAATTTTCACGTATCATCATTTGAACCTCAGAAAGAAGCGCTCAATGATGGTCGAAAGAAGAGCTGTCTGTCCAAGGAGGAGAAGGAGAGAGTGGACCAAGAGATAATGGAGTCCCAGCGTATGATGGGGAATATTCAGCTGACACCATCTGATTCTATAAGACTGGCACGGGGGTCACAGTACAAGGAGGAGCAGAGAGACCAAGAGATAATGCAGATCCAGAATGAACCTCAAAAATTGGAAGAGGAATATGGAAGAGACTCAATATTGCGTGTAATACAGATTCTGACGAAGCAGCATCATGATCTTTTATTTTATTTTAATGCTCAGGAAAAGGAGTTCGCCTTTCAACGTGAGCAGATTGAATTTGAATTTAAAAAGAATGAGTCGAAAATTGAAGAGAATAATTCTGAGATGAGAAAACTCATAGAAAGAAAAAAATTAGCATCAGAACAGGCTTTTATGGAGAGCGGGACAAATGAGAAAAAAGTGGATTTGGTGAAGTTATTCAATAATATGGCCATTGCAGAAATGAAAGAATTGCAAGAGCTTAATGAGAAGATGAAAAAACAAAATGAAGATCTTCAAGAGAAAAAAGATGAAATCAACAAAAAACGTTTTGAAAAATGTTGTGAAAGGAAAAAAGAGATTGAAAAAAAAGAAAAATGGATAAATTATTTTGAGGATAAAATAAAGGGGGTTAGCGAAAAAATACAGTCTTTACCAGTAAAGGGACAGGACGTCGTGGGTCAGAATCATCCTGGGACGGGGGGCTATAACGCACTTGCAGACCTTAGAAAGAAGAGGTGTGAGCTGATGATAAAGGAAACGATCCTGCAAGATGAATTTACCAGGGTTTTCAATGAGAGATGTGAAAGACACGATGAGTATGAAAAGGCAAGGAAAAAATATAATGATTCTATAAACGCCCTGAGAATCAAACATGCAGAAGAGACTAAGGGCAAGACTTGGAACGCAGCCTATGAATTGCAAATGTACAATGAACAAGAAGAGCTTGCAGACGAGCTCTCAGTGGTAGAGAAAAGGACGCTTGAAAAAGAATCGAAATTGAGCAGAGAACTTGATTTTATGCGCGATCCCAAAAATCCAGATAATCTTCACAAGTTACGTGAAGAAGTAAAGACATGTAAAGAGAAAATAAGGCTTTTAAAGAGTAAGGGTAGTCATATGGCAAAAGGAAAGCAAAGTCAGGAGGAAGAGAAAAGCTGGAGATAATGTAGGAGAGCAGGGTTTGGAGGAGGGATTGCCTTGAGTGATTCCTTCTTTTTTCAGACCCTAGTACGGTGTCTGGAAGTCCAGATCATTGCTTTTCGCATATGCGTTGCCATGTGAGAGGCTTTTCCCCTCTTTTCAACGTGCTTATTCATTGATTTTATTTTGTTGCATTGAGATTCATATGAATATTTTTTAGAATAAAAACATCACATTGAATCATCTTGTTTTTTTTCTCTTTTTTTGTTATTTTTTCCATGAATCTTAACAAAAAGGTGATGTATGAAAAAAATATCGTACTGTGTGTTTTTCCTGTGTGCTGTAACTGCCACAGAGGCCGCGTATTCTACAGGTGAACTGTCGCAGCAAGAGAGGCGGAAGGTGGAAGAGAGCATCATGAAGGGTCAGGGCATGGCAAAAAATTTTCAGATGCCACTATCTAAACCTCAGAAAGAAGCGCTCAATGATGGTAGAAAGAAGATCTCTATGTCCAAGGAGGAGAAGGAGAGAGTAGAACAAGAGATAATGGAGATCCAGAGCATACTAAGGAGCAATTCTCAGATGACATTAGGCCAATTGCAAGTATTGGAAAAGAAATTCCCTTGGCTCAAAGAGCTCAATGATGGTCGAAGGGGGAGCTATCTGTTGCAGACGGATAAGGAGAGAATAGAAAAAGAGATAATGGAGACTCAGAGCATCATACCACTATCTGAACCTCAGAAAGAAGAGCTCAATGATGGTAGCAAGGAGATCTATCTGTCTAAGGAGGAAAGAGACTCAATATCGCGTGTAATACAGATTCTGATGAAGCAGTATGATAATTTTTTAGTTTATGTGAATCAAGAGGAAAGGGATTTCACGTCTCAAATTGAGCAGCTTGAACTTGAAATTGAAAAGAATAAGTCGAAAATTGAAGAGAATAATTCTGAGATGAGAAAACTCATAGAAAGAAAAAAATTAGCATCAGAACAGGCTTTTATGGAGAGCGGGACAAATGAGAAAAAAGTGGATTTGGTGAAGTTATTCAATAATATGGCCATTGCAGAAATGAAAGAATTGCAAGAGCTTAATGAGAAGATGAAAAAACAAAATGAAGATCTTCAAGAGAAAAAAGATGAAATCAACAAAAAACGTTTTGAAAAATGTTGTGAAAGGAAAAAAGAGATTGAAAAAAAAGAAAAATGGATAAATTATTTTGAGGATAAAATAAAGGGGGTTAGCGAAAAAATACAGTCTTTACCAGTAAAGGGACAGGACGTCGTGGGTCAGAATCAGCCTGCGACGGATGGGGGTTATAACGAACTTGCAGACCTCAGAAAGAAGAGGTGTGAGCTGATGATAAAGCAAACGATCCTGCAAGATGAATTTACCAGGGCTTTCAATGAGAGATCTGAAAAAGATGATGGGTATGAAAAGGCAAAGAAAAAATATAATGATTCTATGAATGCCCTGAGAATCAAACGTGCAAAAGAGACTGAGGGTAAGATTTGGAACGCAGCCTATGAATTGAAAATGAACAATGCAGAAGAAGAGATTGGATACGAGTTCTCAGTGGAGGATCAAAGGATGCGTGAAAAAAGATCGAAATTGAATAGAAAGCTTGATTTTATGTGCGATCCCAAAAATCCAGATAGTCTCTGCAAGTTACGTGAAGAAGTAAATAAATGTAAAGAAAAAATAAAGCTTTTAAAGAGTAAGGGTAGTCATATGGCAAAAGGAAAGCAAAGTCAGGAGGAAGAGAAAAGCTGGAGATAATGTAGGAGAGCAGGGTTTGGAGGAGGGATTGCCTTGAGTGATTCCTTCTTTTTTCAGACCCTAGTACGGTGTCTGGAAGTCCAGATCATTGCTTTTCTCTTGTGCATATGCGTTGCCATGTGAGAGGTTTTTCCCCTCTTTTTCAACGTGCTTATTCATTGATTTTATTTTGTGGCGTTGAGACTCATATGAATATTTTTTATAATAAAAATATCTAATTGAATTATCTTGTTTTTTTTCTCTTTTTTTGTTATTCATTCCATGAATCTTAACAAAAAGGGGATGTATGAAAAAAATATCGTACTGTGTGTTTTTCCTGTGTGCTGTGAGCGTAACGCAAGCTGTATATTCTTCAAAAAGACAGAACCAGAAAGACTGGGAGACGATGGAACGAGAGATCATGAATAGCCAGAGCATGGAGGACAATTTTTACGTATCATCATCTAAACCTCAGAAAGAAGCGCTCAATGATGGTGGAAAGGAGATCTATCTGTCCAAGGAGGAGAAGGAGAGAATAGAAAAAGAGATGATGGAGTCCCAGCTCATGATGGGGAATATTCAGCTGACACCATCTGATTCTATAAGACTGGTACAGGAAGGGGGGGCACAGTACAAGGAGGAGCAGAGAGACCAAGAGATAATGCAGATCCAGAATGAACCTCAAAAATTGGAAGAGGAACATGGAAGAGACTCAATATTGCGCGCAATACAGATTCTGACGAAGCAGCGCAATGATCTTTTATGTTATCTGGATGCTCAGGAAAAGGAGTTCGCCTTTCAACTTGAGCAGATTGAATTTGAAATTGAAAAGAATAAGTTGGAAATTGAACAGAATAACTCTAAGATGAAACGACTCACAGAAAGAAAAGGGTTAAAATTAAAAAATGTTGATATGGAGAGAAAGAGATATGAGAAAAAAGTGGATGTGGTGAAGTTATTCCATAAGACGCACATTACGGCAATGAGAAAATTGCAAGAAGTTGATGAGAAAATCAATAAAAAACGTTTTGAAAAGCGTTGTGAAATGAAAGAATTGCAAGAATTTGATGAGAAGATGAAAAAACAACAGGAGGAGCTTCAAGAGAAAAAAGCTGAAATCAATAAAGAACGTTTTAAAAAGTGTTGTGAAAGGAAAAAAGAGATTGAAAAAAAAGAAAAATGGATAAATTATTTTGAGGATAAAATAAAGGGGGTTAGCGAAAAAATACAGTCTTTACCAGTAAAGGGACAGGACGTCGTGGGTCAGAATCATCCTGGGACGGGGGGCTATAACGCACTTGCAGACCTTAGAAAGAAGAGGTGTGAGCTGATGATAAAGGAAACGATCCTGCAAGATGAGTTTGACAAGGTTTTCAATGACAGCTATAGAGGAAACCATGAGTATGAAAAGGCAAAGAAAAAATATAATGATTCTATAAAAGCCCTGGGAATCAAATATGCAGAAGAGACTAAGGGTAAGGCTTCGAACCTAACCTATAAATTGCAAATGTACAAGAAATATCAAGGGCTTGCAAAAAATTTCTCAGAGGAAGAGGAAAGGATGATTGAAAAAAACTCTGAATTGAACAGACAACTTGAGGATAAGGAAGATCCCAAAAATCCACATAGTCTCTATAACTTACGTGAAGAAGTAAAGACATGTAAAGAGAAAATAAAGCTTTTAAAGAGTAAGGGTAGTCATATGGCAAAAGGAAGGCAAAGTCAGGAGGAAGAGAAAAGCTGGAGATAGTGTAGAAGAGCAGGGTTTGGAGGAGGGATTGCCTTGAGTAATTCCTTCTTTTTTCAGCCCCTGGTATGGTGTCTGGAAGTCCAGATCATTGCTTTTCTCTTGTGCATATGCTTGCCATGTGAGAGGCTTTTCCCCTCTTTTTCAACGTGCTTATTCATTGATTTTATTTTGTTGCATTGAGATTCATATTAAGATTTTTTAGAAAAAAATATATCACGTTGAAGCGTATTGTTTTTTTTCTCTTTTTTTGTTATTTTTTCCATGAAATCTTAACAAAAAGGGGATGTATGAAAAAAATATCGTACTGTGTGTTTTTCCTGTGTGCTGTGAGCGTAACGCAAGCTGTATATTCTTCAAAAAGACAGAACCAGAAAGACTGGGAGACGATGGAACGAGAGATCATGAATAGCCAGAGCATGGAGGACAATTTTTACGTATCATCATCTAAACCTCAGAAAGAAGCGCTCAATGATGGTGGAAAGGAGATCTATCTGTCCAAGGAGGAGAAGGAGAGAATAGAAAAAGAGATGATGGAGTCGCGGCGTATGATGGGGAATATTCAGCTGATACCATCTGATTCTATAAGCTCATTTCCAGGGATCCAGGGCAGAGAGAGCAGTACTCCGATGTCTGACATGATAAAGAATCTGTCGCCCGAGGATTTGAAAAACTTGCAGACGGTATTTCTTGGGAGATCTATCGAGGAGGCATCTCCTGCTTGGGGGGCTTTAGAGAACAAGCCTTTCAATGAACGGCAGGGCCAGTGTATGACGAAGAATATTCAGCTGACACCACATGATTCTATAAGCTCATTTCCAGGGATCCAGGGCAGAGAGAGCAGTACTCCGATG
>CAZLKT010000016.1:0-1521 GCA_964560205.1 uncultured Holosporaceae bacterium | reverse complement strand
AGGAGGCATCTCCTGCTTGGGGGGCTTTAGAGAACAAGCCTTTCAATGAACGGCAAGATAATATAAGGAAGGGGAAGGCGGTACTCACAACTGAGGAATGCGAGAAGATAGGGGGGGGTGTGTGTGAATTGGGGAAAAAAATTGATGTGGATGAAAGTAAAAAAGGATCTTTGGAGGAAGAGCATTCTCCTACTCAAAAAACAACAAAAGACCAGGAGGAGGAGAAAAGCTGGAGATAATGTAGAAGAGCTGGGAATCCCCTTTGAGGAGGGTTTGGAGGAGGGATTGCCTTGTGAGTGATTCCTTCTTTTTTCAGACCCTAGTACGGTGTCTGGAAGTCCAGATCATTGCTTTTCTCTTGTGCATATGCGTTGCCATGTGAGAGGTTTTTCCCCTCTTTTTCAACGTGCTTATTCATTGATTTTATTTTGTTGCGTTGAGATTCATATGAATATTTTTTAGAATAAAAATATCCAATTTAATCATATTGTTTTTTTTATCTTTTTTTGTTATTTTTTCCATGAATCTGAACAAAAAGAGGTATATGAAGAAAATATTTTATCGTTTATGTGTCTTATGTATTGTGTGTGCTGCGGAAAATGGGCATTCAGGTCTACTGGAGAAAGACATCAAAGAAGCAGAAATAAGGGTAAAATCTTCCTATGGGGAATTAAAAAGAAAATTGTTTTTAGAGCTAAGTTTCCAACCTAAATTTCAGGATAATGGCCATGCTTCTTTATCTCAACTTATAGAATATAAGCGTATTTTGGAGGATAGGGGAAAAGAACTGTTAGAAAAAAAGGTAGAACTTCAAAGAGAGATAATGCATTGGGATGACATATGGACTGAGGCATATGAAAATTACGATGCCCAGTTTGAGGAATGTGACAAAAAAGATAGGGAAGTGCGTGACGTTTATGACAGCATGAAATTCGTTGTCAATGGTGATGCTGCAAGAAAAATGAGTCTATGGAGACAACTGAATCAAGATAGGAGAGCAATAAAAGACCGACAGTGTCATATTGTAGGACATTTAGAAGACAGTATAGAGTGTGCGAGGCAAAGTCTGGAAGGTTATGAAAACGATTTGAGGGAGATCATGGATTTATGTTGGTTGTATTATGAGAAAATAGCGCCGACTAACCTTAAAATAGAATTTTTAGAAGGAAGCAATGGTGGTAGAAAAGAAGAAGGTCCAAAGGTGGAGGGACAGTCGCCCATTAATACAACAACAACAGAGCTAGCAAAAGAATTTGAGATAAAAGAGAGCTACTTGTTTTTTCTCAAAGAAAGAGAGAGGGAGGAAACAGGATTGTCAGCAACAGGGATAGCTTCATCTGCTGCAACAGCGGGGGTGTATTCATATGATGAGACAGTAAAAAAAGATGAGGTAGAGGAATTTTGGGCAAGAAAGAGGTTTTCATTTTTTACGAAAGCAGAACAAAACTAGGTACTGTCGACATTTGGTATTTTTGTGTTATAACGTTTTAGCATCAAGAAGGGAGGTTAGAATGTTATACG
>CAZLKT010000015.1:15919-25205 GCA_964560205.1 uncultured Holosporaceae bacterium | reverse complement strand
AGTTCACAAAAGATTTATGCGTTGGGCTAAAGCTGGTGTGTGGCAGATGATATTTAACACATTAGCGGTGGATAGTGATAATGAATGGTTGATGATAGATTCAACAATAATCAGAGCGCATCAGCATTCAGCTGGTGCTTTAAAAAAATATAGAAACTGGTATGCAAGAACAAGGGCTCGGAAGATCCAAAGGTGGCTTCAGCAGGAAGCTCCATGCTGCTTGCGATGCGCTTACCCTGTAAGATTTTGTAACAGCTGGGCAGAGGTCTGATGACGTAAAAGCTTTGGATGTGGTAGAGGGTAGAGAAGCGGATGCAGTTAATAGCGGATTATATGGCACAATTTGCAAAAGATGCTGCGCCGGAGGCAGTTATACCTCCAAGATCCTGAAGAAAAATAGCAAGAACCTATGACCAAGAATTATATAAAGAGAGAAATTTAATCGTTCAATAAACTCAAGCATTTTAGGCGCGTAGCAACACGATACGACAAGCTTGATATCGCCTATCTCTCTTTTGTTTTTCTTGCTGGAATTTATTTGTGGCTCAAATAAATATCGACACCACCTAAGGGCACTGAGGTCTTCGTGGAGGGAGGCTGTGATACAACCTACGTGGGCGCTAGATGTTTTTTTGGATCTTGAGAACGTCCACGAAGATGTTTTTTGGCACATCAATATTGCCAAATTGACGCATACGCTTTTTTCCCTCTTTCTGTTTTTCCAGAAGCTTTCTTTTCCGTGAGATGTCACCGCCATAGCACTTTGCCGTTACATTTTTTCGAAGAGCAGAAACTGTTTCCCGTGCAATGACCTTTCCTCCTATGGCGGCTTGTATGGCAATGGGGAAGAGCTGTCGTGGAATCAGTTCTTTCAGTTTTTCACAAATCAAACGCCCATGGGAGGAGGCACGAGATTTTGGGATGATACTTGATAAAGCATCTACGGGTTCTCCGTTCAGCAATATGGACAATTTCACCAAGTCTCCCCGCTCGTACCCCACTAATCGATAATCGAAACTGGCATACCCACGACTTGCGCTTTTTAACGCATTGTAAAAATCAAAGGCCACTTCATTGAGGGGGAAAAGGTATTTCATAAATGCTCTGTTTCCGCCCACATAGTGGAAATCTTCCTGAATACCACGACGCTCCGAAAGGAGACTCAAAATTCCACCAATGTACTCTTCGGGTACAAAGATTTTGGCCTCTATCCATGGCTCCTCCATGAATTGGATGGATACTGGGTCCGGCAGGCTTGCAGGATTATGAAGGTCTAAGCATTGGCCATTGGTCAAATGCACTTTATAGGATACGCTGGGAGCCGTAATAATAAGATCCAAATTGAACTCTCGCTCCAAACGCTCCTGTATGATTTCTAAATGCAGCAGGCCCAAAAAACCACAACGAAAACCAAAACCAAGGGCGCTGGAGGAATCCATATCAAAAGAAAAGCTTGCATCATTGAGCTGCAACTTCTCTAAGCTGTCGCGGAGGTGATCAAATTCTGCAGCATCCTCTGGGAAAATGCTGCAGAAAACCACAGGGACCGAAGGATGAAACCCAGGTAATGGTGCATCTGTGGGATGAGTATCAGAGGTGATGGTGTCTCCCACCTTACAGTGGGATGCATGCTTGATATTGGCAATGACGTAACCAATATCACCACTGCGAAGTTCTTCTATGTGCTGAGGCTTTGGGGTGAAAACCCCTACGTGCTCTATAATATGCACATTGCCTGTGGACATCATGCGAATGCGCATTTTGGCTCGCACGGTTCCCTGGGTCACACGAATGAGGGTGATAATTCCCAGATATGGGTCATACCAACTGTCCACCAAAAGAGCCTGTAAGGGGTTGGTGGAAGATCCTTGAGGTGCGGGCAATCGGTGTACAATGGCCTCCAATACCTCCTCAATGCCCTGACCTTTTTTTGCAGAAACCTCCAAGGATTGGGATGCATCCAATCCAATGACTTCTTCTATTTGCTGTTTCACAGCCTCAGGTCGTGCCGCCGGGAGGTCAATTTTATTGAGGGCAATGATGACTTCATGCTGATGGTCGATGGCCTGATACACTGTTGCCAATGTTTGGGCCTCGATACCTTGGCTTGCATCAATCACCAAGAGGGACCCTTCGCATGCAGCTAACGACCGGCTCACTTCATAAGAAAAGTCCACATGTCCCGGGGTATCCACCAAATTGAGTTTATAGGTGAGACCATCTTTTGCAGTATAAAGAAGGCAGACGGTCTGCGCTTTAATGGTAATGCCACGTTCACGTTCGATATCCATGCTGTCAAGCATTTGATCTTTTTTTTGCCGAGGATCCATGGCACCACATGTTTCCATGAGACGATCTGCCATGGTAGATTTTCCATGGTCAATATGGGCAATAATGGAAAAGTTTCGAATGCGCTCCATGGGAATGGAGGATAAAAGCAGCAAATCTTTCATGAAGCATGCCCCCATTGGCCGCGAAGGGTGGCCCCATAGGCATGGGCTTCTTGCACGACTTTATCCATAAGGGCATGAAGTTCTGTATCAGAGAAGGTCTTTTCGTGGGCTTGAAAGAAACACCGAAGTGCCACAGAAATATCGGATGTGTCATCTTTGCGAAAAATTTCTAGAAGCCGTATGGAGGAGAGCTCTGGCGCGCCAGCTTTTTCCAGATGTTGTATAAAGGGGCCCACTGAGAGGGTAGGGGGAACGAAAAAAGACAGGTCCTTTGCCACCGCTTGTAGTGTGGGCACAAAAAACTCCTCTGGAGTCACGTGTCGCGCCGGAAGCCTCTCCAGGAATATTTCATATACCCAATAGTCCTGAGGGGACAAGTGTGTGAAACGAGGATGGATTTGTCCAACATATCCAACGGTCTTTCCCTGGGTAACGTAAGAAAGAGTGCGTCCTGGGCAATACCATGATGGATAGCCATCCTCTTTTTCCTGTACATACTCACGGAAGTTTTCTCCAAAAATGCTCCTCCATATCCTTTCTACTATCCCTTTCACATGATAAAAGGACACCTGCCCCGAAGTCATCCAGTCCGTTACTCCCTGCACGGGAATGACCGCTGTTATGGCATATTCTTGTTCATGGGGGGCGCTTCCATGGAACTGTGGGCCCATTTCAAAAATCGGTTCCAGAGAAATTTTGTGGTTTTTATGATAGAGGGCAATATCCAAAAGATTCCAGAGAAGCGATGGTCGAAGGTGCGACCATTCTGGGGAGAGGGGGTTCAGAATACCGAGGGCGGAAGCATCGCCACCCTCCACAAAAAGTTCTGCATTTTTTTGAGATATAAAAGAGAATGTCACATTTTCTATAAAGCCCTCTGCCACCAAAAGTTGCCTTATCTGATATCCTCTTCGGTGTGCAAGGGGCCATATATTGTTTTGTACATGCCCCCAAAATGGTACGGAAGGAATTTCCTCGTATCCTTTGACGCGAAGGAGCTCCTCCACCACATCCTCTGTCCGTGTTATGTCATGGCGCCATGGTGGTGGAAGAAGGGAAATGTCATGGGAGGAAGATGCCACAACGGTGCACCCCAATCGTGTCATTCTGTCCTGTATGTCCTTCGCAGAAAGGGAAACGCCTCCAATTTTTTCTACAGCCGCACAAGGAAAAATGAGTGGTGCAGATGCTTTTTTTTCTTGCTGCTCATATGAAAAGAGCTCTGTGGGAGAAGATGCTTTGCCATACTGTTCTATAAAATGTGTGGCTATTTCGAGTCCGGGGCGTACCATAGTCCCATCAATGCCTCGTTCAAACCGGCTTCGAGCACCTGTATGTATATGAAGGCGTTGTCCTCCATGGGCGATAATTTCTGGAGAAAATTCGGCGGACTCCAGGAGCACAGATGTGGTTGCCATGGTACACGCAGATCTTTTGCCGCCCAGAATACCAGCCAAGGAGAGAATCCCCTCATCATCAGAAAAAACCAAAACCCCTTCTGGAAGCGTGTATTGTACATCGTCCAGCCCTTCAAAAGTTTCCCCCCCATGGGAGAGATGAAGGCGAATGGTGCCGTGTATGGTATCTGCATCAAAAACATGGAGGGGCCGTCCCATATCGAGGCACAAATAATTTGTGATATCCACAAAGGCAGAAATGCTTTTTTGTCCACCGGTGGCCAAGCGCTGTCGAAGCCATAGGGGGCTTTCCCCATTGGACACGCAAGAAATGCGCGTGAAGAAAAGACTCTGACAATGGGATGTCTCCACTGAGACATCAAAGGAAGGTGTTTTCCACCTTTTTGTGGTGTCATGTGGGGACAGTTCGGGCACAGCATAGGGTTGCAGATGAGTGTCGTCATGGATGGCGGACAGTTCTCGTGCAAGTCCTCTGACACTGAAAAGATCACCGCGATTGGGGGTGATTTCCACATCATAAAGAAGAGGACCGGCAAGATGCTCCCATAATGTCATTCCCACCACAGCCGTGCTGGGAGGAAGATCTATGATACCATCTATGGAGGGGAAAAGCTCTGAAATATGGAGCTCCTCTGCGGAACATAACATTCCATTACTGAGAACGCCACGAATGGAAGATGCAGTAAGGGGGGTGGTGCTTCCCGGAAGCACAGTGCCAGGATGCGCTAAGATGGAGTACATGCCAGCCCTCACATTGGAGGCTCCACACACAATGGTACGAAGAGGGGCATCTTTCTCTGTTTGAACTCGTACCTGGCATACAGACAGGCTGTCCGCATTGGGGTGTTTTTCAGTGTGTACAATTTCCACCACATAAAAGTTTTTTGTCCATGGATATCCCTCTTCGCACACGGTGGGGTATCCTACTTTCGTCCATTTTTCGGCGACCTCCTGAGGAGAAAGTTTTGTGTCGAGATGGTGCAGAAGCCACTTCCAAGATAGTTGCATAAAATCAAAACTCCCTCTTATAACGATGCAAAACAGCTGTCTGCAATGGATGGCCCAAAATGATGAAGCCATATCTGGTTGTTGGTATAGAAATGTCGAATGTCTGTGATGCCATATTTGAGCATGGTTAATCGCTCTATGCCCATGCCAAAAGCGAATCCCCGTGTGGAACTCGGATCAATGTTGCATGCAGACAAAACATGGGGATGTACCATGCCGCATCCAAGAATTTCTAACCACTCGTTGCCGGCCCCCACTGTGAGGCGTCCTTTGGTCCACGAGCACGATACATCCACTTCAGCTGATGGCTCTGTGAAGGGGAAGAAACTTGGGCGGAATCGCACCTGCACGGGGCTTTGAAAAAACTGTCGAAGAAACTCTTCTAAACATGATTTTAAATGTCCCATATGCACCTCTTCCCCCACCACGAGGCCTTCCAGCTGGTGAAACATGGGTGTGTGTGTCATATCCAGATCATCTGCACGGTAAACTCTTCCTGGTACTACCACACGCAAAGGGCCCTGCTCCTGTGTCATGGTACGAATCTGCATGGGAGATGTTTGCGTACGAAGAATGTGTTCTGTGTTCATATAGAAGGTATCTTGAGAGGCACGAGCAGGATGATGGGGCCCAACGTTGAGGGCAGTGAAGTTATGATATATGTCCTCCACGTCTGGCCCCAAACGAGCAGAAAACCCCATGGAAGCAAAAATAGTAACCACCCGTTGGATGGTATCCATGAGGGGATGAAAGCGTCCCAAAGTTTTCCATGGAGGCGGGCACGTTACATCTTTTTTGTCCCTCTGAAGGGATGCGAGAATAGCTTCTTCCTCCAGAAACTGCTTCCGTTGGGTCCAGGCCGTCTGAATGCTTTCTTTCAGGGCATTCAGATGCTCCCCTCGGGTACGACGCTCCTCTGGGGAGAGATGGCGAAGTGCCATCATGGCCTCAGACAATGGGCTCTTTTTCCCCATGGCGTTCTGCTTGATGTCCTCTAAAACTTTCAAAGACGATGCAGCCGCAATAAGCGCCATGATTTCTTGAGAAAAACTTTCTACCACCATATCTGACCCCTCATGCCCTTCTGTTTTTATAGCAACGTTTCTTGTGCTTTTTGGAATTTTTGTGCATGAGAACGTTCTGCCTTAGCCAAAGTTTCAAACCACTCCGCAATTTCTGAAAACCCTTCATCCCTCGCAGTCTTTGCCATGGAAGGATACATGTCGGTATATTCATGGGTCTCCCCAGCAATGGCAGAAGCGATGTTATCTTTGCTGGATCCCATGGGAAGATCCGTCACAGGATCTCCTACAATACTGAGGAAGTCCAAATGACCAAAGGCATGACCAGTTTCCCCCTCTGCAGTGCTGCGAAAAAGAGCTGCAAGTTCTGGCTTACCTTCGATATCTGCTCGTGATGCAAAGTACAAGTACCGCCGATTTGCCTGAGACTCTCCCGCAAAAGCCTCTTTCAGATTTTTCAGTGTGTGAGAATCTTTGAGAAGCATGTTTGATTTCTGTATCATGAGCGCACCTCATTTCTGATGATTATACGAGACAGTATGAGAAATAATGTTCTCAAAATCAATCGCTCCCTTACAGGGGTGTATGCATTTTTAACCGCTTGCCATAGAATGAATTTTATGATAGAACGTTTCTTAGTGATGAATTTTTAACAAAGACACTATATATAGTAGATTGTTACAAGATCTGCTACAACATGGAGGTTACATGCAGAACATTCTTACAAAAAAGACTTTCTCTTTGGGAAAGCAGAAGTTTTTCGGTCTATTCCTTGCTATCTTTGCTTGTGGAGCTTTGGTGGAAAGCCATAGTGTGGTAGCAGCTTCAACCCCAGAAGCATCACAACGCATCATAAAGTTTGATAAGGCTACGGTGCAATTCCAAGCGAAGATGTACAGAAAGCTTCAAGAGCTTTTGACATCTAAAATGCAGTCCATTGAAGCAGCCATGAAGAAAGAGACAGAAGAGCTTCAGAAGGATGCATCTCTGATGCAAAATTTCAATGAAAAGCAAAAGGCAAACTTTGAGAAGCGCCATAAAGCTTTCAGAGATCGTGCAGAAGCCATGCAGCAGACCCTGATGCAACTGAAGGATCTTTTGGAAAGAGAGACCAATGATAATACACAGGAAGCCATTCAGGCTGTCATTAAGGAGTTGTCAAGCCAGGGTGGATGGGATAAAGCTTCCATCATCGTTATGGATTCTGCAGCCATCGCCTACAGCAGTGATGGGGTCCTAGACATTACAGCTCTTGTCATTAAACATCTTGACGAGAAGCATCCAAGTATCTCTGAGCATTTAGAGAAGAAGATCCAGGAAATTGGCTTGGAAAAGAAATAATATCATCAGATGGTGATAGCTGAGGAGTAGTTTTGTTTGTAATGTAATTGCATGACCCCTGGTGTGTGGAATTATTTATGAGCAATGTAACATGGTCTGAATCTTCTTGTGTTGAAGCAGACCATGTTTCTTATTTGAAGTGAACTGACTCGTGAAGGGGGACCGTACGGGATGTCGTGCATTTTGGAAGGGCTTGTTACATTGGAAAATATTCAATGTGTTACAAAAGCATCTCTGAAGGAAGACCTCTCTTCTTCGTCAGCTCCCTCATCGAAGGATGCAGAAGCCATGGCATGGTCTGGTTTGGCTGGGCTTGCTTTTGCTGAAGCAGGCCATGTCTCTTTTTTAGAAAATCCTCTTTTTTGTAAAAGGAAAAAGCAGGTCATTAGGGCTGGTGCATGTTTTGTGCGTCCAGAGCATAAGGATTTTTTACCTCCCACCACTCTGCCGCTTTTTACCAAAAATCCCCATGGTGATTTTATTGCGGTGGTTTCTTCCCTTTATGCTGCAAGCATCCCACCTGTGGTGCCAGGAATTCACCCCTCTGCTGTTATTGATGGGGCGGCGGTGGTGCCAGAAAGCTGTTTTATAGGTCCGGGTGCAGTTATAGGCCCCCGTGTTATTCTGGGAGAGAAATGTTGGATTGGACCTCATGTGGTTTTGGAGGCTGATGTGGTTGTGGGGGACTTTTGCCGCATTAAATCCCATGCCTTCTTATATCGAACCCAGTTGGGTCATCATGTGACCATTAAAACAGGGGCGCGCATAGGCCAACGAGGATTTGGTTTTTTGCCGGATTTTTCAAGGAAAGAAAAATGGGTAGATGTGCCGCATCTGGGCCGGGTTATTATAGGGGATTATGTGGAGATCGGTGCCAATACCACCATTGATCGTGGAAACTTTGATAACACCGTCATTGGATCTTTTTGCCGTATTGATAATTTGGTGCAGATTGGTCATAATGTGCGCATAGGGGAGGCGGTGATCATCGCTTCGCAATGTGGTATAGCAGGTAGTAGTGAGGTGGGAGACTATTCTATGCTTGGAGCAAAGTCCGGTGTGGCGAATCATGTTGTCTTAGGACCTCAGACAAAATTGGGAGCGTGTAGTGGAGTTTCAAAGTCATATCCAGAAGGGAAAATCACTCTCATGGGAGTTTTTCCTTCATTGCCTGTGCAACAGTGGTGGAAAACACTGGCACGTTTTTTGCGAACCAACGGATAGGGTATGAGCGATTCTTCTTTGACCCCAAGCAACAGTTCTTCAAAGGTGCTTTTTATTGAGGACCTTTTGAAAATATTGCCCCATCGATACCCCATGCTTTTTATGGATCGACTGCAGGACATTGTTCCTTTTGAAAGCGCAACAGGAATTAAAAACGTTACCATTAATGAGGAGTTCTTTGTTGGACATTTTCCTCGGAAGCCTGTTATGCCTGGTGTTTTGATTATTGAAGCTTTGGCGCAAACTGCGGGGGCGTTGGTGATGACCTCTTCTGGATATACACAAGAGACCCATGAAGTGTATTTTATGTCCATATCTGAAGCGCGCTTTCGAAAACCAATTTATCCAGGGGATACCATTCATTTGAAAGTTCAAAAAAAACAAAACCGATCTAATGTGTGGAAGTTTCATGGTATGGCTTTTGTCAATGGTGAGCTGTGCGCAGAGGCAGACTATGCGGCTATGATTTCCCCTCGGAGTGTGTGACATACACCCTTTCTCATGCCTTCCCTGTTGCATTTTTTTCTATGTGATGAAGCATTTTCTGAAATATTTCCGAGGGGGGTGCTTGAAAAGATAATGTCTGGCCCCCATAGTCGAGGGCCATGGCATGGCAATGAAGACATAATCCGTAACCTGAAGAAAAAATTTTTTCTTCTTCCATTTTATGCCCCCCATACAGTGTGTCGCCTATAATGGGGTGCCCCATATGTTGCGCGTGTACTCTGAGCTGATGCATGCGCCCCGTTTTTGGAAAAAACTCCACAAAGGAGATGGTTGCGCCGCAAGGCAAAGTATAGAACGCTTTTCTCTTATAGAT
>CAZLKT010000015.1:0-15819 GCA_964560205.1 uncultured Holosporaceae bacterium | reverse complement strand
CAAAGGAGATGGTTGCGCCGCAAGGCAAAGTATAGAACGCTTTTCTCTTATAGATTTCCCCTCGGAGTGTGTGACATACACCCTTTCTCATGCCTTCCCTGTTGCATTTTTTTCTATGTGATGAAGCATTTTCTGAAATATTTCCGAGGGGGGTGCTTGAAAAGATAATGTCTGGCCCCCATAGTCGAGGGCCATGGCATGGCAATGAAGACATAATCCGTAACCTGAAGAAAAAATTTTTTCTTCTTCCATTTTATGCCCCCCATACAGTGTGTCGCCTATAATGGGGTGCCCCATATGTTGCGCGTGTACTCTGAGCTGATGCATGCGCCCCGTTTTTGGAAAAAACTCCACAAAGGAGATGGTTGCGCCGCAAGGCAAAGTATAGAACGCTTTTCTCTTATAGATGGTCAGGGCAAAAAGCCCATCCTCATGGGGAACCATGGTGGTATGGAGTTTTTTTATGGGCAGCGCAATTTTTCCTTTTGGGGGTGTTGTGCCCCATACAAGGGCCCAATATACTTTTGTGATTTTTTGTTGTTGAAATGCAGCAGAAATATTTTGTGCAGCGGCCAGGGTCTTTGAAAAAAGAAGAACACCGCTTGTTTCTTTATCCAAGCGATGGGTCAATCGCATGGCAGAAGATGGTTGCTGTTGCTGAGCCCACTGGTTTATGAGGGCATCCATGCTGATTTTTTGTCCTGTTCCCCCTTGGCTTGCAATACCAGGCGGTTTGTTGACCACAAGAAAATCTTTATCTTTGTAGAGCACCCATTGATCTATTTTTTTCATCCATGCTGAAGAAAGAGATGCTCGTTTTTGTGGTGTGAGGTCATGTATCCAAGCAAACCATTTTTCTGTAATGGCCACCGTTTGGTCAGCTCTCACTTTATAAGAGGGCACCACAGGTTCTTTATTGACGCGAATCCATCCTCGTCGAAGGGCTTTTTGAATGCCGCTGTGACCAACCATGGGCCATCGTCGTGCCAACCATCTGTCTATTCGACTGTTATCCTCTTCGGTGGTTACTGAAAAAAATCGATATATCATACAATTTTTTCCTGCATATTTTGTACCATGAGGGTTCGATACTGATGGTTTTCCTCAAAGGAAAAACTACAGAGTGTATGGGTGCGAAAGCTTTTTATTGTGTGCAAATATTCTGGCCACTCAATAAGACACGGATGAAGCTCCAAGAGTTCCGGGAGCCCGAGGTCCTCCAAATCTCCTTCTGATACATGGGAGAGGCGAAAAAGATCCATGTGCCATAGGGTGAAATTCTCGCATTCATAGGGGATCATGAGGGGAAAGCTTGGGCTTGTCGTATACGAGACGGAGGGACACAAGGTTTGAATAATGCTTCGTGCAAAGGTGCTCTTTCCGACACCAAGAGGGCCAGAAAGCCCCACCATATGTCCCGGACCAAGAAGTGGTGCCAGGCTTTTTCCTAATGCCTGCAGCTGTTCAATATCTTGGTGATAGTGTGCTCCATAGGGAAAAGCATCAGGTTTCATAACTGTTTACCATAAGTGATGTATGATAGTGCAGTGTGAAAAGCTTTCTGAAAGGGGACCAACATGTTTTTCATAGAACAGAAGCTGCACAGGGTACTGACTCTCTTTTTTATGATAGGGATTTTTTCTCTGCATAGTATACGAACAATCGCCCAGGGAAGGCAAAACAAAAGAGCACGTATGGTCCACCGAAAAATTGCACATCAGGTGTCACCAGCATCCGATGAAAAGCCTCCGCCAAAGAAAAAACCCTCCCCCATATATCCATCCAGGGTGTCCACCATGCCAAAAGAAGAAATGATTCCGCGTCCTTCCTTCATCAACCCAACGCGGGCTCGCTACGATTACCCGAGCAGGACCGTGAAGAAACCCATTCCGGACAAAAAGAAGGGGACATCCATATCACAGGCACATAACGACATAGAAATATAGAATACAGCCATACGCTGTACGGATGAAACACATTCCTCACACCCCCGAAGGTAGGGGGGGTGTCCTACATCCCGCTCATCATAAGGCGGCGCCGAGCATTACGCTGCAAACGCCTTCTAGCCTCGGTGGCTTTTTTTTGACGTTTCTCAGATGGTTTCACGAAGGCCCGGCGTTTGCGAAGCTCTTTGGTGAGACCATTCCTCTGGTTGATACGCTTTAATATCTTCAGCGCTTTCTCCACATTGTTATCTCGTACAACAACAGACACACATATCCCATATCAAAATTAACTGGCCCATACAGTGTACAACGTTCCCCTCTTTTTTTCAAGAGCCCTCTAAAATGTTCTCGTATGGGCTGCTTTTGCCCACATGTATTTTTTCTTTTTATACACATTTTCGGCATGGGACTCCTGCAAGCCACAGAAAGAAATTTTATTATATTCATTTTTTTTGTTTGTTAAAAAAAAATATATAGAATATAAAAAAAATAAATATTTCAAAAAGTTCCACAGTAACTTGAAATAAAAAAATACACAAAATAAGAAAAATAACATGTATTGTATATATAAATATTCTTTTTCTATTGACGAAAAAAATATTTGCACTAGCATTACTCTTATCTTAACCATTTCTTTACAGAAAGAGTGGTACAAATTGGGGAGAAAAATATTTGAAGGGGGTAAAATGAGTACAATGAGTACGATGAAGGTTCTTCTTGTGGAGGACCATTATGTTACAGCAAAAGCCATTCAGGCTGCGCTTAGTAGTGAGAATATCATCTGTGATATTTCTGAGTCTGGAGAGGAGGCGTTTCAAATCGGAAGAAATTTCGAGTACGACGCCATCATTTTGGATTTGAATCTTCCTGATATTCATGGACAAGAGCTTTTGAAGAAATTCCGCGATTCTTCTGTGCGAGCGCCAGTTCTTATTATGTCTGGTATACGCTCTATACAAGACAAGGTGAAGGCCTTTGGATTTGGTGCAGATGATTATATGGTGAAGCCAGTGGAGACAAATGAGTTGGTGGCTCGACTTAGAGCCCTCTGTCGTAGAGCAGAGGGACATCCTTCTTCCATTATTAAGGTGAATAAAATAGTTTTAAATCTTACACAGCGTGTTGTGTATGTTGAAGACAAACCCCTTGTTCTTACAGGAAAAGAATACGAGGTTTTGGAACTTTTGGTGCGTCGAAAAGGTGCATGTGTGAATAAAGAAACTTTTCTCAATCGACTGTATATTGATGCTGGACCAGATCCAAAGATTGTTGATGTGTACGTATGCAAAATCAGGAAAAAATTGGATGTTGTGAGTCCGGGACTTGGATCCTGCATTGCAACTGTGTGGGGCAAAGGCTACCAAATAAAAGAAAATTTTGGACGGGACTCCATAGGTAGTACGCAAGTTTCACAAGCTAGAGTTGAGCCCATACCCTTAAGAGGGAGATAGAAGAGAAAAAAACAAGAAAATATATAGAGTTATAGAATTATTCTTCTTTTCAAAAAGTTGCCTTGCAGAAAAGCTCTTGGTACAATGGAGCAGGGGACCAAAGGAAAGAGAGAGGGGGGGGAAGTGGCATCATCGGTTCATGCAACATCCATTATTTGCGATGGTGCTGTTTTGAAGGATGGCGTCGTTGTTGGGCCCTTTTGCTTTGTAGGGCCCGACGTAGTTATTGAGGAGGGTGTTCAACTTCTTTCTCATATCTCTATCCAAGGGAAGACGTCCATAGGAAAGGGGACAAAAGTGTACCCTTTTGCGTCCATTGGTCATGATCCACAACATGTGAAGCATGATGGGCGTATTACGAAAACTATCATTGGCGCCTTTACGGTTATTCGAGAGCATGTGACCATTCATGGGGGCACAAGTCTGGAACAAGAGGTCACAAAAGTGGGGGACCACTGTTTTCTCATGGCCGGCGCACATATTGCCCATGATTGCCATTTGGAAGACCATGTGATTGTGGCGAATAATGTTTTGCTTGGGGGGCATGTTTTTGTTGGTGCTCGGTGTGTGCTTGGGGGCATGTGTGCCATTCATCAGTTTGTCCATGTGGGGGAGGGGGCCATGATTTCCGGTACTGCAGGAGTTCTTGGAGATATCATTCCCTATGGATTTGTTTTTGGTTCTACCCCTTCTGTGTTGATTGGAATTAATATTATAGGTCTTCAAAGGCAGGGGGTTCCTCGAGAAGAAATCATGGCATTGCGCCAGGCCTATGATCATATCTTTTCCAAAAAAAATGGGGTCCTTATCCACAATGTTGAAACGCTCCCGGAGGAATTGTGCGTGTTTTCCACCGTGAGGAAATTGAGAGACTTTTTGCTGACAGAGAGAAAGAGGGCCCTCTGTCTTCCCTCGGAGGAAGAAAAAAATGGTGAAAAATGAAGGGCACAAAGGCGTGGAAAATTTTTGTGATTGCAGGGGAAGTTTCTGGTGATATCTTGGGTGAGAAAATTCTCTCGTCTCTTCCAGAGGTTCTCCCTTCTTGTACCATAGAAGGTATTGGTGGGCCCCTCATGGAGAGGGCTGGGGGCTTTTCTTCAATTTTTCCTTTTCACACTTTGTCCTCCATGGGATTTTGGCATATTGTACGTCAGCTTCCTCGATTTATCGGGATGATCATGGAGCTTCGTAAAAAATTGCGAGAAAGCCCGCCCGACCTTCTCTTAACCATAGATTCTCCACAGTTTTGTCTTCGCATGGGGAAGTGGCTTGGGCAAAAAATGCCTCATATTCCTCGCATTCATTGTGTGTCTCCCGCATTTTGGGCGTGGCGCCCTCAGCGCGCCAATCACATGCACCGATACACAGACCATGTTCTGGCGCTTTTCCCCTTTGAAAAAGCTTTTTACAAAACGGTGCCATGCACCTTTGTTGGTCATCCTGTGGCGGACTATCCCCTTGGGAAAGCTGAAAAAATGTGGAAAAAGTATCCGGACTATTGTGAAAGTCCATTTCTGTGCGTTTTACCAGGAAGTCGACCGCAGGAAATTGCCATGTCCATACCCATTTTTGAAAAAACTGTGGACCTGCTGAAAAAAAGCGTTCCCCATCTGCATGTGGCCATGATCGTGCCGTCTTTTTTTGCGCTTCAACATCCTTCTTTTCCATGTATACACAATGTGGCCAAGGAAGATGTGTTTTCTGCAGCCACAGCAGCAGTGACGGTGTCAGGGACCGTGACATTGGAGCTTGCCCATCAATGCACCCCCATGGTCATTACCTATAAAACCAGCCGCTTTACTGCATGGCTTGCTCGCAATTTTGCCCACGTGCGCCATTGTGGTCTTGTCAATATTCTGAAGGGCAAAGAGGTGTCGCCAGAGTGCCTGCAGGAGAAATTCTCTCCTGAGGACTTAACTCGTCAGCTTTTGCCGCTTTTGCAGAAAAAAGAATCCTGGAGGAGGCAAAAGAAGGAGTTGAAGAATGTGACAAGGATGCTACGAGGGGAGAAGCCTTTTGGAAGAATGTGCGCCGAGGTAATTGCGAGCTATCTTCAGTGAGATCCACCGGTAAAAGCTTACCACCATTATGGAAACAACTATTGCGCCCCAAATATCCACGTAATCATGAAACCTGCAGTTCACCAAGCTGATTCCATATCCCATGGCTAAGAATATGATATTGAGTTTCACATAACGTGGTAACCCAGAGGCATAGGTCAGGAAAAATGTCACAAAAGTTGCAAAGTATTGCATGTGTCCGCTGGGGAAAGCAAACCCTTGTGGGAGGTGTGGAGCTAGGGGGACCTGAAAAAAGTTCTTCAGGTGGATGTTGATGGTGGGGGTTATGATGGTGAGTACAAGCAGACCAAGAAGAGATTGGGCAGAAAGCCAATTTTTATAAAATACAATGAAATAAAGCGCGAGTATTGGAAAAAAGCTTTTCAAAAAAAGAAGCGATATATTTTCTGCAGATAAATTCATGAGGGCGCTCCTTCTGGTGTTGAGGTGAATATTTCTGTACTATGATCATTATCTTCATTTTGGCAGCCGTATGATACGTTATTTTTTTTCCCGTGTACACCTCAAAAAGTCTTATATACTGGGTAGCATTTTCATGGTGGGGGCATGTATTTTCAACGTCATGAATGATGCTCTCCTGAAAAAATTGGGTGGTACCTATGGTATAACGGTGCTTTTTTTCCGTTTCCTTTTTAGTACGCTTTTTTTTCTTCCCGTCCTCATAGCAAAACCCCATTTATTTTTTACAAAAAATATGAAAACCCATATGGTTCGAGGTGGGCTTTTTTCCCTTGCCATGATTCCGTGGTCTTATGGTATTATTGAGCTTCCACTTACGCTTTCAACATTGCTGAGCTTCACAATACCGCTTTTTGTGCTTATTCTCGCAAAAGTGTTTTTGAAGGAGCATATTGGGTATGCTAGATGGATTGCCACCTGCAGTGGATTTTTAGGGATCCTTATTGGGGTGGAGTTTTCACTTCATGGAGGCAATGAAACGGCCATCTTTTTTGCGATACTTGCCACGTTGCTTTTCGCGATTTTGGATATTATGAATAAAAGGCTTCTCACCGTGGAGGAGCCACTTTTACCCATGATGTTTTTCTCCTCACTGTGGACCAGTGTTTTTTCTGCGCCTTTGGCATTATATGCATGGAGGCTGCCTGCTGTGGAGGATATATGGCCTTTGATGGCGTTGGGATTTGGGGCCAATGCCTTGCTTGCATGCTTGCTGCTCTCTTTTCGGGTTTGTGATGTGTCTGCTTTACAGCCTCTGCGATATATAGAGTTTATCTTGTCGTGTGCTGTGAGCATTATTTTTTTTCATACAGATCCCGATGTGCCCCTTTTTATTGCCATGGGTCTTATTATGGCGTCTACGTTTTTTCTTGCACGTCATGAGGTGCAGAGAGAGCGCCAGGACAAAGCTTCATTGTGATCATTACACTTCTTCCAGCTCCATTTTCCAGCCCGATGCTCTTTTCCACTCATGGGTCTCGAAGGAAAATGTTAAAAGCACCATATGGAGGAGGGGTCGATAGCTGAGGAAGCCTGTCTTGAAATGCTGAGGCACCGTTACATATTGGTTGTCCTCTTCTATGTCTTCCACCGTCTCCTCTCCCTCCTCCGTATGGAACAGGAAAGATCCTTGCACAGGCTTTCGGTGCAGATGAACACGTTCTCCACTTGTGACCGCAGATGTTATGAATCTTTGCACACAATGAACCCCCAAAATGTCCCCTGGCCATATGCCTTCCAACGATACTGGATAAAGATCTTTACAGAAAATAGTGGACCGATACTTTTTTTTGCACACATGGGGCGACTGTATCCATTTTCCAGAAAGAGTCCGAACGCCCGCTTCCCCAAAGGCATACAGTGTTTGTGTGCAGCCACGAAGAGCATACATGGGGCAATGCTCTTTTTCCGTATCGTCTAGGCGATAAAAAGAAAAATCTGACATGTGTGTAGGTTGTGCTTAGCATTCCTCTTCTGTCAAGCATAAATAATCAGAGAAAGAAAAAACAAGAAAACGGCCCTACAGATGTTTCTCGCTCTCTTTGTATAAGGCGGGTTTGCTGCTCCATTCTGGTGCCACTTTCACATGAAGGAAAAGGTGAACTTTTTCTTGAAGCCATTCCATCATCGCTTTTCGTGCATCTGTTCCAATTTTCTGAAGACGCTGGCCCCCATGACCAATGACCATCTTTTTTTGGCTCTCTTTTTCCACAAAAATTGTTTGGAAAATGCTGATACCCGATGCGGGAGCCTGAATAGCGGTTTGGTTCATGCCAGGAATATGCCACGTTTCTGTTTCCACATGGATGCTATAGGGGACCTCTTCATGGATGTTTTGAAATAGTTTTTCTCGAGTGATCTCTGCCGCCATAAAATTTTTTGATACCTGGGTGATATCATCTGGGGAAAAAACCCAGGGGTTTTCTGGGCAATATAGTGTAAGCGCCTCAATCACATCATCAACACCGCGATTATACTTCCCTGATGTCATAAAGATTTTTTCTAGGAAGGGTGCCTCCTTGGCATAAATCTCCGCTTGGAGTAATAGCTCCGCTTTTTTTATGGCATCCACTTTATTGAGAACCAAAAAAATTGGTGCTTCCCGTTGTCGTAATTTTTCTAAAAGCCTCACGGTGGAGTGCATGGATTTTTTACTCGCATCCACCATGAGGAGAATGATATCCGCTTCTCGTGCAGTTTTCCAAAAACTTTTCCGCATGGCATTTTGGAGGGGCCCCTTTGGTTTTTCTATCAGTCCTGGAGTATCCACGAAAATCATTTGTGTATCGTCATGGCACAAAATTCCATAAATGCGGTTGCGTGTGGTGTGTGCCTTTGCTGTGACAATGGAAACTTTCTCCTTCACTGCTGTGTTGATAAAAGTTGACTTTCCTGCATTGGCGGCCCCTAAAACTGCAATAAAACCACATCGATGTGTCATAATGATTCCTGTGTAAGATGGGAGAGAATTTTTTCTGCGACGTTTTGTTCAGCTTCTTTTTTCGAATGTCCCTCTCCAATAAAAGTCTTGTGGGGAAGGTGAGGGAGGATACCTTGGATGGTAAAGAGGGGTTGGTGACTTGGGCCTTTCTGGTGGAGCACCACATAGTCCGGAGTGGGAAGCCTCAGGTTTTGCAAGTATTCTTGGAGGAAAGATTTTGGATCTATGGGGGGGGGCATATGGAGATGCAGTAAGGGGGCCCACTCCTTTTGAACAATGGTTGTTGCCGTGGGAAAGCCCTGATCCAGATATAGTGCTCCAATGAGTGCCTCGCAGGTATCTGCAACCACACGCATGGGGGGGGGAGCTTTAGGGGACTCTAAAAAAATTCTTTCTGCCAAATGGAGCCCAGAGGCCACTGCGTATAAAGAGTTTTTAGATACAAGTCGTGCAAACCGTTTTGCCAATTGGCCCTCCGTCTCGTGGGGTAAGAGAGTGTAGAGCCAGGAGCTTATGACCAAGCCCAGTACCCGATCTCCTAAAAACTCTAAACGTTGAAAATCCCTTTTGCTTAAGATGCCATGTTGGAAAACATCGTTTAAGATCTCTGGGTGATGAAAAACAATTCCCCATCTTTTCTGAAAAAACGTGGAAACATCCTCCATGAAATGGCTATCTCAATACCGTAAAAATACGATGATATCTGATATGAAAAGGCCAATTCCATGGTTCATACCAGTGAAAATCCTCATCAATGGAATAATGAACCAGGAGGGCTCTGCCAATGACATAATCTTCATGGACGAATCCCAGCTGATCGAGAAAGCGACTATCTCCGGAACCGTCACGATTATCTCCAAGAAAAAAATAGTGCTTTTCGGGAACAGTCACTTCATCCATGAAATCAGATTCTGAGGATCCAAAGGCATTTTGCTTCAAAATGAGGTGAGAAATGCTGGGGAACTTGTCATCTCCAGGTATGGTCTCTTCATACACATCCCCTGAAATATGTTTTTCTGAATCATGTGCTTTATAGGGGGAGGATGAAATCTTCTTGAGGGAGGCCTCCTTGCCATTAACCCATAAGACACCCTTGGAAAGACGTACGGTGTCTCCGGGAACGCCGATGAGCCGCTTAATAAAGTCCTCTGTTATTTTATACGGGCAGGTAAATACCACAATGTCACCACGCTTTGGTTGTGCCCATGCTGCAATACGACTGGAAAAATAGGGCACACGGTTACCAAAAAAAATGCTGTATCGTGACCACCCATAGCTGCATCGAGAGACCAGAAGATAATCCCCTACTAAAAGCGTGGGTATCATGGAGCCGCTGGGAATGCGGTAGGGTGATATAATAAGCATGCGAAAGAGGAGGATGCTGATGACGAGAAAAAGAAACCCTCCCCATTCTTTTTTCCACGAATGTGGTGCAGTATCAAAACTCATAAAAATTTCTCCAGAATGTCATATCATAGGGAGAACTGTACTTTTTTTTTTTGCTTTTGTCCATCTTTACGAGAGGGGAAGGAGAAAGCAAAGGGAGGCCCATGTATTCCTTGAAAAAAACTTTTCTTCCCCAGGGGGGGCGTCGTCATGCACACATCCTGTGGGGGATTTTTTCTGCATGGGTTTTGTGGAGAAAAGAGGATCACAAAGGGGCCATGAAAGCTCTGTGGACACGTATGGGGGGAGCAAAGGGGCTTTTTTTGAAGATTGGGCAATGGATATCTTTGGTGCCTGGGCTTTTTCCTCAAGAGTATGTTCGCATATTTCAGACTCTTCAGTCCAAGGCGCCCCCCATGATGTGGCCATTGGTGCGACGGCGTATGGAAATGGAATTAGGACCTCACTGGATGGCTCGTTTTCGATGTTTTGAGCGTCAGGCATCCTATGCTGCATCCCTTAGCCAAGTGCACCGTGGCCAGCTACTTGATGGCACCGTGGTTGCATGCAAAATACAGTATCCCTCCATGGAGAGTGCCCTTCACCAGGACCTTGCCTTTCTTCGATGGCTTTGTGGCATGTGTCAAAAATGGTATCCCCAGGTGGATACACAGAGTTTTATGGAGGAGCTTTCGGAACATGTGCTTCAGGAAACTGATTTTTCTCGAGAGGCACACCACCTTCTTTGCTTTCAAAAGATTTTTCACCATGAAAATGCCATTCATGTGCCGCGACCGTTTCCTCAGCTTTCCACAAAAAAAATACTTCTTATGACCTGGGAGGATGGCCATATCTTTCAGCACATTACGGAAGCTCCTGCATCCCTGCGCAATGAGTTTGGAAAAAATCTTTTTCGTGCGTGGTATAAGCCCTTTTATACTGCAGCCATGTTACATGGGGATGCGCATTGGGGAAATTTTTTATGGAGACCACAGGGGCATGTGGTTATGCTGGATTTTGGATGTCTTCGGATTTTTGATCCATCCTTTGTGGGGCGTGTGGTGCGACTTTTTTCCGCCATGTGTCGTGGAAAAGACCAAGAGGTCATGGGTATCTATGAGGAGTGGTTTCAGGGGGCCGTGAATAATACAATTCTTTCATTGCTTCACCAGTGGGTGTGTTTTCTCATGCGACCTTTTCTTACCAATGAGGAAGCTGTTTTTGGACAGAATAACAGTGTGTATGAAGGAAAAACCCTTCTGTGGAGCATATATCAGAAGCTTCGGCACCACGGCATTGTTCGCATACCCCGAGAGTTTTGGCTTTTGGACCGAGTGTCTGTGGCCATAGGCGCCGCCCTTATGCACACAGGAGCGCATCATAACTGGTATAAATTGCTCCATGAGATGCAAGAGGAGTTTTCAGAAGAGCAGTGCTCGGCGTATCAGGGGCGCCTCCTTAGGGGTGGTTTCTGATGTTGTGCCTCAGCTTTAAAGATGTGTGGAGCAATTACTCTGTCCACTTTTTGAAGATAATACTTGAATTGGTGCCCCCAAATCCAAAGGAGTTGGTCAGCACGTAGGTCAGGTTTGAGACATAGCGAGAAGACAGGGCCACGAGATCTAAAAATGTTTCCTCCGGTTCATGGAGATTCAAGGTGGGAGGGATATCTCCCGTTTTGAGAGAAAGCAGGCTTAATATGGCCTCCACACTTCCGCTTGCTCCGAGGAGATGTCCCATGGAGGATTTTGTGGAAGACATCATGACAGGGAGGTTTGGAAAGAGTCGTTCCACAGCTCGTAATTCAGCTGTATCACCGAGGGGAGTGGATGTTCCATGGGCATTAATGTATCCAACCTCTTCTGGTGAGATTCCGGCTTTGGCCAAGGCCATCTTCATGCATCGATAGGCACCATCTCCATCTGCAGCTGGCATGGTAATATGATTGGCATCTCCAGACAAACCGTATCCAACAATTTCTCCATAAATCTGTGCGCCTCGACGCTTTGCATGGGAAAGTTCTTCCAGTACCATGACCCCCGCGCCTTCCCCCATGACAAAACCATCGCGATTTTTATCCCAGGGGCGAGATGCTTCTTGTGGTTTGTCATTATATTGGGTAGAAAGAGCCCGCATGGCAGCAAAGCCACCTATGCCAATGGGGCAAATACTGGCCTCGGATCCACCTGCCACCATCACATCTGCATCATTACAGAGAATCATGCGCACAGCTTCTCCAATGGAGTGGGCTCCGGATGAACATGCGGTGACGATGGACACATTGGGCCCCTTGAATCCATGGGCAATGGATACCTGCCCTGACAGCAGGTTAATGAGGGAAGAGACAATGAAAAAAGGACTAATGCGTCGCGCCCCCTCCTCATGGCAGAGAACAGAATTATTCTCAATGGTGGAAAGCCCACCAATGCCAGATCCTATAAGGACTCCTGTTCGACACTGGTCTTCGTGGGACCCTGCCCTCCACCCAGAATCCTTCAAGGCTTTCTCTGCGGCAATGACCCCTAGGTGCAGGAAACGATCCATCTTTTTCTGATCTTTCGGCGCAATATATTCATCAATATGAAGCCCATTCTCCCCATCTTCTTGTGGAATTTCACCGGCCACACGGGATGCCATGGAAGATGCATCAAAGTGTGTGATGGAAGAAATTCCACTTTTTCCCTCACAAAGCCTGGACCAGATGGTGGAGACCTGACATCCAAGAGGTGTTACAAGCCCTATGCCCGTAACAACAACTCGTCTTTTTTCCATGTGATGACTCCTTTTGCTTCTTTCAGGACTGGTGTTCTCATGACACGCATATGTCTCAGCTGTCCTCTTTGGACACTTTTTCCCAGATATAATCCACAACATCGCCCACGGTGCGCATCTTTTCCGCCTCTGCATCATCGATTTCGCATTTAAACTCTTCCTCAATGGCCATAACAAGCTCCACTATGTCCAAACTGTCTGCACCAAGATCATTGATGAAATGCGCCTTTTCAGAAAAATCTTCTCGCAAACTTAGCCGAGACGTCACAAGATCCTTTACCCGTTTGAAGACATCTTCTCTTGTCACTTTTGTCATTTTTAAACCTCGTATTGGTTACCATATGGACCCTAAGCCTAGCACAATTTCTCTCTTCGGCCAAGACATCAAAAAAAATACCCTCCCTTCATAAGAAAAGGAGGGTTGTGTATAAAACATTCAGGTTTTTTGAGCAAGGAGATTAGAAAACAAAGGGAAAAACATATGTATTTCCCTTGGTGAAGAGGCCTCCAGCGTATCCAGTGTAGTAATAGACTCTTTCCGGTGGTACTCCTGGAGGCGTTAAACCTTCTATGGGTTCTTTGGATTGAGACCAGAAGAGAAGGGGTTTTTCTGGCTCAGTTCTTCCTACCTCTGATTGAAAAAACGCCAGGGTAAGGCAGATAGAATAAAGAAGCTTATTTTTCATGATGCACATCCTTTTTAATTTTTATTATTTTAATAAAATAATATTAATAATAAAAGAATTTCTTTTATTATTGACGTATTCAAGGCATTTTATCAACCTCTTTTAGCATGTTATGTCCTGCTTTCAACAATGGCTCTACTGCATTACCTAAGCTTTTTGCTGCATTACCTAAGCTTTTTTCTGTAATACCTAATTTTTTTGCTGCATGACCTAAGCGGCTCGTCAGCTCTAATGTCGTACTAGTTGCGCATGTGGGTGGCGTCTTTGGAAAAACAAATTCTTTAGGCATAGGATCTTGAGAAGGGGTAACTTTACCAAAAGGTGGGGTTTTTAGGACTATAAGGTTTTGAGAAGGAGTACCTTTACCAGAAGGTGGGGTTGTTGGGACTATAAGGTCTTTCACGTATGAGCCGAAGGAACTTGCTGCGCCAACGATAGCCGGGCCATATCCTGCTGCAAGGAGAGCTCCTCCGCCCAATGCTGCTGCCGTTCCTAAAGCTACTTTTCCTTTATGCTCATAGAGTTTTTCTCCCACCCTCTTCACCCAAGACTTTTGTTCTACAGGAGCCGCTTCTTCGACTTTTTGTATCAAGGGAGAGGTCTGTTCCGTCTCTTCTGGTTTTGTGTCTTCTTTTGCAGGTGTCCCCACATTTATGGAGATTTGATTGTCCCTTTTGTCGTCTGTTTCTGGCTTTATGGGTTGCACACTTCCTGTTTTCGACTTTTTGGACATTTCGTCACTCTTTATAGTACTTTTTCCGTCCCATTTCCTATTTTTTCTGATAGAATTTCGTTTCTTTTTGAAACGCATTAACTTTTTTTTCTTGTTCTTTTTAGTCTCTGCTTTTCTTGAGATGCCATTTTTCATAGATTGAGCAGCTGTTACAGTTGTCTCGTCGTTTGTTCCAAAAACCATGAATGCAAGTAACAAAATATAAGGAAATGTTTTTTTCATAGTAAATTTCTTTTATTTTCATTAAATATATTGTAAAAAAAAACAATGAATAAAGTGATAAATTTATTGTTAAAAAATAATAAATTTTTAGCATGGATGTTTTGTGAGAGAAGGGCTTTTTTTGCAGCCACTATGTGGCGGAAGACCACCTAAGATAAGCCATTACAAGTGCTTTTGTTTTATATTAAAGATGTTCATGGTGTTAGTGCCATGGCCAAAAAGACCCCTCTTACTCCATCCTTTTAATCTTGTATGTGCCGTATGCCATACTTTCCTTATTTTTTTAAGATATTTATTAACCTTTTAGCACTTTTTTATTGACAGAATAATTAAAATGTGATACGATTTTCATGTGTTTTTTTATTTAACTGTGTGTATTTTATGAAGTATGGACGCAAGAAGTATTTGCTTTTTATTATATTCTTTTCCGTGGGGGGGAAGGCTTTGCCTCTGAAAGCCAGGGATACGAAGCCCAGAAAAGCCGTTGCGGCTGTGCCCAAGAAGAATAAGGTTAATGGGAGGACTACCAAAGCAGCAACGGTCTCAAAAATACAAATATCTGGAAAGACCTCCCCAAAGTCTTCAAAGAAGCGTCAGGTAACCTTAAAGAAGGTTGAAAAGCCCTTGGAGGTCAATGTTCCTTGGTGGAACAAGCTTTCATCTTGGACCTCTTCTTTGCCCGCTCTATCACACGGCGATATGCTGGGCCTTGGAATCCTTGCCTTAGGCGGCTTGTATTATATGTATGGAGGTTCAACCTCACAGAACACGCAAATACCTGAAGGAGATGCAGGTACACAAAACAACGAAAGTCCAGCATCACAGGGTATACCATCCCATATTCAGCAAGAAAAACCCGAGGAACCCCCTGCCGAACCTGCGCAACCCCTGGTTGAAGAATCTCAGCAGCAGCAACTTCCTGCCAAACCTGCGCAGCCCCCTGTCGAAAATCCAACAAACTTTACTGGAAACCTTACGGAAATTACTGCCGGTGGTTTTGGACCTTTGCAGCAAAACCTCAGTATCAAACCTTCTCAGCAAAAATCTGGGAAAAAGCCTGCCGAAAAGCTGGTAAACTCTCATGGTAATCCTAAGAACGTCACTACCTATGAATATATGAAAAATATTTTTCTAAAAGCACCAAACGAGGTAGTAGGAGCAGTCATTACAGGGGCTTCATACCCCATCTTTAGAAACAGATCTGTGCCGCTTCTTATTCCCGCCGTTGTAGCAGCAACGTTGGGCATATCTTCTGTGAACATGACCAACACATTTCTACCACAATATATATTGCCATCAAGATTTCTTTTTGGATCACTGCTTATGACTGCATGTACACAACTATCGATACAATTAGGGATAATAAATATTAAACCTAATAAAAAAAATGGGATTGACAAACTTTTCAAAGCTTTTATACAGGACCCCATCAACCAGGATTTTTCTCCTCGTGCTGTTTCTTCTGATGAAATGGATCAAATTATTAATATGCTTACGAAAGATCATCTGCAAAAAATGTTTATTAGTCGTTGCGCGATTTTATACAAACGCAATAAATTAGATAAGCTAAAAGAAAAAATAAGTGAGCTGTATGAAGATGGATCTCATGAAAAGACTAATCTTGTGCATAAGATAACGATGGC
>CAZLKT010000014.1:22645-26495 GCA_964560205.1 uncultured Holosporaceae bacterium | reverse complement strand
GGGATTGCAGGGATTGCAACTCTTCTCGTATGGAAGGCGAGCAGTTATTATAAAACTAAAAAAGATATCGAGAGCTTTCTTAAAGGTAATTTTTTAGGAACATTTACAGAAGCGCACATGAAGGCTTTTACAAAATCGCATAAGGACCAGATAAAGAATGATGTTCCCTTATTAAAAAGTCTGAGAGAGACAGTACTCAAAAGTGGTATCGAAAATAGTGCAAGTACCAGAGATCTGTTCGCAGAAATAGGTCAAGGCGCAGTCAACTTACTGCAGGGCGATATAAAAAAGAGAGACGAACGATTGGTTGCAAAGGAGTTTTCAGCAGATCCCAGTAATTTTACTGTTGAAAGATTCACAAAAGATATGTTAAGATCAATTGAACCTGAAGATATTACAGGTAAAGAAAAAAATTTTATTGAAGCTTTTATTAACAAAATTCCTGAGAATTTATTTGAATTTCTAAATACTAAGATTTTAAAAATATTATTATCTCGGGACGATATTAACATTCCACAGGAAAAATTACATAAAATTAATTTTTCCATACTTCCTAGTTATGATCAATATCGCGTACACATTGCAGACAAATACATTCAAAAATTAAGTGAAGATCAGATAAAATTTCTATTGGAAGATAACATAGATGATTTGCTTTCATCGGAGCAGTTCAAGCTGCTACCAGATGATAAAATCAGAAGTATCATGCCCGAGATAGCACAAGAGATAATAGAGCACATAGATGGGGCCCCTTGGTACCCTCATATAGAAGATCTCAATCCTGGGATAAAAAATGAATTTGAAGCAGAAACACTTAAGCAGATAGAAAAACTTTTAGAAAACAAAGATTGGGAAATAGATGGCTATTATCTTTATGTTCTGGTTTATTTTCTTGAAAAAGAAAAATATAATGAAAATGCAATAAAAAATGCAAAAAATAAAATAGAACAATTTCTGGACAGTTGTGACTTGAAGGATATAGATCAAGATGTCCGAGAAAGGCTTATTCCGCTACTCCCCAATAATAAGCATGTTATCGTGTTTCAAGATCTTGATAAATTTTTTGCAGATAAGTTTCAAGGAGAAAAACTTATTACAGAAGAGCACATAGCGGCTTTTACAATAGATGATAAGACACTGATAAAGAAGAACGCTGACTTATTAAACAATCTGATAAATGCAGTACTCAAAAGTGGTATCGCAAATAATAGAAGTACCATAGATCTGTTCAAAGGCATAAACGCAGCCAACTCACTGCAGGACGCCATAAAAAAGAGAGACGGACGAGTAAAAGAGTTTTTACAAGATCCCAATGGCTTTGAGGTTAAGGAGTTCACAGAAGATAATATAAAAGGCATTTCTTGTGATGATGCTGAAAATATGACACAAGATCAGATAGACAAAATTCCTGGGGATTTATTTTACGCTCTCAATCCTAAGGTTTTAAAAACATTATTATCTCGGGGCGCTATTGACATTCCAGAGGACAAATTACATACAATTGATTTTGAAAGGATCCCTAGTCCTGGGGAACTTGATGTAAGAATTGAGGAAAAATACATTCAAAAATTAAGTGAAAAACAGATAGAATATCTATTTCGAGATGACAAAAATTTGCTTTCAGAGAAGCAGTTCGATCTGCTATCAAAAGATAAAATCAAAGCTCTCATACCCTTGATAATAAAAGGGGTACTAGAGGATGGCACTAGGTACTCTAATGTAGAGTATATTAATGATGAGATGATAAGAAATAAATTTCTCGAAGAATTAAATAAGAGTATTAAAGAATGTATAAAAGACAATGCTTGGGAAATAAAAAATAATTATGTTTTTGATATTTTGGTTTTTTTTCTTGAAAGGGAAGATCCTCCTAAAGAAGACAAGGAAAGTGTAAAAAATAAAATAAAAAAATATCTGGATCATGATGATGTATTGGAGGATATGCCTCAAAAGCTCCTAGAAGCTCGCACTCGGGATCTCACTAAGCTATTCCCCGATGATAATGAGCTTATTAGCAAACTGCAGAAGCCCATAGACAAGAGCGGTGGGCAATTGGAGGTGAGGGGGGTACAAAATCCCAATGACTTTAAGTTTAAGGACTTAACAGCAGAGAAGGTAAAACGCATTTCTTGTGATGATGCTGAAAATATGACACAAGATCAGATAGACAAAATTCCTGGGGATTTATTTTACGCTCTCAATCCTAAGGTTTTAAAAACATTATTATCTCGGGGCGATATTGACATTCCAGACAACAAATTACATACAATTGATTTTGAAAAACTTCCTAGTTATGATCAATTGAAGGTAGAGATTGCAGACAAATACATTCAAGAATTAAGTGAAAAACAGATAGAATATCTATTGCGAGATACCAAAGGTTTACTTTCAAAGGAGCAGTTCCAGAAGATACCAGATGATAAAATCGAACCTCTCCTGGACGATGTAGCAGAAAAGATATGGTATGGCATGTCGTTCTCTGGTGTACAACATCTTAATTTTGACATACAAGAGAAATTGAAATTGAAAGACAAAAAAATGAACGAATTGAGAAAGCTTGAAATGTTTGTAAAAAGAGAAGATAAGCCAATAATAGATAGTGTTGCTCTTAATTGTGCGGTTGATATTCTTGAAAAAGAAAGAGATAATCAAATCATGAAAAAGAAAATAGAAAAATATGTGGACTATGATCTATTCGCGAAGCTATCTCAAGCTCGCCAAGAAAAGCTCACTAATCTACTCAGCGATGTTCAACATATTATCGATTATGGCAATATACGAGCATCAATTGATAGCTTTGTGGAAAAAGGAGATAGAATTGCAGATAATCTACTTCCATATCTTACTCCAAATGATGTGTTAATGCTTGACAGTGTGAGGTACAACCATCTACTTGAAAAGCTGGAGAATGGTGTTGACAAGTTTAAAATCTCTCTCCTTACCCCTGGGGCGATGTTCGAGCTTTTTTTTCCTATGATGAAGGGTATTGTTAAAGACTATGGTAAACTCGTGTCTGCTTTAAGTGATAAGCAAATTGATGGGCTTGATGTTCGTCCGGGCAGCTGGATCGAAAAGAATCTAGATCCAAATATAATTAAAACGATAAGGACAAGAAAACAAAATGGTTGTCCTCCTCAACAATAATAAACACAAGGGCTAGCGACGACGACACACGCGCGGGGGGCTATGCCCATCTCTCTCCCTGCTCTGCTGGTTTCTCGCCAGTGGTGGAATCTCATGTTATTTCCTTGACGGATGTTTGTTAACCATACCTCATATATTCCTATTTTTTGTTTTACCATTACTATTGACAATTCTTTCAAATGATGTATAATAATAAAGGTTATTTTTTAATTATTATTAGCTTATGAACAACTTTAATGTCAAGAAATTAACATTGTTTTTATTTGTTTTTTTGTGTGCACAAAAAACAGGGGCTGTCATGGCAGAAACACAACGAGCTGTACAACCTATAAAAAAGACGGGGGAAGCACCAAAAAAGGAAAATAGGAGACGTGGCAGTAAGGGCGCCCCACTACGCAAAAAAAACACCGGACAAAAGATGGGGACACAGCAGAAGATACAGAGGACGATACAGAAGAAGACACAAAAAAAGAGCCCTGCTCTTTTGTCTCCTGCCAACGCGAACAAACCTCTGGAAAAGAATCGGGAAAAGATGAACAGTTGGTTGAGCCCTCTTCCCATCACTGCAGCTGCAACAGGTGTTTTTACCATGGGTAACGCACTATGGGAGCTTCGAAATTCCAATGATCCTCTTAAAAGTATTCCAAATGTGAACGACAAGAAATTTAAAGATGATGGAGAAATTAAAGCCGATCAAGATGATGAA
>CAZLKT010000014.1:0-22545 GCA_964560205.1 uncultured Holosporaceae bacterium | reverse complement strand
GAAATTAAAGACGATCAAGATGATGAAGAAATTAAAGACGATCAAGATGATGAAGAAATTAAAGACGATCAAGATGATGAAGCAATTAAAGCCAATCACAATGAGACAACAGAGGGATGGATGGAATCACGTGTTTACAATTCTTGGAGCTGGATAAGAGGGTTTTTTAACTCGTCACATTCCAATGATACTCAAGCTATGGAACATAGTGGTACGCTTCAAATCAATAAAAATATAACATTTAGGGAACAGTTTAAAGCAATTAGTAACGGTTTGATGAGCTACATCTGGCCACATTCCAATGATACTCTAAGTAGTCCAAATGTGGGCGACAAGGGATCTCAAGATAATCTTCAGGGTCAATACAGTCGAAATGAGACAGAATTTATTAAAGAAACTAGTAACTATGTTATGAGCAGCATAGGACGGGTTCTTGGCTGGCCAACTTTGGGAGAGCTGTGGAATCAGCAGTCCCCTCTTGCGAAGCTAGGGATTGCAGGTGCAGGGATTGCAGGGATTGCAACTCTTCTCGTATGGCAGGGGAATCGTTATTATGAAAGGAAGAAGGCTGCCGATGCTGCCAATGCTGCCGCCGCTGCCGATGCTCGGGCGGAGCAAATTAAAAAAGATATCGAGAGCGTTTTGGAAGGTAATTTTTCAGGAAAACTTACAGAAGAGCACGTGAAGGCTTTAACAGGAGAGCAAAAGAAACAGATAGCGCAGAACTGGAATTTATTAAACCATCTGGCAGAGAAAATAGTCGACAGTGGGATCGCAAATAATGAAAGTACTATACAGCTGCTCCAAGAAATAGGCGACGAGATCGTGAACCGAGTGGTCATATGGAGGTTTTTAAAAGATCCCTGTTATGTTAGTGATTTAACAGAAAACAATGTAAAATCCATTTATTTTTTTGATGCTGAAAAGATGACACAAAATCATATAGAAAACTTGATGGTACTTTTATTTAGAAAACTAAATCCTTATGCTTTAAAACAATTGTTATCTAGGGTGGATCTTGATATTCCACGGGATAAATTCTTTTCAATTGATTTTGAAAAACTTCCTAGTTTAGAGGAATTGAATGTAAAAATTGCAGACCAATACATTCAAAGATTCACTACAGATCAGATAGAATATCTATTGCGAGATACCAAAGGTTTACTTTCAAAGGAGAAGTTCCAGCAGATACCAGAGGATAAAATCAAAGATCTCATACCTCGGATGGTGGCAAATTCAATATATGTTTACGTTAATAGGGTCTTTCTTACAAATGAGATGCAAGAGGAATTGGTAGGACAGGCTATAACATCAGAGGCTTTGAAATCACAAAATGAGCAGGATATGTATATATCTAATCTGATAAATATGCTTAAAAAAGAAGAAGATAATGAAAAAAAGAAAAAGCAAATAGATGAAATAGATACTTACAATCAATACATCAGAGATCCTATGCGAGAGGAATTTGTAAAATACGCTGCAAAAGTAGAGGATTGGAAACCAAAAAGTCAGGAGGATCTGCAAGCTCTGCTTAGGGTTATGAACAAAGAAAAAGATGATGAAGACAAGAAAAAGCAACTAGATAAAATAGGTATAATTTTGGACTATGCTTTTTTGGAGGGGCTGCGTCCAGAATATGCAAATACGCTCGCTGATCTACTCCCCGAAAATCAACATATTATCAACTATAAAATGAGAAAATCAGCAATTAGTGAATTTCTTGTCAACGCTAAAATTGAAGATGATATACTCAAATATATTGATCCAGAAGATGTAGAAGTTTTTCAAAGAAATCAGGTAAACGAACTATTGAAGCATACAAAGAATAATGATAAAAACTATAAACTTTCTCTCATTAACCCTGAGGCGATAAAAAAGCTTTTTTCTGATAGGATGAAGAAAGATGTTGTTGAAGACTATGGTAAACTCGTGTCTGCTTTAAGTGATAAGCAAATTGATGCGCTTGATATTAGCCCGGGCAGCTGGATCGGAACGAATCTGGACGAGGATATAGTTAATGCTATAATGTTAAGAAAACCAAAATGTCCTCAACAAGAATAAATAACCAGAAGCGGAGTGTGAGCAAGGGGCTAGAGATGACGACACGGGGCGCGCGCGCTATGCCCCCCCATCTCTCTCCCTGCTCTGCTGGTTTCTCGCCAGTGGTGGAATCTCATGTTATTTCCTTGACGGATGTTTGTTAACCATACCTCATATATTCCTATTTTTTGTTTTACCATTACTATTGACAATTCTTTCAAATGACTTTGCGAGAGCATCATCCACATGGTTCAGATGGTGCACCCGTATTAGGCTTACGTACTTTAGCAGAGGTTCCACGAGAACCCTTTAACTTTATAGCATCATAAAAAGAAGAATGGACCGCATCCATATCCCTGTTCCACATTTTGGCTTGATACTTATACAGATCTTTTAAATTTTCTTTAAAGTCTGCAGGATTTTTTTCATATAACTCTTCCAACATCTGCCTTCTCCAAAAAAAGTTCACATGATATGCTCTTTCAACATGCTCTTTAGGAACATTTGCAAACTCTGAAAAAGAGTCAACACAGGCCCGTCTATATTCATTTTCTGTAAGATGCTTGTGTAAAGATTTTCCTTCCTGCTGGCCCATACCCCCATCTTTCCCGCTCAACTTTGCACTCTCAGCAAGAAATGATTGAAGGATCTCTTCCTTCTCTTTCAACTGTTCCTCTGATGATTTTTCAAGCATTGCACGAAAAGCCTCTTTATCGAGCTTATGATGCTGCATCATACGCTCTAACCCCTTTTTTACAGCCTTGCGAACAGCATCGAGACCTGTCTTATAGCCTTCTGAAATATTTGTTACACCAATGGCCCCTGCTTTATAGGCTTTCACAACACTCTCTTGAGGCCATTCCAGAACTTCTGCAAACACATCTATAACTGCTTTTTCAAAAGCCTCCACATCTCTTGCTGCCTCCGTTTTCTGTTGTTGTGTTTCATCAGCTACAACATGCCCTGCAGAACAATACCCCATGACACAGAAAAACAGTGCACAAAAAATCCCTTTTTTCACTATAAAACTCCGTAAGAAAATCATTGAGAACGTACTATAGAATAAGAAAAAAAATCTTACAACATATTGAAAAATATCGGGTGGTGATAAGATACGAGATACATCCCATCTTCGACGTGGATTTTTCTTTTTAATTTTCAAAATGGTCATGAAAATGGCCTTCACCACGATAGGTTCTCAAAAAAAAAGAGGGAAGAAAAAACTACCCCCCCTCTTCTTTCTCAAGTGTTTTCTAAAATGCAACAGCGCCCCCTTCAGTCCCTCGAAGCGACCTCTCCATCTTTGTGAGTCACTTGCCTTTCAGATGATGCACCCTTGTTTTCCTCAGTATTAAGTTTACGTGTTTTGATGCATTCTCTACTAGGATCCCGTAACTTTAAACCATCATAAAAAAAAGAACGAATTGCATCCATATCCCTGTTCCACATTTTGGCTTGATACTTATACAGATCTTTTAAATTTTCCCTAAAACCTGCAGGATTTTTGTTATATAACTCTTCCAACATCTGCCTTCTCCAAAAAAAGCCCATATCATACGCTCTTTCAACATCTTTTTTGGGAACACCTGAAAACTCTGAAAAACAGTCAATACAAGCCCGTCTATATTCATTTTCTGTGAGATGCTTGTATAAAGATTTTGGTTCCTGCTGGCCAACACTCCCATCTTTCCCACTCAACTTTGCATTCTTCGCAAGAAATGATCGAAGCATCCCTTCCTTATTTTTCAGCTCGCTCTCTATTGATTTTTCAAGCATTGCACGAAAAGCCTCTTGATTCACTTTATGATCCCGCATGATACTCTCTAAACCATCCTTTATATCTTTGCGAAAAGCATCGAGACCTCTCTCATAGGCTTCTTGTGAAAAATTTGTCACACCAATGACCCCAAGTTTATACGCTTGAGAAGCACGTTCTTGAGACCATCCCACAACCTCTGCATACACCTCTACGAGTGCTTTTTCAAAAACCTCCCACTTAGTAGATTCTGCAATATCCGTCAAAGCTTCTTTTACAGTCTGCTTAAAAGCCGCAGGACCCTTCTCATATTCATCATCTGTGATATTTGTTGCATCAAATTCCCCCCGCGCATATGCTGCATCAGCATCCTTCTCCGAGCATCCCATAACCTCTCTATAGGCATCTATGGCTGCTTGTTTAAAAGCTTTCACATCCCTTGCAGCTACGACACACGTGGTTCCTGCAGAACAATACCCCATGGCACAGAAAAACAGTGCATAAAAAATCCCTTTTTTCACTATAAGACTCCGTAAGCAAATCACTACGAAATGATATATAATAAAAAAATATTTTTCAACATATGAGATCAGGTCGCATCACCCCCTCCAGCGTGGAGCATTTTTCTTGATTTGAATTTAACCTGGCCTTTCTTATTTTCCTCAAACTTCATTCTGGTCCATACCATATCAGGCCCCTCGGCTATAAAGTTATAACACAGAATGCGGGGACTCATATTCACGCTTATTTGATGCTTATATAGATCTTTTAAATTTTCCCTAAAACCTGCAGGATTTTTGTTATATAACTCCTCCAACATCTGCCTTCTCCAAAAAAAGCCCATATCATACGCTTTTTCCACATCTTTTTTGGGAACACCTGAAAACTCTGAAAAACAGTCAATACAAGCCCGTCTATATTCATGTTCGCTGAGACAAGATTTTGTCTTGCCTATGTTCTCATTCTTTCCACCCAGCTTTGCCTTATTCGCAAGAAATGATCGAAGGATCTCTTCCTTTTCTTGCAAAAGTTTTTTTATTGATTTTGCAATCCGTTGACGAAAAGTCTTTTTATTCAGTTTATGAGGCCCCAGAAACCCTTTTATGAGTCCCTCCAGACGTTCCTTTTCACTCGTGCGAAAAGCATCAGGACCCTTCTCATAGGTTGCTTGTGAAGGATTTATGACACCAATAAGCCCTGCTTTATACGCCTGAACAGCACTTTCCTGGGAACACCCCGTAACCTCTGCCCAGGCAGATATGGAAGCTTTTTCAAAGGCTTCCACATTTCTTGGGGGGCTCGATTTTTGCTCTCTTTGGTCTTTATGAGTCACACACCTCATTTTTCCCCCTATTCCCCTAGAGTGACCCAGCCCTTCATGACATACGGTCTTGATGTCATCAGGTTTACATGCTTTGATCCAGATGTTATTTCTCCCTGGAGCCATAAGATAAAAGTACTGACACAAAGCATGGCAGACCTCTGTACCAATTTTCTCCCTTTTGGCTTGATAGGCATACAAATCTTTTAAATTCTTCCGAAAACCTTCTGGATCTTTTCCATAGAAGTCTTGCAGCACCCTCCTTCTCCAAAAAAACCCCATATCATATGCCTTCTCAACATCCTGTGTGGGAAGACCTTCAAACTCCGAATAGACGTCAACACACGCCTGTCTATAGGCATCCTCACTCAGCCTTTTTTGTAAAGGGGACGTCTTCTGCTTATCTACAATTTTCTCTGCTCCATCTAACTTTGCCTGCTCCGCAAAAAATGATCGAAGAATTTCTTGATGCTCCTTCAACCCTTTTTGCGCTAATATTTTAAGCATGGTACGAAAACCCTCCATCATCCGGTTATATATCATTTCTATAGTTGATTTTTTAGGCCCACGAGAAGTCCTCTTTCTCTTTATACATATTGGAGTATTGAGTATAAAAAGCTCTATCCCCTTTTTTAAACGCTGTCGAAAAGCCACCGGATCCTGATCATAGATCTTCTTGGAGAACCCCATTTCACCAATGCTCCTCGCGTCATATATGCGAAGAGCAGTTTCTCGAGAGCACCCCAGAACCTTGACATACACATCTAGAATTGCCTGTTCAAAATCCTCCAGATCCCATTGATTCTTCCTTTTTTTCTCTTCTTTTTCTCCTGAAACAGCCCCCATGCTCTGCACAGAAAAACACGTCAACACAGAAAAAAATAGGGCGAAAAAGCTTTTCATCATAGACTCCATAATCACATAACTATAGAATACTCTTAAAAAGATATTTTTTCAATACAAAATAATAAAAAGATGAATTATAAGAATAAAACACAAATAAGACAAATAAATAGCTTATAAAAGGACATCTGAAGAAGATGGCTCCTGCTTCTGCTGCCCCAGAAAGTTTTGTGCCACCACATAAATCTCTCCGGAATCCTTTCTGCTGGCTGGGGGTTTCGCATAGTGCACAGAGGAAAAAATTTTCTTCAATGTATTAAAAAAATATCGCCCATCATATCCATGGAAAATTTTCACCACAAAAGTACCCCCCATCTCTAAACAGCCTGTCATAACATCTATAACGGCCTCAAGAAGCGCCTCCCCCCTCGCTGCGTCCACTTTCTTCATGCCTGTGCTGGCAGGTGCAATGTCGCTCAGCACCACGTGAAACCCGGCGGGGGCAAGAGCGTTCAGACGTTGTAGGAGGGTGTCTCCCATAATATCCTCCTGCATAAATGTTACATCCGGAATATCAGGCATTTTTTGAATGTCTACTCCAACAATTTGGTGCATTCCCAAGACCTTTTGTTTTTGTACCAATATCTCGTGTACCACCTGACACCACCCTCCAGGCGCACAGCCAAGATCCAAAACCTTCTGGTAAGGCTTCAAAAAACCATATCGCTCCTGAAGCTGAAGCAACTTTAATGCAGACCGCGAACGATAATTCCTTTTTTGAGCTTCCCGCACAAAGACATCTCTGTGCTGTCGTTGCAGCCATCGCCGTGACGAAACGGAGCGCTTTTTGTAAGGAGGCTTTTTTTCCATGCTATGCTATGCCCCCTCTCCACACACATTTTTCCCCATCCTCATCTTCCTTTTCTGCAACCTCTCTGAAAGTATACCCATGGGCTCCCCTTGATGCCAATCCCCTCAGCTGCCTCCACGGAAAAATGAAGAAAACATTCCGCATTTTCATGTGAATAAACTGCACATTGATATATTTTTCTTTCTTTAACAGGTTGATAAAAAATAAGTTCCTCTATAATGCCATCATCAATTTATTTTTTTCTTATATAAAGAGATTGTTTTTTTATCATAACAAGAAAAAAACAAACAATTATTTTGTATAAAATTTTAATAAAAATTATTTTATTGTCACAGTACATGGAAATACTTATACTACAGAAAAAAAGCCATACGACATCTGTGAGCACCACCCCTGAGATACCATTTTTAAAGGAGCAAGATATGGTGCTCCAGCATCTTGTGAAAGAAAAACATCTTTCAGAAGAAGAAAAAGAGATTGCGCTCATAGAGCAAAAAATCTCTGGTCATTCCATGGACACCATTCTCACAGATGCGCAGTTTGTGTCAGAAGATGTGCTGGTACAGACCCTTTGTAAGTTGCGCAAAAGCCCCTTCATTTCCCTAGAGAATCGAACTATTCCTGAAAGCGTCCTGCACTATCTCCCTCAAGAGCTTAAAGAATCGTGTTTAGCCCTTCCAATAGACTTTGATTCTACAACCAACACCCTCACCGTTGCTATGAATGATGTGGATGACATCAAAGCCTACGATAAAATCAAAAATTTCCTCAGCCAGGGGGAGGCCCTTCGGGTTGTCACAGCAAAAAAATCAGAGCTTCTTGAAAATATTCATGAAAAACTTTCCCCCCCCCATGTGGAAAAACTTTTTTCCATACAAAAAACAGTGGGAACCCAGCAAATCAACGAACTGCTCTATAAAATCATCACAGACGCTGTGTACCACAGAGCATCTGATATCCATTTTTCTCCAGAAAAATATTTCATTCAGGTGCGCTATCGCTGTGACGGCATCTTACGAAATATCATAAAGTTTCACTACTCCTGGTGGTCATCCTTATGCATACAGCTGAAGGTTTTGTCCAACATAGATATTACGGAAACCAGAAAATCTCAGGATGGACGATTTTCTCTTCCGGTCTTTGGACGGTTCATTGATATTCGCTCCTCGTCCCACAGAACCATCCATGGAGAAAATATTGTGTTACGAATTTTGGACAAAAAGCATTCTCTTTTCTCCAAGACTTCTGTAAAAAATTTCTCTCAATTCACATCAAATCTTATGCCTCTTTTAAAAAAACCTGATGGCATTATTATTTTGACTGGGCCCACTGGCTCTGGAAAAACCACAACCCTCTATAACATGGTACAGCTTTTAGACCATGAAAGACTGAATATCATGACACTGGAGGAACCAGTGGAATACGAGTTCTCCAACATTCGACAAAGCGAAGTGAGAGAAAACTCTCCCATGACTTTTGCCAAAGGTATGCAATCAATTCTGCGGCAAGATCCCGACGTGATTCTCTTAGGAGAAATTCGAGATAAAGAAACAGCACACATAGCCCTTCGAGCATCTATGACAGGCCACAAAGTACTCACCACCCTTCATACCACAAGCGCCTTAGGAGCAATTTATCGATTTTTTGATTTCCATATTTCCTCAACATTCTTAGTGGGAAACATTAGGGGCATCGTGTCACAACGCCTCGTAAGGATTTTATGCCCTCTATGCAAGGAGCCATCGATTCTCTCTTCCACAGACGCAAAGAAACTGAAAGTGTCACCCGACTTCATTGTGTATCAAAGTAAGGGCTGCAAGGAATGTAATTTTCAAGGGTATAAAGGACGACAAATGATTGCAGAAATTATCACCATCACACCGGAGCTTGAGGAGCTGATTTTGGAAAATAAACCCATATACGTCTTGGAAGAGCAGATTCGATCCCAGGGAGTTCCATCACTCCTTATGGATGGCATAAAAATGATGCGAATGGGGGAAACAAGTTTAGAAGAAATTGAGCGCGTGGTTGGCGTGTAGTTCTCATAAGGAAAAACAATGAACATCTATAAATATATGGCCCTTACGGAACATAATCAAAGAAAAAAAGGGTATATGCATGGCCTTCACAAAGAAGAGATTAAAAAAACTTTGCGCACAAAAAACCTCCAGCCCCTCTACGTGCGGAAAATCTGGCGTTTCCTTTTCCGGCTTCACGAAAAAAAGAATCTTTCTCGCCTCATACGATTTTTTTTATATCTGGAACACGCAACGCGGTCTGGAAAAAGCATTGCGGATGCCCTGGAAGAAATGAGAACAGCTTTTGTGGGACCCTTTGGACACATTGTGGACAACATCCAACAGGACGTTCGACAAGGCTTTTCCATTTCGGAGGCATGCTTGGCATACCCCTCCACCTTCAGCCCTGTGCTTCACGCCCTTCTGACTCTGGGAGAAAAATCTGGAAAATTTTCCTACATTTGTGAAAAGGCACGCCACCACGTGCAAGAACACATGATACAAAAAGATCGGCTGTGGAAAGTCCTCAGCTATCCTATTTTCACAAGCTTTCTCCTCATCATAGCATTTCATCTTATTTTACATGGAATACTTCCACAGCTTTTAGCCCTCCTCAACGATCTCAACATTCCCCTTTCTTTCACCACCCACCTGTGCAAGGTTATGAGTGAGGTCTCCTTTCGCACCTTTGGTTTTCCAGTGCTTCTTCTTCTGAGCTTTTTTCTCGGAGGATACCTCCTTTTTTATCCCCTCTCTCGTGCGTGGACCCATAAAGTATTTTTCTCCTATTGGCCTTGGAGCACGTGGATCGCAGAAAGTCACTACAGCAGATTTTTTGGAGCACTCCATCTTCTGTGTCATGCAGAGGTCCCCTTCATGACAGCACTGCCCGCAGCCATTAACACGTGTTCCTCCTTTTATGTGCAGAAATTTCTTCTGGACGCCCACCAACATATCCACAGAGGCGTTCCCTTGTGGCAAGCATTTCAAGAACTGCCATTTATACGACCATTTTTTCTTCATCTTCTCCATGATGGTGAAAAGAACGGACAGCTGGTCGAATCCCTTCACCATGTCACCACTCTTTTACTTTATGAGACTTCCCAAAGAAAAGATCTCATTTTTGTGTGGATGGCCCCCATTCTCTTTTGCATTATTGGGCTTTTTTTGCTTTTGCTCATTCATGGAGTCTTCCTCCCCCTTTACGAAACCATGGTGATTTTTCATGACTAGATCTTTTTGTGCACTCTTTTATACGACACACCACGTTTTTCTCTATAGATGTACCAAGAAAAATATTCGCTTGATACTGCAGGAGCCCTTGGAAAAAAATTCCACTATCATCGCATCTCTTTCTTTGCAAAAAAACGATCCTGTCATGTGCTTTGATGGAAATGTTCATCAGGAGATTAAAAAAGAAAATAGTCCATCATTTTTATCGTGGATTGAGTTCTTCTATTGGTACACAGAAAAAAAACAGCATTTCACAAAAAAAGGCTCATACTTTTTTCTGCAAACATCGTTTTTTCCTCGAAGTATCTTTTCCGTCCGCTTAGAGCCAACACCACCACTCGCCAATGTACTTCATCGCCTTACCATAATGAATCGACATTTTTCTGTATTCAGTTATTCTGCAGAACTTGGCATGATATTAAAAAATCTATTACCCACAGGATCCACACACAAAAAAAATCTCTCACATCTTATCGTCAGCATGGATAAAAGCTTTTCCCTGAACCTGTGGTTTTTTCAAAACAACCATATAATTTTTTGGAGATCGTGGGAAAATATTCCACCAGAAAAACGAACTGAGATTCATACAATTATTGCAGAAACCTTACGTTATGGAGAAAAACTTTATGGGGAGTCCACTCATAAAGTGGTGATATTTTGGGAGCCAAAAGATTTTCCAGATGTCCTCTCAGAACATTTTCCCCTAGGGCTTTTTTTTCATGGTGATACCCTTGTTGCTTTTTTAGAGAAAGAGGGAATCCCTTTGACACAAGATCTCAGCATTTTTCACACCCTTGTGCTATGGAACCGGACCCCCCACTATAAACTTCGCATGTCCTACAGGTGGAAAGATCTTCTTCGCTTTTCCACCTTCAAAAAATGGATCCCATATAGAGAATATGTCCTGGCATTTTTCCTCTCTCTTTCTTTTGTGTGTGCCACAGCCCAATGGTATTCCCTGAAAGCAATTCAGAAAAAGTACATAGAGAGAAAACAAGATTTATACAACGTGCATAAAAAAATTTCTGTCTTTCCTTTTTCTCACAAAGAAGCACATGGAACAGATGAGATGAGAACAAAACAGGTCATGCAAGAAAAAAATCTGCAGGCCTTCTTCACAACCTTAGAAAACTTTGTGGGAGAGAATTGTGCGCTAGAGGAAATAGTACTTCAAAAGGATAGAGCCACCATCATTTTTCACTATGGTGTTCCCCTCACCATACATGAGTACCACAAAGAGTGGTCTCGCTTTTTTCCAAGACTTTCACCTGTTTTTTTCCCCTTCAAGACTGGAGTAAAAATAGAATGTCCCTCCCCCCTTGCTTTAGAAAAAAATATAACCCTAGAGGCATCATGAAAAAATTTACTCTTTGGCACAAAAAAACCCTTATCTGGGGAGCGATACTTTTCTTCTGGTGCATCCTCACCCTGCTCTGGGGAACTTTTTGGTGGAGAAAAAATAGTGTAGAGCACGACATAGAGTCCATAGAAGCTTATATTCTCAAGGCTCATAGTATCCTTACAAAGCTGGAAAAGCACAAGAGACTGCACCAAAAAAACTCCCTGAACCACGTAACACATGAAAAGATCATCCACCTATTCCATACCTGGGCTGCCCGTCATACACTGCATCATATGCACATAAAAATCTTTTCCGAAAAAGACTTCGAGACACACACCAGCATGACCCTCCTTGTCACTGCCGAAAGCACAAATGATGAGCACGTACGAGACTTTTTCACCACAGTCTTCAGAGAATTTCCTGGAGCTCTGATCCTCCTCAATTTTTCACTGAAAAAAACAAAGGACGACAAAGCACAAGGAAAAAGAAAAAATCTATCGCCACTCCTTCTTTTGTCTTTCAAAGCATCATGCATCATATGTGGGACAAAGAAAAAAACACCCCAAAAACCACCTCCAAAATTACAATCCTGTAAGGTGTATTCATGAAAAGAGCTGGCCTCGTCTTTTTTCTGGGAGTATCCATGTGGAAAGCTTTCACTGCAGGAGGAAAATCCCTTTTTTTTCCTCAAGCCCCCAGACCATCACGAGCATTTTCCTTTGCACCAGAATCTCAACGAGGAAAAAAAATACCGTCTCTAGAAGGTGTTTTTTATCGAGAAGATCTGGGCACATGGATTGTGTGGATAAATGGAGAACGTATTGACTCAGAATCTGCAGTCACAGCAGATGGATGGAGGGTGGTACACGTTAGTGAAAAAGAAGTGGTGATTCAAGATTCCTCTACGAACCGCAGTCTCACTTTCCACGTGTTAGATACACTGTCTTCCAAGGGAAAAAGCGAGCCCACACCCACGCCGCCACCTGAAGAATCCCCCCAGACAAAGGAATAACAAGCATCCATAAAAGCATGGAAAGCTCTGATGTCATAAGCACCCACACACAAAAACTGAAAGATAAAACAACAACAGTCCATCGACCAACTGTTTGTGGAATTTTTTTTCGGCCCATGAGCCATAGAAGCGCCAAAACAGAAGCACCATACACAACCACAAAAAGCAAAACTGAGAGGGTAATAAGAGTATTAATTTGCTGATATACATCAGGATTTTCCAAAAGCACTGCACCACCCGCCAAAAGCAGAGCCGTCACCACAATGCCCCCCACAGGAATGCCTCGACTATTAATTTTCTCAAAAAAAACAGGAAAAAGGCCATCTTGTGCAGCAATCATAGAAATTTGTCCTGAGGCAAAAAGCCAGGAATTCAATGTTCCCATAAGCATCACAAAAGATATGCATGATAAGAATGGAGCCCACGACCCCCCAAAATGCACATGGAGCACCGTATTATATGCATCTTCGGAATGTACCAAAAGTTCTCTAGGAACAAGCCCTAAAATAACCGCGCTATTACAGGCATACAACACCGCCACGAGGAGTGTTCCCCAAAAAAGAGCACGGGGCACAATAACTCGGGCATTTTTCACCGCATTCATCATGGTAGTACCTGTTTCCACACCAATGAATCCCCAAAATGTCAAAAGCGCAGAAATCTTCACAGCCTCAAAGGGAAAAACATCATGAGGGGGGTCCCAATGTCCTATATTCAAAAATGGTAAACATATGATGGGAATAATCACCACAGGAAGCACCTTTAAAAAAGAAAAAATGCGTTCGAAAATTCCAGATAGTGCAAGGCTTTTAATGTTCATACTCATAATGAGAAGAATCAACAAAACTTCAACCCATACTCGAAAAACCCCAAATTTTCCCACCACACTTTCCAAAGCACCCACAGCAATCACAATAAGTGTCACAGAGCTTAACCATGAAATCACCCAATGCACCCACGCCACATAAAAGGCAGCATGATGACCAAAAGCCTCACACACATACACGTGGGGACTTCCTCGAGACGTATTGTGTTGAGCCAAAATGGAAAATGCTAGGGCAAGCATCACTGCTCCCATACCAGAAATGGCCCACCCGCAAATGCCCCAAAAACCATAAGGGGCAAGCTGTGGGGGCATTAAAAAAACGGAGGACCCCAGTTGCGACCCCACAACAAAAGCTAACACAGACCAAAAGCCCATCTCTCGTTGTTGGGGCAGTGTCTTAGATGTCATAAAATATCCTCCCTGTATTTCAACGCTCCGCCAATGTTTTCCACAAAATCCTTTCCAGGATCATCGCTCTGACCCTCTTCCCACACTGACTTTCTTTCTAAAAATGCATTGGAAAGCGTAAGTGCGTCAAGATACCCAAGCTCTCCTCCAGACGGAATTCCTCGAGACAACCTGGATACCAGAAACTGTGGGAAATGCTCACGCAGCTCCGTCATGAGATAATACAAAGTGGTTTGAGCCTCCATGGTGCTGCTCAAGGCAATAATCACTTCTTTTATGCTATGATTTCCCGTTCTCAAACGGTCCATGAGAGGCTCTATACAGCATTTTGCTGCAGAAAAAGCAGAAGAAGAAAAAAGCCCCCCAAGGACATGGTACCTTCCTTTAAAAACCCCAGCCTTTTCCAGCACCCACACATCACTCGTTTCCTCCACAATACACAAAGTTTCTTCATCCCTTTGAGACGATGCACAAAAAAAACACGGTCGCTGGCAGTCCCAGTACCCACATATGTGACACGGAGCATACGTTTCATACACGGTGCGTAAACTCTCCATGAGAGCTTCAAAAGAGGTATCCTTATGCTTCAAAAGATGTAAAACCAGACGTTTTGCAGAACGTGTTCCAAGACCAGGAAGCTTTGAGAGCGTATATAACAATCGCTGGAGATCCTCTCCAATAAATGCCATAAATTTTTTATAAAATCGCCGATGACCAATTTTATCATGGGCACCCACTGTTGAAAAGAGAAAAGATATCCCAGCTTCCATAAGAAACATCTTTTGACTTCCCCCTGCTATCAACAAATTTATTGAAAAATTGATTATTTTTTAACACAAAAAACATAGAATGTAAATAAAAAAGATTGAAAATGAAAAGATTGTTTTTCAAAAGAGCACAAAGATTGTGGAAAAATGCATGGTGGACACAAGCTTTCATCCTCGTGGGGGCTTACCATGATGCCCATGGTGGCATATCTCCTGTTATCACAGAAGTTGTTTCCATGGTTTGTAAATCAGACCCCCCGGAACCAATCCAACTCATCAAGCCAAGATGCCGTCTGAGAGTACATTTTAAAAAAGGGCTAGATCATGGAGAAGATCTTCTTACCCCTCGATATTATGATAAAAAAGGAAAGCTCATCCCCATTATTCCTCAAGAGCCAAGCATCATATCAAGTTTAGTGGATAAGCTTGGGACAAAAAGCTATAGCATTGGTGTGTGCGAAGATGAGACTGCCGTCACACGACCCGCAGCCAAAGAGTCCACTCCCGAAAACCACCGTGAGACCCTCAAAAAACTGAACCGAGATTGCGCCATGCGAGGCAGCGCCCTCATGAGCAGCTTTATTCCATAAACGCAGCGGCTGCTGGCCGCCAAAAATCTTCACATCAACCCTCACGAAATCAGACTGGAAGGGCGCAGCCATGGGCGGCAACATGTACAGCATAGTGATAAAGAGCTCCATGGTGAGGCTCTTCACGCTTTTCTTCCTATGAAGAACCATTGCCACCCCCTCCCCTCTCCCATCTTTCTTTGCTGCTGTGCATACCCGATGCATAGCACTACCTCCAGAGATATCATCTTTTTTATGCTCAAAGAAGACAAAAAAAATCAGCTCAATCTGTTGTAAAACATATTTTTTTCCATATAATATTGTTAAAGTATGCACTGTTAACAAACCACTTGAAAGATAGAAGAATAGTGATAAACTAGTTCTAAAAGGAGGTTTGTATGGCCTACATCCAATATCAGAGGAAGTATTTCATGATCGGATACTGCCAATCATAAAGAAACATACCACATTATGTGGAGGAAGGCCACCTAAGATCAGCCATTACAAGTGCTTTTGTGCTATATTGAAGATGTTCATGGTTTCGGTGCCGTGGCCCAAAAGAATATGGCCCATGGCATACAATATATACACGGTTTAAAAGATGGAGTGAGAATGGTCTTTTATGGAATATTTTATACGAACTGAAACAAAAGAAACTTGTGCAGATGGATATAGTTTTTATGGATTCGACAACTGTTAAAGCACATCGTCATGGCATAGGGGCGTTAAAAAAAAAGAGGACCACAGAGTCTTGGTAAAAACGTAGCTGGCAAAGGATCTAAAATACATATTATTATGGGTAGGGATGGGGCAATATGCGTACAAATAAGTGGTGCAGAAATGCACGATTCTAAAATTGCTATAGAAATGATAAATGTACTCAATGAACATGCAATAGAAAGGTTTGTTGGAGATAAAGGGTATGACACAAAAAAAATAAGGGATTTTTTAAAACAGAAGGGTATCAATGCAGAAATACCAAACAAGTGCAACAGGAAAAAGAAGTTCAGGTTTGATAAAACTGTCTATAAATGGCGTCATAGAATAGAGAATCTATTCTGCACAATCAAAGAAAATAGAAGACTATCAATGCGATGTGATAAATGAGATCATACTTTTATGGGCTTTATAGCCATGGCTCTGATCAAGTTGGAAGTTTGTTAACAGTCCCTAATCACAATCTGCCCAGATTCTCACTCCTTCATGAGGAATTTTTCTACCCACATTTCACATAACCTCGTATCCATGAAATACCATTGGTGCTATTCATTTATTCTTCATGAACCCAGAAATAATATTGGTTCTTTGATAATATGTGCCACGCGTGCTTCCACATGGAAAAAGTCTTTTTTTACAGATAACCTCATGTGCAAAGCCAATATAACTCATACCAAAATACTTACCCACATCAGAAAAAATAAAATTGGGATGGTTGACTCACATAGTTTGGAACTTCGCTCACCTTAGCTTCTTGACCTCCTTGGCAAGGAGGTACCTTCTCATTCATATCACATGGCTACTCTTTAACGTACTTGATGACTTTCTTTCTAAAATCTTGACTATATGATGCTGGCATTTTCTCTCAATCTTCATCTTCATTTAGTACAGCCTTCTTTGCTGCCGAGCATCCTCCCTGCAAGCTTTATGGACAAAAACCCTGTTACATCTCTCCTTTTTTATTCTCCAGCTCCTTTCTTTCCAAGGCGTCTAACCTTTCCTTCTCCACCACCTGTTCTTCCATAAGAAAAAATCGCTGAAGCAGTTCGTTCTTCTCTTCTTCTTGCTCCGCCATGGCCGCCAATATCTTCTCCATTTCCTGATTTTTTTGCATCTCTATTTCCATTTCTTGTGAATCCCCCACGGCCTCTGGTTCTGATATCTGCTGATTCTCTAGGTTTTCTCTGTTTTTTTTCATGGTCCACCTCCGATCCCCTGTTTTTTTCTTTTTCATATCTTTTTCATTGCTGTCTCTTGCAGCAAGTGCTTTCTTATAAAGCAAAAACCCCCATGCTTATGTTCATTTCACAGAGTCATAAACATGCCACGGCCCACATCATTTTTCCAAAAACTTTGGTTACTCACACGTTGAAAACAAAGGAATATACAGAAGAATAGAAGTCTCTTCTGCCATCCTCAGTGATTCATGTCTTTAAACAACATAATAATGGGGTTTTTTTTATTTATCAAGAAGCAAAGTGTTTTTTTTAAATCCACCGAAATTTCATGATTTCTCAGACATGAGTGCCACCCTTTGGATTTTCTGCATCATATTTCAGGCAAAAAAGTTCACAGAGAGTTGCACTGTTCTCTATGAAAAGACAATGGAGAGGGTCTGCTCATTGATTCTCTGAACCTCCACGGACAATCCTTCTTTCGCGGCAAGATAATGGAGATAATATCCATAGCTTTCCTTGGGATGACGAGGAGCGGTTCCCTCCATAACACAAAAGTCTTCGGAAGACTCCAGGTTTCTGAGGGGACCGTGGGCTGTAAAAGTCCACGTCCCTTTTTCAGAGGTGGCACCTTCCACCAAAGAGGGTCCAGAAAATTGTTGACAGAGCCAACAGCATAGTCCCGTAAAAACACCAGCGGAAAATGATGCAGGAATGGTACCAATGCTCATCTTATACTCCTGGAGATAGCCCCCTATCTCCTTCATAAGATCTTCCTGTGAAAGATGATCACTTTTTCCCACCAGAGCCCGAAAAAAAACCATACGATGCTGAAGTTGTTGTCGCGCAGTATCCACCAATGTCACCAGTGATGCTTCCTCTTGAAGGCTTTGCCCTTTCAGAGAACACAAAAAACTCATACCCGTGGTGAGAGCACTCATGGGGGAAATCATATCATGAAAGATCTGCGTCATGAGAAGCTGGAAAAAAGGGAAAGAAAACGGTGTATTGCTCATAAAAATCACGACCTTTTTTCTTTCATACTATGAGAAAAAGATTCAGGAAAAAGAAAAGTAAGAAAAAATGCTATCACCATACCGGCAGACAAAATGTAAACAGAGTACTGATACTCCTCCAGAGTAACGGCTTGATGAGGCCCCATAACACATTCCATGAAAGTCTTTAATGCAAGCGGCACAACAAAACCGCTCATCATGTTCACCGTATTTACCACACCAGACGCTGTGCCCAAGAGCGGTTTTTCCATAAGCTCTGTGGTGGTAATGAACACAAGGGACTGTGCCCCCACAATGACACCTCCAAGAAAGAAAGTAAGCTGAGAGACCCATAAAGGCAAAGATGTCACATAGGTGGCCCATACAGCTGTCATACAGGAGAGGGAAATGGCACACACCCTCATAAGAAGACGACGCGTCCCAAGCACATTGGAAAGATAAGAAATAAGGGGAGATCCAATGCACATACCTACCAATACAAGAGAGCTTACCTGCCCTGCCACATCCGCAGAAATATCTGGATAGGCCTTTTTCAAAAATGTTTTCGCAAAAACATCAGCAAAAGACGTCACAAAGGTATAAAAGAAAAAAGCATATCCCCCAATGGCCCATAGATGGGTTTTTTTCATCAAAGCCCTCAAGGCAGTTACCTGTTGTGCCCATGTCAAACGTGGCGCAGATGTGGTCTCCGCTGTCTGAGGCGGCCTATCCTTTAAAACCATCTGCAAAATCAATGCCAGCAAAAAAATACAGCAGGACAACAATGACACAAGGGTATGCCAGGGCCACCCTAATGATGCAAGCCTGTCCCACGGCACTGCATTAATAAACGCACCTCCTAGCTTTGCGACGCCCATGGTAATACCAATAACAATGGCAAGTCGATATGGAGTGAACCAAAAAGCTCCCAAACGCACGGTCCCAACAAATGCCACCGCTCCGCCCATACCGGTTAAAATACGCCCCATACAGGCCAGAAACAAATTGTCAGAAAACGCAAAAAGAAGGGTGCCAGCCCCAAAAAGAAACGCCCCCCGCACCATGGTTCTTTTAGGCCCCCAGTAATCTAACAAAACCCCTATGGGAATCTGCGAAAATGCATAAGCACCATAAAAACACGACCCTAAAATGGCAATACTCCTTTCGGGTATGGCTAAACTATCTTGAAGCTGCATAGGAATAGCATTAGGGATACTGCGCATCATGGCCTGCATAAAGAAAAACACAAGGCCTCCGCTCCAAATGATCCATGCGTAGAAAGAGTCTTTTGAGGGATGAAGGAATTTTTTCATGGCATCTCGAGTAAAAAAACTTGAGTCCACCATATCCAATTGCTTTACAGAAAACAAGACGACCAGGTATATTTTCCATAACACGGTCTGCCATGGCCACAGACCCCTTGCCAGAAAACCATTCTCCAGAATACAGAGGGTATACCTGCATACAAAGAAGATGTGGGCTTGGCAGGACTTGAACCCGCGACAGCTCCGTTATGAGCGGAGAGTTCTAACCAACTGAACTACAAGCCCCCAGCGATTTTCATGGTGACACATGTTTTTTGTGATTTCAAGAGGTATGCGAAAAAGTTCCCCATGACCTCACCTCACCTCGAAAGTCTCTGCTTTCTTTGACAGAAAAAATTGTTTATACTCCTCTGCAGGATTGTTTCTCACAAAGACGCTTCCATGAATTGCACATCAGAAAACCTTGTTGCCCATGTGGCAGAAGAGATGGAAAAAGGTATTGCCGCTTTTAAAAAACAGCTGAGTGGACTGAGGGCGGGTCGTGCCTCTCCAACGCTTTTGGAATCTATCATGGTGGAAGCCTACGGAGGACGGACCCCCCTCTCTCAAATGGCAAGCATCAGCGTTCCAGAGCCACGCATGCTGTCCGTACAGGTATGGGATGCATCTGTGGTCTCAGCAGTAGACAAAGCCATCCGCTCCTCTTCCATGGGCTTAAATCCTGTAGTAGAGGGATCCCTTTTGCGCATACCTCTTCCGGAACTTACCCAGGAACGTCGTGAAGAATTTCTGAAAACTGCTCGCTCCTACGGAGAGGAGGCACGTATTGCTCTTCGCCACATTCGTCGTCACGGCATGGAGCATTTGGAGAGCATGGAGAAAAAAGAACATCTCTCGGAAGATCTTATGCATTCCATCAAAAAAGAGATTCAAAAAGCTACGGACCATGCAATTTCCATGGTGGACAAAGCATTGGAAGCGAAAGAAGCGGAAATGAAGACATTATAAGCTTGCGAGGTGCACATCATGGATTTTGAAAAATCTCTTGTGGAGCTGGAAAAAAAAATTAAAGATTTAAGGGGCGTGTCTCCAGAGTGTCACGAAAAGATTCGCCGTGAAATTGGAGAGCTGGAAAAAAAAGCCCATGGACTGCTTCGAGGCATCTATTCACGGCTCACCCCTTGGCAAAAAGTCCTTGTGGCTCGTCACGAAGACCGCCCAAAAACCAGCCAGTACATCTCACAGCTCTTTGATGATTTTCTCCCCCTGGCAGGGGACAGATATTTTGCCGATGATCCGTCCATTGTGTGCGGCTTAGCATCTTTCCGTGGCCAGTCCCTCATTGCCATGGGCCATGAGAAAGGTCATGACACAGCAAGCCGCATTGCCCATAATTTTGGCATGGCCCACCCAGAAGGCTATAGAAAGGTTCATCGCCTCCTGGACCTGGCCCATCGCTTTTCCCTCCCCGTTGTATTTTTTGTGGACACACCAGGCTCCCATGCGGGCATAGACGCAGAAGAACGTGGCCAGTCCCATGCCTTGGCCACATGCATTGAGAAAAGTCTTTCCGTCAATGTTCCCATCCTTTCCATCATCATCGGAGAGGGCGGATCTGGGGGAGCGGTGGCCATGGCCACAGCCAATACCATTTATATGTTAGAGCACTCCATTTACTCTGTTATTGCGCCAGAGGGATGTGCTGCCATTTTGTGGCGCACCTCGGAGAAAAAAGAAGAGGCAAGCATCCAACAAAAACTCACTGCTCAAGATCTTCTAGGATTCCACCTTATTGACAACATCATCCCGGAACCTCTGGGAGGCGCCCACCGGAACCCAAAAATTACCATAGACGTTGTTGGTCAATGGATAGAGCGTTTTTTGCAAGAAAACCCCACCACGACTCATAGGGACTATCTCACCCAACGGCGTCAAAAATTCCTCGCCATGGGTCGCCCATAGAAAAGCATTGTCATATAAAATTTATGGCTCGGCATAGAGAGAAGAACATACAAAGTCTTTCTTCTTAAACTATTACGAATTTTTTTTTCATAGAATGAAGGGAATTGTAACAAAAAACATATGATGTTATGTCATTTTGTTGACATTTTAATTTTTTTAATATATATATATAATACTTTAAAATACTATAAAATATGATATGAAACATTCTCTTCATACGATAACACTTGTCTTTTTAGTAAACTTTTTTTCTCTAAAAGGCTTTGGCATGCCTAAAGCCCTGACAAGCAAGAACGTAAAAAAAATCAATACATCAGAAAAGAGCAATAAAAAACGAACAAATGTCGTTTCTCAAAAAAAACCTTCGAGAAAAGAAAAAAAGCTACCACGGAAAAAAGCAAGAATCCAGAAAAAAACCACACATCAGAAAAGTCTGGTGGCTCCCAAGCCTCAAACATTTATGGAGAGACTCAGCGGTCTCTTCCCTGCCATACCGCAAGAAGCTACTGCCTTCATGAATACCTACCCAACACTCTCGAAAGGTGCGCTCATTGCTTTTGGCTCTTGTATAGGTTACCACCTTCTCTTCTCCTCGCTTCCATCACAGCTATCAATTACACCATCACCCCCCCCGGATAACGGTGGTGATAGCGAAAAATCTGACGCAGTGCCTGTTGAAAGTGCTCAACAAGAATATCAAGAGGGTATATGTCCTGCTGATCCTCCTGACGCAGCGCCTCTTGAAAATGCTCAACAAGAATATCAAGAGGGTATATGTCCTGTTGATCCTAACGCAGAGCAAAATGACAACCAAAAACCTCAAGATGGAACACCTCATGTACAAGAAACTTCTCCACAAGACACCACAGGTTTCCCTTCTTACCAGATAGTTGCCATTCCAATAAGCATTATCATACTCATAAATTACCTAAAAAAAAGCCCCGTTGTCTCCGCAGATGCAAAGCTAGCCATAGAAAACAGAGAGCAGAGAGACAGTTTTGCAGAAGAAGAAGAGGAAGAGGTCAATAAGGAAGAACCCTTTAAAGTAATGAGCGTAATAGAAGAGGCATCCGATGTGAATAAAGAAGATCTAGATGATGCAGATATGCCATATGAACATTCCAAAAAAGTCTTCACAAACATAACATCGATAAAAAGCAACGGGTCGGACCCTTCTGATCCAAAAAATATTTCATCTGTGAATATAAAAGATCCAAATAATAAATATATGTCACATAAAAATTCTTCGAATGAAGAACTGATGGAAGATGATGCAAGCACCGGGGTAAAAAGCAATATTGATTCTTCAAAAGAAGTTGATTCTGCAGAAAAAGAAGAGGAGGAGATCAATAAGGAAGAACCCTTTAAAGTAATGAGAGTAATAGAAGAGGCATCCGATGTGAATAAAGAAGATCCAAAGGATGA
>CAZLKT010000013.1:0-27745 GCA_964560205.1 uncultured Holosporaceae bacterium | reverse complement strand
CGCCATGGAGGGCGCTGCCACTAGAGTACGGCAAATGGCCTACAGTTCACAAAAGATTTATGCGTTGGGCTAAAGCTGGTGTGTGGCAGATGATATTTCATACATGAGCGGTGGATAGTGATAATGAATGGTTGATGATAGATTCAACAATAATCAGAGCGCATCAGCATTCAGCTGGTGCTTTAAAAAAAATATAGAAACTGGTATGCAAGAACAAGGGCTCGGAAGATCCAAAGGTGGCTTCAGCAGGAAGCTCCATGCTGCTTGCGATGCACGTGGTAACCCTGTAAGATTTTTTGTAACATCTGGGCAGAGGTCTGATGACATAAAAGCTTTGGATGTGGTGGAGGGTAGAGAAGCGGATGCGTTAAGAGCTGACAAAGGTTACGATGCGAATTATATGGTACAATTCGCAAAAGATGCTGAGGCGGAGGCAGTTATACCTCCAAGATCTCGAAGAAAAATAGCAAGAACCTATGACCAAGAATTATATAAAGAGAGAAATTTAATCGAAAGGATGTTCATTTTAGGCGCGTAGCAACACGATACGACAAGCTTGATATCGCCTATCTCGCTTTTGTTTTTCTTGCTGGAATTTATTTATGACTCAAATAAATGTCGACACCACCTAGAAAGTGGTGGAAGAAAAGTGACAATGAATAACATAGAGATGATAGGTGACATAGATATGGCAATGGATACCACCACCACAACAAAAAAAGCTGCAAAACCATCAGAGGAGGTAGAAAAGGAGAAGGAGTAGAAAGCTTTACTATATATATTCTGCAGCCTTAGAAGTATGAAAGAAGGAAACTTTAATGCAATGAGTTTTCTTCTCTACGGTTTCTTATTTTTGTAAGAATGGCGTCCACGGTGTACCCAAAATGAGTAAATATATCCTGCTGAGGCGCAGACGACCCGAAAGTATGACATGCCACGATAATACCGTCTTGGCCAACATATCGTTCCCAACCAAGAGGAGAGGTGGCCTCCACCGCAACTCTAAGAATATCCTCAGAGGGCTGAAGGATGTGATGACGATACGTTTCCGGCTGCGCTTCAAATAAAGACCAGCAGGGAAAGGAAACCACTCGAACTCCGTACCCCTCTTTTTCAAGAGCTTCTCGCACCGCCATGGCCAAAGAGACTTCAGAACCACTGGCGAAAAGAGTAACACGTTGTGGTGCCACCGCTTCCTCCACAATGTATGCGCCCCGCGCGCACCGGTTCTCTTTTTCCACAAGGTTTTTTCGTGGAAGAAAAGGCACAGACTGCCGAGTGAGACATAAAAGGGATGGCGTGTTATATGAGGTGAGGGCAGTATGCCAGCACTCCACCGTTTCCACGGCATCCGCCGGACGCATGACATGAATATTTGGCATGGCACGAAAAGATGCTATATGCTCAATGGGTTGGTGGGTTGGCCCATCTTCTCCCACGCCAATGGAATCATGGGTCATCACATATACAACGGGAAGTTCCATGAGAGCAGAAAGTCGTATGGCTGGCCTGGAATAATCCGAAAATGCAAAGAACGTTCCACCATAGGGCACAAATCCTTTATGAAGCGCAACACCATTGAGAATTGCAGCCATGGCATGCTCCCTTGGCCCATAGTGAACACATCTGCGAGGATGATCAGATGCGAAAAATGGGGCAGGACACGTTTTTGTGGATTCTGCCAAATCTGCCGATCCCCCTAAGAGGGGAAGCTGCCCATAGGTTTTATCCAAAAAAAATCCTGAGGCCTGGCGCGTCGCCATGGATTTTGGACTGTCATGGAAAGCTTTTTTCATCTCTTCCACAATGGAAAAAAGCACCTGTTCCTCCGCCAGGGAAAGACTCTTCTGTGATAATCTGTGGCGTGTTTCCACAGAATGCTGGGCAAAAGCTTTGTTCCAATCCTCATACACCTGCATGTGCTGTGTGCCAATGTCTTTCCAACGAGAAGCAACATGAGGCGCACATGAAAAAGGCATAATATCCTCATATCCCAGATTCCTTCGCGTCTGTTCCACCTGGTCGTGGTTCAAGGAAAAACCATGGGCATGGGATGTTCCCTCCACAGGGGAGCCATATCCAATCTTTGTGCTACATGCTAAAAAGAAGGGCCCATCATCATCTCTGTGCCGTGCCTTTTCAAGGGCATGTTCAACTGCAGTGGTGTCATGACCATTGACACGCTCCACCCTCCATCCATAGGAAGCCACACGAGCACATACATCATCTGATGAACACAAACTCGTGGCACCATCGATGGTCACCGCATTATCATCAAAAAGTACAATGAGCTTTTTCAGTTTCCAGTGGCTTGCAAGGGCCATGGCCTCATGAGAAACACCTTCCATGAGGCAACCATCCCCAACCAAAGCATAGGTATAGTGGTTCACCACCGTATCCCCATATTCCTGAGAGAGGCGCTGTTCTGCAAGGGCCATGCCCACAGCATTTGCAATACCTTGCCCCAAAGGGCCTGTGGTACTCTCTACCCCAGGGGTGACGTGATATTCTGGATGGCCAGGTGTTCTGCTTTTCCATTGTCGAAAATGCATGAGGTCTTCTGTGGTGAGATCATACCCAAGCACATGCAAAAGCGCATACAAAAGGGCAGAGCCATGGCCCGCAGAAAGCACAAAGCGATCTCGATCTGGCCACAGGGGATCCGTTGGCACATGTTTGAAAAATTTTTCATAGAGGACGGTCACCACATCTGCCATGCCAAAGGGCAATCCAATGTGCCCAGACTGGGCTTTATACACCATATCCAGAGAAAGAACACGGAGAGCATTGGCAAGATCCCTTCTCAAAAGACTATGGTCAGCAGTCATGGCGTCCCACATGATTTTTTGCCACCATCACCATGGCAGGACGAAGAACACGGTCCTTAAGAAGGTATCCATCTTGAAGCACCTCCACAATATTTCCATCGGGGATATCATGCCCCGGGGAAGGAGCTTTTTCTCCAACCGCCTCATGATAGAGGGGAGAAAAGGGCATGTTCAAGGCTTGGATTTTTGTAATATGAAATGTGGCAAAAACTTTCTCCAAGGTTTTTTGGGTTAGACAGACCCCATCATAAAAGGCTTTCATAGCACTCTCATGAGCATCTGAGGAAGAAACACTTAAGAGGGCACGGTCCAAATTGTCCGCCACAGCCAAAAGCTCTTTTGCAAAAACCATATGACCATACTGTGCATACTCTTCCATCTCTTTTTCCCTGCGACGACGCATATTCTCCAAATCAGCGCATGCACGAAGCCATGCCTCATGATATTTTTTCTCCACAAGGACCTCCGTGTCTTGCTGCTCGGGGGGGGCAGTATCAGCATCTTGCTGACCATCATCGGCCTCAACCACATCAGCGAGATCATGGGGGGTATCATTTTCCCCACGCTTTTTCTCATTCAAAATATCTGAAGAATTTTTATCCATAAGGTTCATCTTTTATCCAAGAGCACTTTAGGAAAGGATATGATGAGACACCACATTCTGTCCAGAAAAATTTTTATAGAAAAACTGTCAGAGCAATAGCACATGCACAATACATGATTTTTTTTTATTCTTGACATTGAATACATTGTCTTTGATACAGTCCCCAGGGGCACTCCCTGCGCCTTCTGTGATAATGATCTGAGTATCTGAAAACACATTATTATTCTTCTGAATGTCTTCTCCAAAATAAAAAAGTAAGTTTTGCGCTTGCTCCGGGGTCAAAAGTCCTCCCAAGCAATTGTTTTTGCCCTCAGAAATTTCCCCAGCTGTAAGCCATATGCCAGAGCTTTCTTTCACACGGGTAGAAATGGTGAACACACCCCCCATGGGCGTCTTATGACACAATACGCCAGGACACACTTGCACACAAGGCTTTTTCGTGAATCCTCCACAGGCAAGATGAATCCAAAATTGAACCGTTTCAGATTCATGATTTAATGGATTATCGCTTTCTTTTAAAATGCCATCACCGGAGCCATTGGAGACAAAACTGCTTTTACCCCATATATCCTCAGCATGGGAAAAGTTTCCTGGAAGACTGTGATACTGTTCTATAAAATTATGCGCTGCGCTTCGAAAAGCCTCCACTTGAGAAACAAAGTTTTTGAGAGACACTTGCTCAATAAGGTTCAGCCCCTTCAAAACCACCGTTCCAAAGATGCTGACACATACAAGAAAAACCACAAATTCTATGAGCATATACCCGCGAGTCCATCTTTTTTTCTGAAAAGAAAAAATCTTTTTATACCTGCCCATGACGCTTCCCCATTTTCTTGTTTTTTTTATAATAAAAAAATACACAAAAAAGTAAATACTCTCAAAATGAAAAATTTTTATTTAAATTTATATAAATTTTTCGACTTTTTTAGTGTTCTGAAGAAATAGATTCTTGCTTTGCCAGAAGAAGAAGCCAGTCTTTTTCTGCTTGAGCGATTTTTTCTCCCAATTCTTTTATGTGGTGCCCGGCAGCAATAATGGAAAAATTTTCTATACCATGCACAATGGCATGGGCTAAATCCTCCTCCCATTGTTTTTTTTCCTCTTCCCACTGGAGGATATTTTTCGGGAGGAGATCCAACAAACGTACCTCATGATAGGACAAACGGGAACTGAGCTTCTTTTTGGGTACTTCTTTTTTGGGTGATTTTTTAGCGGTGCTGGAGAAAGGTAAGCGAAAAAGGGGAGGGTGCTTTGCACAGTATTGGCTAAAACTTCCCACATATTCTGTGATTTTTCCGGTACTCTCGAAAATCAGAAGATTTGTGACCACATTATCTAAAAACTCTCGATCATGGCTGACAATGAGGAGGGTACCTGGATAATCCACCAAAAAATCTTCCAGAAAATCCAAAGTATCACCATCCAAATCGTTGGTGGGCTCGTCGAGGACCAAAAAGGACGGGCTCTCTGCTAAAATTTTTGCCAATCGCAGTCGATTACGTTCACCGCCTGAAAGCAATGCGATCTCTGTTTGTGCAGCCTCTGGTGTGAACAAGAACTCCTTCAAATAGCCCACCACATGCCGATGTTTCCCTCGCACCCACACATGGTCACCTCCCTGGGGACACAAGTATTGCCAGGGAGTTTTCAGTAAATCTTCTATGGGGTAATTTTGTTGAAAATAGGAATATTCCCATGGATGGGGACGCTTTATGCGACCGGATGTTGGTTCTTTGAGGCCCAATAAAACATGTAATAATGTGGTCTTACCGCAGCCATTGGGGCCGATAAGACCAAGGCGCTCTCCTCGAAGAAATCGGAAGGAGAGATTCTGAAAAAGCCAGCGCGTGTTGGGAAGCTGGTAGGAGATGTCTTCCACCTCCAACCACTGTCGCAATTCCTTGAGAGTATCATATTTTTCTGGCACCTGAAGTTTTTTGGATGTGCCAAAATCTCGTCTTTGTTGCCGGAGATGTTCTAATTTTCTCAAGCGACCTTGGTTTCGCCGTCGACGAGCTGTGACACCCCTATGAAGCCATCGCATCTCTTGGGACAAATGCACATTGATTTTCTCCCATTTATGTTCTTCTTCCTGTAAAAAGTGCTCCTGCCATTTTTCAAACCCAGAAAAACCATAGGGACATGCGTACAACCTTTTGCTTTCAATCCATAGTGTTTTGTGAGTGCATCTTTTTAAAAATGCTCTGTCATGGGAGATAATGACCACAGCTTTTTTGGTGGCCGTGATCCACTGTTCCAACCAATCAATGGCGCCAATATCCAGATGGTTTGTGGGTTCATCTAAAAGATACACGTCTGCAGAAGTAAACAGAGTACGGATGATGCTGAGGCGACGTTTTTCTCCACCAGATAAGCTTCCCACGGGGCTTTGGGGATGAAGAGCAAATTGCTCCAGGGCTTCTTGCAGGATATATGTGGGAACAGAGTCGTGTTCTGTCTCTTCTTCAGAGGCTTGTTGAAAAAACTCTTGCACTGTCATGGCCGAGGGAAGTTCTAAGGATTGAGGAAGATAGGAAATGCGCGTATGGGGTTGCACAAAAACTTTTCCCTCATCGGGAATCAGTTCTCCGGAAAGCACTCGCAAAAGTGTGGATTTTCCGCACCCATTCCGGCCTATGAAGCATACCTTATCTCCCGCGTAGAGATGAAATGTTCCCTCTGTAATGAGTTTTTTTTTGTGAAAAGAAATCCCAATGTTCTGAAGACTGATGATTGCTGTCATAGATACCACACAAAAAGCTTCCCTCACTGTAGAGGCTTTTTTGTTTCTTTGTCAACAAGAGTACAGAAACATAACTCCGTTGTAGGTTGTAATGGCTGCAGAGTGCTCGGAGCATGCATCACAGGAAAACCGCCCAAATAATTTTCCATAATATATATTATACAAAAATAAGCACGGAATCCGAGAAGACCCATGCATGATGAGCTGGATGATCATCACTCATAAAATAAATATATTTTTTATGAGGATGTCTTCTTCTTTTGTCGTGTCTCAGCAAAAGGCATGCGCCAGCTCGGGCTGTTGGCCTCATGAGGTTTTTCCCCTGGTCTTTTTACCTCTATCTTTCTCAGAAATCGACCAGAAAAATCCACTCGATAGAGATGAAATGGACCAAAATTGCGATGCTGTGCTGCAAAAAGAATATGTCGGCTGTTGGGGGCCCAGGTAGGACTATCCACCACATGATCCTTCAAGAGTAAGCGTTCCTGGCTTCCATCCGGTGCCATAACCCCCAAGTAATATCCACCCTTATATCGCTTCACGAAGGCAATCCATTTGCCATCTGGTGACCACGAGGGGGCAAAGTAACTTCCCTGTCCTTTGCTTATACAAAAAGGCGTCCCTCCTTGCACAGACATCACATAAAGTTTTGGTCCACCTCCACCACCACGATCCGAAGCAAACACCATCCACTGTCCATCTTGAGATAAACTGGGAGACACCTCCACGCGTCCGGGAGCTTTGGTCAACCGATGGAGGGACTCTCCCCGAAGTCCGCAACTGTACACAGACGTTGTACCATCCGCCGCTGAACAAAAGATGATACGCGTCCCATCATGATTAAAACGTGGAGAAACGATAATCCCTGGAACCGGCACATATCGATCCTCCCCCGTGGCAAGGTCTAAGACATGCATACGAAGGTTATATCCATGAAATGCACAAAAAACCACATGACGCCCATTGGGTGAACATTTTGGCATGAGACACGACTGGTTTCTGGAGGTATAAAATCGTGCATTATGCCCATCCTGATCCGCCAAGGAAATTTGTCGAATCTTTCTTGTGGGAGAGCCAGACTCTGCCGTATATACCACTTGCGTGTCAAAATATCCTGCCTCTCCCGTTAAAGTTTCATAAATAGCGTCTGCCACACGATGGGCAATTTTTCTCCATTTACTTGCAGGGCCGCGCAGGGAACCTTGGCGCACCATTTTCTCGCTGTGCACATCATAGAGACGAAAATTCACCACAATGTCGTCTCCATCCCTGTGCACAAGGCCTCCACACAAAGCAGATCCTTCAATGCTCTTCCACTCCGCAAAGGAAGGTGTTGCAAAAATTTCTTGAGAGCTCTGAATCCCCTTGGAGGGCACCAGACGAAAAACACCAGAATCCTTTAAATCATGGCGAATAACCTCCGCAATATTCCTTTCTTCTTCATCCCCCTCAAGGTCGGGAAAAATCAGAGGAATGCTGGTCAGGACCCCCTGCGTAATATCAATGGTCATCATCTTTTTTTGTGCGGCACATGCAGAAAAAACACAAAGGAGCATAAACCCCACACAAAAGATGAAAAAATTTTTTACAGAATTTTTTTTGTGAGAAAAAAACATGGAGACTCCGCGTCGGCATACTCTTTCCTTTGTACCAGACCATCCGCATTTTGTCTATGATTTTTGTGATAATTTATTGCCACCGATGGAAGGATTTTTGCCTCACGTGAAGGGGAACACTCAGATGCGCTGCATTTTCCATGACTGTGCATAAACGTGGAGCAAGGGAGGCTGCGTGTTCCTCGGGAATTTCCACAATGAGCTCGTCGTGCACTTGAATGAGAAGAGAGGAATGTTTCGGTACCATGCGAGCCACATGAATCATGGCTCGTTTCATAATATCGGCACTTGTGCCCTGAATGGGCGCGTTAATGGCTTGTCTCTCAGCAGCTTGCGCAACAAAGGCACGGGATGATCCCGCTGTGGCAATGGTACAACGCCTACCCCACATGGTGGTCACATATCCTTGTTCTTTCGCCTGCTTTTTATAGGTCTGGGCCAAGGCCTCTGCCTCCGGATACAAGAGAAAATGTCGATGGATATACTCTTTTGCCATGTCGTGGGAGATGCCCAGCTGTTGTGAGAGCCCAAAGGCACTTATGCCATAGATAATACCAAAATTAAGGATTTTTGCCTGACGTCGGTGCTCCTCTGTCATAGCAGCATCTCCAAAAATATGATGGGCTGTAAGAGCATGCACATCTTCACCTCGAAGAAACGCATCCTGCAATGCTTTCACGTGCCCAAGATGGGCCAAAATACGAAGTTCTATGTTGGAATAATCCAAACTGACGAGGACACATCCAGGACGCGCCATGAATGCATGACGAATTTTTTTGCCCTCCTCCGTGCGGACAGGGATGTTTTGTACATTGGGATGCACAGAAGAAAGCCGTCCTGTGGAGGTGGTGGTCATGCTGTATCGTGTGGAGAGGTACGGGTTGTGGACAGACACCTGTTTCAAAAGTCCCACCACATATGTGGTATATAGTTTTGAAATCTGTCTCCACTCCAATAAGGTTGTGGCAAGGCCATACCCATCGTGGGCGTATGCCGTCAAAACGTCACTGGAGGTGGGGTAGCTGCCCCCCTTCCCTTTTTTACCCTTTGGTGGCCACTTCAGTTTCTCACAAAGAACCTCCCCCAATTGTTTAGGGGATGCTACATTAAATGTTGTATTGGTCTCCTCATAGATACGCTGTTCTAAAGCCAAAAGTCGCTGGGAAAACTCCACAGACAACGATTCTAAATAAGGAATATCCAAAAGAATGCCCTTGCTTTCCATGGAAAAGAGAATGGGGATAAGGGGTTTTTCCAATGTTTCATACACAGTAATATTTTTGTGGCGCACAATGGTCTGTGTATAGTCGGTCCAGAGAAGAAAAAGCCCTGCTGCGCACAAAGGAATAATGTCCTCCATGGGTGCATCTTTCTGGGCAAGAATGGAAGCAAAGACTTCGGTATCCTCCAGATCCTTCACAGCATGCCCACCCTCCGCCACATGTCGCAAAACACATACATCTTCAAAGGGAGGCATTACCGTTTTTCCAGGAAAAAAACTCTCCATCTGGTGCAAAAAAGCTTTGCTATCAGAAAAAATTTTCACAACATCTGGAGAGTGTAACACGCTGAAAAAAAATGACTGTGCCTCTTGTGTATCCAGAGAAAGCCACACCCCCTCCCCTTCATGGGTGGCAAGACCCACTCCGGACCAGGGCCATGCGCCATGATGAAATAAGGATGGGTTTTCATTTACAAAAGGTGGGAAAAAAAGAGCAACGCGACCTTGCTCCTGGATATGGCGTGCATATTGGGGAATATGGGATACTTCTAAAATTTTTCTCTCTTTTATACGAGGCTGTGGGACTGCATGGAAAAAAGTTGAAAATCGTTGAGCCACATTTTTCAGATGATATCGCTGGAAAAATGTTTGCATAACCGATGGCACAGGAGGTGCAAGTCGAAGCTCTTCCAAACTCAGAGAAAGGGGAACATGGCGATGAAGATAGGCCAGTTGATAGCATTTGCGAGCAACATCTGCATATTCCTGGACGAGGGCTTTCTTTGCAGGAGAAAACGGACATCCAGCTTCCTTGGGCGAACATGTGGTGGCAGCATGGATCACTCCTTCCACAGAACCAAACTGTTGGATCCATTGGCATGCGGTTTTAGGGCCAATACCAGGAATGCCCTGAATGTTATCACTGGAGTCCCCCATCAGTGCTTGAACATGGGGAATTTTTTCTGGGGGGACCCCCCATACCTCCTGGACTGTCTCCTCTGTAAACATTTTGTCTTTCATAGGATCATAAAGGCGAATGCCTGGTCTGACCAATTGCATGAGGTCCTTATCTGAAGACACCAGAACCACCTGAAATCCCTGTGCTACTGCCAGTTCTGCGTAGGTGGCCATAAGATCATCCGCCTCAACCCCTTTTGTTTCAAGAATGGGCAATGCAAGGGCCTCACATGCTTCTCGCATAATGGAAAATTGGGGAATCAGGTCATCCGGCGGAGTCATACGATTTTTTTTATAGCTCTCACACAGGTCATGTCGAAATGTAGGTTCTCCAGTATCCAGTGCCACTGCACAATACTGTGGACGATACTGTTGCAAAAATTTCAGAATCATATTGCAAAAACCAACAATGGACCCGATGGGCACACCATCAGGAGTGGTCAAAGGAGGAAGAGCATAAAAACCGCGAAAAAGAAAACCAAATCCATCCAAGAGGTACACCGTGGGCGCCCCTCCCTCTTCATTAAGCATACCAAGTCTCCCCACATGTTTTTTCCTCTCTCAGAGTACACGATCCTCAGGAGAAGACAAATTTTTTGCATAGTGGGGAAGGAGACATCCCTTGTTTGCCAAGTCCCCCACCAGTTTTTTTATTCTTTTTGTGTCTCCTCAGACTTTTTCATAGAATTTACACTACGCAGGCTCCTTCTCTTCTTCCTGTGGTTCCTTCCGGACTGATGGGTTTTGCTCTTCATCCATTTCTTTCCTGTAGAACAAATACTCATTTATCTTCTTCTTATTTTGTCTTTCTATAGCATTGTTATAATTGTTTTCTATAGTCATGATTTTGTCCTCAAGGACTTTTATTTCTGCTTTCAGAGGCCTTATCTTAGAATCTATATTTCTGACACCAATAACTCCCGAATCCGTTTTCTTTTTCTCCCATTTTTCCACTTTTTCGTGGAGATCGGCTATCTTCTTCTGTATTTTCGCTATCCTCATATCTCTCTTTTTTTCTTCTCCTGGTCTTATAAGGTCATCCAATTTGCTTATTTCTTCTGTGTAGTTGTTGATTTTTTCCCAGAAATCCGTTTCCCGCTCTGATTTTTTTGGTTCCCACATCAACTTTTCTCTTTGACCCTCTAAAGCATATCGTTTTTTCTTGAAATTGCTCATCTTTGCGTATTCCCCCTGACCCAATTTTTTCACAACAGATTTCTTTTGGTAGGGACTATTTTCTTCTTCACTCTGAGCTCTTATCATAGCGTAGCCATGCTGGACAAAAGCCATGAAAATTATTTGGAAAAGAAAGATTTTTCTCATAACGCACTCTTATAAAAAACAGGTTATGTAGGACTGTAGCAAAAATTTTTTCCACTGAAAAGTGCCATTTTTAAGGACCATGAGATTCCTTTGGAAAGGCTGCCCTGTTTGTAAAGCCTCCACCGATTTTCTTTATTCTCGTTGTACCAAAGAACAATCCTTATCTTCAAAGAACCTTCATTTCTCGCTCCTGATTTTATCAGGTTCACAGAAGGAAATGAGTGATTACTCCCTCCCCCCAGCATGGGACAGTGGCATATCCCCATCAACCTTCGCCATGGATATTTTTCCCATAGGGTTGTACAAATTTCCGTGAAGCTTTTTTCTCTCCCACATTTTTCCATGGGAACATCAGCGGTTTTTTCCATGCATCCCTTACTTCTTTTTCAAAACTATGCAAATCCATGGAAGGTAATGATATCCTTTCTTCCTTTGGTGACTTCTTTTTATTCATAAGGTCTATAAAAAAATTCCTTCCAGGTTCCGCCATATCATGGTCCACTGTATGCAAATCCATGGAAGACGCTGGCCTCTCTTCTTCTGCTGACTTCTTTTTATTCATAAGGTCTATAAAAAAATTCTTCCCAGGTTCCCCCATATCATGGTCAGCCTCCTCCACGAACATGTGCTCCAGAGGTCTGCATGAATTTATTTCGCTATTTTTCACAATATCCTCTATGATTGTTTTCTCTTTTTTTAGTTTTTTCATGTTAATTTTTTCTTTCCTCTTGTTTTTTTCTTGTAAAAGCCTTATTGAATTCTTAATAGAAGCTATTCGAGCCTCCATGGTTTTTGTCCTCACTGTTCTTTCTCCTTTTTCTTCCCTATGCATGTGATACCCCCCCAGAAGATTTTTCTTGTTTTTACATTGTACAAATTTCTCCTGAAGATCAGTGAGTTGCTGATATATTTTGTCTCTCTTCATCCCTGTCTTTTTTTCTTCGCTTACCACATCATCCAATTTTTGCATGTCCTTCTCAGATGTTTGCATACATCTCGTTTTTTGTCTTTTTTTCACATCATACATCTCACCCTCTTGCCCTTGATCCTCTATCTTCGAATCCTGAGAAATATTTTCATCATGAATCTGGACTTTTATCATGGCATAACCTTGCTGGGCAAAAATTACAAAGATACTTATATAAAAAGAAATAATTTTTTTCATAACTCACTTATAATAAACAACTGATATAATGAGTGTAACGAAAATTTTTCCTGTTGAAAAGAAAAGCTTTTTCCACAGTTTCCTCAGAGTACAGAACAGATAGAACCCCCTCCGCACATCTCTCTCTCTGATCATCTTATGGTGAGCGGCCCCTACGCTGCCGGAGCTGCTTCCGATACGACAGCAGTATCCTTTGCCAAAATTTCCACATCTCGAAGACGAGCTTCCTTTCGAAAACGACGAATAACCGCACCCGTACCTGCAGGAATCAGACGACCCGTAATCACATTTTCCTTCAGGCCCATAAGTTTGTCGACTTTTCCTTGAATAGCCGCATCAATAAGTACCTTTGTGGTTTCTTGGAACGATGCGGCAGAGATGAAGCTTTCTGTCTGAAGAGAGGCTTTGGTAATTCCTTGGAGTACTGGGAATGCATAGGCCATGCGTTTCCTTTGTTCGCACATTTCCACATTGGTGGCATCAAATTCGCTCTGAAGCACTTGGTCTCCATTGACAAAAAGCGTATCACCGGGATCAAACACCTGTACCTTTCGTAACATCTGTCGCAAAATAACTTCGATGTGCTTGTCATTGATTTTCACACCCTGGGAGCAATACACATTTTGCACCTCTCGCACCATATGAAGGGCCAAGTCCTCCACCCCTAAAATAGCCAAAATATTGTGGGGCACAAGGTTACCATCCACCAAAATATCCCCTTTCTTCACCACATCTCCTTCCTGCACAAGAATATGACGCCCCTTCCCCACCAAATATTCCGTGGGCTTTTTCTCCGGGTCTTCCGGAACAACAAGCAATCGACGACGCGTTTTGTAATCTTTTCCGTATTTAATGCATCCATCAATCTCACTCATGATGCAAGGGTCTTTTGGCAAGCGTGCTTCAAAAAGTTCTGCAATGCGCGGAAGACCACTGGTGATATCGCGAGATTTTGTGATTTCTCGAGGCAGACGTGCAATCACATCACCTTTTCGAAGATCAGCTCCATCCGTAACCAGAACCACAGCATCCACACTCAAGTGATATCGCGCTTCTAAACCATTTTTCAGATACACCGCACCACCATCTTTATGACGGAGTACCACCTGGGGATCCATGTCCATATTACGAATTTTCTGCTTCCAATCAATGATGGTACGTCGTGAAATACCTGTGACATCATCTGTTATTTCCAAAAGAGACACGCCATCCACTAAATCAACATATTGGGCGACACCATCTTCTTCTGCCACCACAGGATACGTATAGGGATCCCACTCTGCCAATTTTTGTCCTTTCACCACCGTAGCACCGTCTTCCACAAACAAAATTGCACCATAGGGAACGGGGTAAACGGCCTTTTTTTGCCCTTTTGATCCTTGCAAGGTCAATTGCATGTGGCGCTCCAACACCACCTTCTGGCCCAGTTTATTTTCCACAGTTTTCTCGTGGGAGAACACCACCTTTCCATCATCCATGGCTTCAGCAAAAAAGGTTTCCGCCGCCCGCTGAGATGCACCACCCGAGTGGAAGGTTTTCAAAGTCATCTGTGTACCAGGTTCACCAATGGACTGGGCTGCAATGACACCCACTGCTTCTCCAATGGCTACAAGCTTGCCTCTTCCTAAATCCTTTCCATAACAGAGGGCACACACACCCACCTTCGCCTTGCACGTCACCACAGAACGCACACGAACGGAAGAAACCCCAGATTTTTCGATATGGTCCACGCAGAAATGATCTAAAAGCGTGTTTTTGGAAACCAAAAGTTCGCCAGATGGAGAAAAGACATCATCCGCCACCACACGCCCCTCAATTTTTTCCATAAGAGGAATAACATTACCGCTTTCATCCACCTCCACAGAAAAGGGAAGCCCTGTAGAGCTTCCACAGTCGTGTTCTCGCACAATGGAGTCCTGCGCCACATCCACCAGACGTCTCGTCAAGTGTCCCGCATTGGCTGTTTTCAAAGCAGTATCTGATAATCCCTTACGAGAACCATGGGTAGAGTTAAAGTACTCAAAGGGAAGCAAACCTTCCTTAAAGTTGGAGATAATGGCACGTTCGATGATGGTTCCGTCGTGGCGAGCAATGGGACCACGCATGGCCGCAAGCTGTCGCATCTGCACAGCAGATCCTCGAGCACCAGAATTTGCCATCATATACACAGAGTTTAAAGGCTTCCCAGGAATATCCTGAGAAATAATATTCATCATGGCATCCGACACCCGTTCTGTGCACTTGGTCCATTCATCGGTGATTTTGTTGTATCGCTCACCTTTGGTAATGAGACCATCCAAATGCTGTTGGTAATACTCGTTGACGGCACTCTGCGCTTCCGCCACAAAAAGCGCCTTTTCCTTTGGAATAATGAGGTCATCCTTTCCAAAGGAAATGCCTGATTTGGTCGCATACTCAAACCCCAGCTGCAACATTCTGTCGGCAAAGTGCGCGGTTTCTGTGGGACCACAATGTTGATGAACCATTTTCAGCAAACCACCCATATCTTTGGATGTCAGAACTTTGTTGACCAGCGAAAACTCAATATTTGTATGAAGTGGCATAATATTCCAAAAAATTCCACGCCCAGGGGTGGTCTCAAAACGCTGGAGAATAATCTGACCATCTTCCTTCATCACAGGGCACCTAAGGGTGACTTTCGCATGAAGAGACACCACCCCTTCTTTCAGTGCCATGAGCACCTCATTCAATCCAGAGAACATCATCCCCTCACCCTTTTCTTTTTCACGCAAAAGGGTGAGATAGTACAATCCCAAAACGCTGTCCTTTGTGGGAACAATGATGGGCTCACCATTGGAGGGGTTGAGAATATTATTGGTGGACATCATAAGCGCTTGGCACTCCACCTGAGCTTCAATGGAAAGGGGCACATGAACTGCCATCTGGTCTCCGTCGAAGTCCGCGTTATATGCTGCACACACGAGGGGATGAAGCTGGATAGCTTTGCCCTCCACCAAAATGGGCTGAAACGCCTGTATACCAAGACGATGCAGAGTGGGAGCACGGTTTAAAAGCACGGCACGCTCTTGAATAATCTCCTCCAAAATATCCCACACCTCTGGTCGCTCTCGCTCCACCATGCGTTTAGCCATTTTAATGGTGGGCGCAAAACCATAACGTTCCAGTTTAGAGTACACAAATGGTTTGAAAAGCTCTAATGCCATACGTTTTGGGAGCCCACACTGATGAAGGCGAAGCTTTGGCCCCACCACAATGACCGACCGCCCCGAGTAGTCCACACGTTTTCCCAAAAGATTCAAACGAAACCGCCCCTGCTTTCCCTTCAACATATCCGACATGGATTTCAAAGGGCGTTTGTTGCTCCCTAAAATCGGACGTCCTCGACGACCATTATCAAAGAATGCATCTGCGATTTCCTGCAACATACGCTTCTCATTGCGAATGATAAGATCAGGCGCCTGCAACTCCATGAGACGAAGCAATCGATTGTTTCGGTTAATGAGACGTCGATACAAATCGTTCAAATCGGATGTCACAAAACGACCACCATCCAGAGGAACAAGAGGTCGAAGCTCTGGTGGCAACACAGGAATCACATCCATAATCATCCACTCTGGCTTGACTCCAGATCGAATAAATGCCTCCACAAGCTTTAAACGCTTGATCACCTTCTTTCTACGCATTTCTGATGGGTTTTGGCTGAGCTCCATGCGAAGCTGCTCTCGCAACTCATCCAACTTTATACGAGACAATAGAATCTTAAGGGCTTCTGCCCCTGATCCCAACTGAAAATTATCGCTTCCGTATTCTTTTTCCAGCTGGTATTTTTCCTCTTCTGTGATAATCTGGTTATACTCCAGGGGGGTCATTCCCGGATCCAAAACAACGTATCCTTCAAAATAAAGTACACGATCCAAGGCCTTATTGGACATATCCAAAAGGCCACCAATACGACTTGGAAGCGAGCGAGAAAACCATACGTGGGCCACAGGCGAAGCAAGCTCAATATGCCCCATACGTTCTCGACGCACACGCATGAGGGTCACCTCTACGCCACATCGTTCACACACAATGCCTTTGTACTTCATACGTTTATACTTTCCACAGATGCACTCATAGTCCTTCACAGGACCAAAAATACGAGCACAAAAAAGCCCGTCACGCTCTGGCTTAAAGGTACGATAGTTAATGGTCTCTGGCTTCTTCACCTCTCCAAAAGACCACGAACGAATTTGCTCTGGACTTGCAACGGAAATGCGCACCGCATCAAAATGATGAGACTGCCCCGAAAACCCAAAGGAGGCGCTTGCTTTTTTTGATACACGCACCTTATCACGCAAAGGCACATCCAACATGCCAAACCCGCCTAATGTTTTGTGTGATCCATGCACCCCCTCATGGAGCGGGTCACCCAACATGGTTTCTCTTTCAAGTTCGTCTGATCTCATAGTGTCACATCCTTTTGTTTAAAAGCAAAGAGCATACTGTACACATTAATCTTCCACATCATTTTGCAAGCACTCCACATTGAGCCCCAAAGTTTTTAACTCTTTCATCAACACGTTAAAAGATTCAGGAATATCTGACCGAAAACTTTCCAAGCCTTGAATAATAGACTTATAGACCTCTGTACGACCTTGCAGGTCATCGGACTTAATGGTAAGCATTTCCGATAAGGTATTGGATGCGCCATACGCTTCCAAAGCCCAGACCTCCATTTCTCCAAAACGTTGTCCACCGAACTGTGCTTTTCCGCCCAAAGGCTGTTGTGTCACCAAACTGTAAGACCCCACAGAACGAGCATGAATTTTTTCATCCACCAAATGATGCAGCTTCATCATGTACAAAATGCCCACGGTAATGGGGCGATCAAAGGCCTCCCCCGTGTAGCCATCATAGAGAATTTCCTGACCACTGACAGAAACATCTACCTTCTTCAACCCATCTTCGATTTCCTCTATAGTTGCCCCTTCAAAAACTGGACAAGCCACAGGAAGACCATGAGTGGTGTCCATGGCTAACTCTAAAAGCTCCTCTTCGGGCATGTTTTTTATACGATCATTTTCTTCCGCCGTAGTATATACATCACATAACGTTTTCCGGAGCTCTTCAGCTTTTTTGTTGCGAGAGAAGGCCTCCTCCAAAAATTTCTGTACTTTTTTCCCCATGCCGCGGCACATCCATCCCAAATGGGTTTCCAAAATTTGTCCCACATTCATACGAGAAGGCAATCCCAAAGGATTGAGTATCATATCCACAGGGGTACCATCGGCTAAAAAGGGCATATCCTCCTCTGGCACCACCACTGACACCACGCCCTTGTTTCCATGACGCCCTGCCATTTTATCTCCTGGTTGGATACGACGCTTCACCGCCAAGTACACCTTGACCGTCTTCAAAACTCCTGTTGCCAGGTCATCACCACGATAAATTTTTTCCAATTTTTGGTCAAAACGCTCTTGCAGCTCTTTGATAGCTTTATCCATTTGTTTAAAAAGCATGGTGATGGAAGCATTGGTTTTATCATCACTTACGGAGATTTTTTTATAGTGGGCAGGAGACAGAGCATCCCACTCCTTTTCTGTAATAACCTGACCAGCCTTAAGGGCGCCAAGAGACTCCCCTGCTTTTTTCCCCATGACCATATTTTTGAGGATGTTATAAACACTTTGCTCCAAGATTTTTCGCTCTATGTCTCGATCTTTTTCCAGATGGACAATAAGCTCTCTATCAATGACCATAGAACGCTCGTCCTTATCCAACCCACGTCGAGAAAAAACCTTCACATCCACCACAGTACCATGAACACCCGATGGCACACGCAAAGATGTATCCTTCATATCTGATACTCGATCAGAGAAAATTGCGCGAAGCAATTTTTCTTCTGGGGAAAGTGGCGTCTCGCCTTTGGGGCTGACCTTTCCCACCAGAATGCTTCCAGGTCCCACTTCCGCGCCAATATGCACAATACCAGCTTCATCGAGATACTGAATGGCCTCACTGCTTATACCAGGAATATCTCGCGTAATTTCCTCATAGCCCAGCTTCATATCCAAAGCAGACACCACAAACTCCTCAATATGGATGGAGGTAAAGACATCATCAATAATAAGACGTTTGGACAAGACAATGGAGTCCTCAAAGCCACAACCATTCCACGACATAAATGCCACCAAAATATTTTGACCCAATGCAAGCTCCCCTTTGTCGGTGGAGGAGCTGTCTGCAATAACCTCCCCCTCTTGCACCAATTGCCCCTGCTTTACAATAGGCTTTTGATGGATACATGTGCCAGAATTTGATTTACGAAATTTGGTCAAAGTATAGATATCTACAACAGGCTCTTCAAAATTATCAAAGGTCACAGGACGCACCACAATGCGAAGAGCATCCACTTGATCCACAATACCAGCACGTTTTGCAGAAATCATCACCCCCGAGTCCTTTGCAACAAATGCCTCGATACCTGTACCCACAAGTGGCGCTGCCGATCGAATGGGAGAAACACCTTGGCGCTGCATGTTAGAACCCATGAGAGCACGGTGAGGGTCGTCATTGGACAAAAAGGGAATCATAGCTGTGGCCGCTGAAACAATTTGTTTGGGAGAAACATCCACAAAATCCACCTCTTTAGCAGACACGAGAACATAATCTCCAGCCCGACGACAATTCACCATCTCATCTGAAAGCAGAGTACCATCCGCCGTGGTGGAGATATCAGCTTGACCAATGGTATATCGTCCCTCCTCCAGAGCAGAAATATACACAATATCCTGAGTGAGACGTCCATTCACCACACGGCGATAGGGGGTTTCCAAAAAACCATACTTATTAATACGTGCGTAGATGGCCATGGAGTTAATCAAACCAATGTTTGGTCCTTCCGGCGTTTCCACAGGGCAAATCTTTCCGTAATGGGTAGGATGCACGTCACGTACTTCGATGCCCACACGATCCCTCGTGAGTCCACCGGGCCCCAGAGCTGACAATCGTCGTTTATGATTCACTTCCGCCAAAGGATTTGTCTGATCCATAAATTGTGACAGTGGGGAGAGACCAAAAAACTCTCGAATCACCGCAGAAAGCGGACGAGCACTCAAGAAGTCATTGGGCATGGAATTTTCCAGGTCCGCGGCAGGAATGGACGACAATCTCTCCCGAAGGTTGCGTACCATGCGCAAAAGCGTAAATCGGTACTGTCCTTCCAAGAGCTCTCCCACGGAACGCACACGACGGTTGGCTAAGCTGTCAATATCGTCACAAAAGCCTCTTCCCTGCTTAAGCTCCAAAAGATACCGAACAATGGCAAGAATATCTTCCTTCTCCAAAACTCGAAGAGAGAGATCCGTATCAAGCCCCAAACGCGCATTGATTTTCAAACGCCCCACCTCGGAGAGATCATACCGATCTGGATTAAAAAAGAGATTATGAAAAAGCGTGTAAGCTCCCTCTAACGTTGGGGTTTCACCTGGACGCAAGACACGATAAATTTCAAAAAGCGCATCTGTGCGATCCTTATTCTTATCTGCCATAAGAGTGTCTCGCAAAGAAGAGCCGGAATTTACATAGTCAATATCAAGAATGCTGATGGCATGTATACCTCGGTCTTCAGTGTTCTCTAAAAATGCTTGAGAAATTTCTTCTCCAGCTTCTGCATACACTTCTCCTGTGGCCTCATTCACCACATCAAGAGCTAAAAACTTTCCTTTCAGACGCTCCTCGGGGAAAAGAATATTTTTCGTACCATCCGCAAGAATTTTATTCACTTTTCTCTGGGTAAGCTTCTCGCCTTCAGTGCCAAGCACCGCTCCAGAATCTGCGCACACAAGGTCAAAAGTAAGACGATTGTTCTTCCACATATGCTCTATGAAAGGAATCTGCCACTTTCCATTCTTTCGAACACAGGAAATATGCTGATAAAAAGTTTGAAGAATCTCCTCTTTCCCCATGCCGGTTCTTTGAGCGGGCGGCAAATCATCGTTAATTTTTTCACTCCCCTCCAAGGCACGAAGCAAAGTGGTCACAAGTATTTTTCTTTTACGATCGATGCGCACACAGAGCATGTCCTTTCCATCAAACTCAAAATCAATCCATGAGCCCTTGAAAGGAATTATACGGGCGAGGAAAAAATGCCGATGGGGAGAGCTTGCTCCACGTTCGCTGTCAAAAAAGACCCCTGGCGAGCGATGAATTTGCGACACCACAACACGCTCCACCCCGTTAATGACAAAAGCTCCGTTGGGTGTCATACAAGGGATATCACCAAGATAAACATCTTGCTCCTTCGTACATTTGACAACGCGACTTTCCCCCGCACCATCATACACCACAATACGAAGCTTAGCCCACAAGGGTGCCGCATACGTAAGGCCCTTATGACGCACTTCATCAAGATCATATTTTGGCTCCTCTAAGACGTAGGAGTCAAACTCAAGCTGAACCTTTCCTGCAAAATCCTGAATGGGAAAAAACGACAAAAGGGCAGCCTGAATGCCCACATTTTTTCGCTCTGCAGGGGGAACATTTTTCTGAAGAAACTCTTCATAAGACGCCTGCTGGAAAGAAATAAGACCTGGAATAGCTATAATTTCAGGAGAATGAGCAAAACTGTGCCGCAATCTCTGCCGAGAAACGGGTGAAAAACGAGATTTCATAAACAACCCTTACCTATGGTGTCCATCACAGAACAAAAACCCGAGGAGAGAAAGATGTCGCCCACAAGCGAAGATAATCTTTCCAGAAAGCCACGGTCCTCCCCCCTCACAAATGAAAAATTAAAAGACATCTGTCTTACTTCACGAGAACCTTTGCGCCCACTGCTTCTAATTTTTTCTTGATTTCCTCTGCTTCTGCCTTAGAAACACGCTCCTTCACTGCCTCGTTTGTCTTTTCAGAAAGATCCTTTGCTTCCTTCAGACCCAAGCTGGTAATGGCGCGGATCTCTTTAATAACGTCAATTTTTTTGTCACCTGCGCTTACCAAAATCACATCAAACTCTGTTTTTTCTTCTGCAGATTCCGCGGCTCCTGATGGTGACGCGGCTGCAGGTGCTGCCATCATGGTGGCGGCAGCAGAAACACCCAGCTTTTCTTCCAACATTTTCACCAGCTCTGCAGTCTCCAAGAGAGTGAGATTCGAAACAGTCTCTACAATAGTTTCCAAATTCTTAGACATAATATAGTCCTCCTTCCATGAAATTATTTCTTAACATACGCATCCAAAACTCTTAAAACTCTCCGAGACGGCTCTTGCACGAGGGACATAAATCCACGAATATGTCCCAACAAGACCCCCAAAAGACGGCCATGCAAAACGTCTTGAGATGGGATAGTAGAAAAATTCACAACATCCTGGTTGTTCACAATTTTATTGTCCACCATGCCCAAAATAATCTCGAAATCTTCTTTCTTCTTTTTCGCACACTCTACAATGATTTTAGAAACAGCAATGGGGTCTTTGGAAAAGAACAACACCGTTGGTCCAAAAAAATTTTCCGAAAGGCCCGAGACCTCCTGGCGTCTTGCCAGAGCCTTCTTCACGAGGGTGTTCTTCGCTACACGCATGACACACCCCGCATCGTAGATCTCCTTCCGCAGAGCAGAGACTTCCGCCGCAGCGAACCTTGACTGACGAGTCACAAAAAAATATGGATATTCAGTGAAAAGGCCAAGAAGTTCCTCGACAATTTCTTTTTTTTCCTGATGATTCACTCGAAACCCTCCCGTTCTAACTTTATTAAATCAGCATTCCATTCAAAAGACAAGCCCCTGGACTCGCTCTTTTTCTAAGAGTAAGGGCAAAGAAAAGCCCATGGTAGAAGAAAGGGAGATTTTTTTGATATATCCCCCCTTCAGGGCTGCCGGACGCATCTTAAAAATTTCATCATACAGCACAGAAAAGTTTCGCACCAGATGATCCACGGAAAAACTCGCCTTTCCGATGATGGTGTGGATAATACCAGCTTTATCAACGCGAACAGACACCTGACCAGCCTTTGCACGAGCAACGGCCTTTGCCACATCCTGTGTCACCGTACCAAGCTTTGGATTGGGCATTAAATCTCGAGGGCCTAGAATTTTTCCCAGCTTTCCAATTTTGGGCATAAAATCCGGGGTTGCGATGCATACATCAAACTCCATCCACCCTCCTTTCACCCGTTCTATTAAATCATCTGCCCCCACAAAATCCGCCCCTGCAGCCTCCGCCTCTTGTGCGGCTTGACCCTGGGCAAAAACTGCAATCCTCATGGTTTTTCCTGTTCCAAAAGGAAGCGAAACCATGGATCGCACATTCTGATCTCCTTTTCTGGGATCAAGATTACAATTGAAGGCCACCTCCATGGTCTCATCAAACTTTGCCGTGGCCCGAGCCTTCAGAAGCTCCACTGCTTCTTGCAGGGTGTAAGAGCGCGTAAAATCTATGTGATCATCACGGGCTTGGATTCTTTTTGTTTTTTTCATGACAGTACTCCCACCAATAAAATAATATTACTCAACAACTGCAATTCCCTGAGACCGGGCATTACCCATCACCATACGTACAGCTGCTTCCAAGGTATAGGCATTCATATCGCACATCTTTTGTTTGGCGATTTCCTCCGCTTGCGCTTTTGTGATCTTTCCCACATCGTTTGCCCCCCCAGGATTGGAGCTTCCTTTCTGCAGGCCTGCAGCTTTCCGCACCAAAAAGGAAAGGGGTGGTTTTTTCATAATAAAGCTGAAGGTACGATCTGCATAAGCCGTAATAAGCACGGGAACAGGGGCCGCCTCCATACCAGAAGTTTGTGCATTAAAAGCTTTGCAAAACTCCATAATGTTAAGACCTTTCTGACCTAGGGCTGGCCCCACAGGTGGTGCTGGCGTAGCTTTCCCCGCCATAATCTCAAATTTAATATACCCAACAATCTTCTTCGCCATGATTTCTCTCCACATTCTATTTTCGACATTACCGCATCATAGGTAGCGTCATCTGTTTATGTCGTCTTTTCCACCTGAAAAAATTCCAACTCCACCGGTGTACCTCGTCCAAAAATAACAATGGAAACTTTCAAACGCAAGCGGGCAAGATCCACAGCTTCCACAATTCCTTCCATGGAAGAAAAAGGCCCATCGGAAATTTTCACCATTTCCCCTTTTTCAAACATCATGGAGCCCTTAGAAGATTCTTCAATGCGATTCACTTGATCCAGAAGATTCTTCACCTCACCCTCAGAGAGCGCCCGCGGGATACCGCCCCCATCTGCCCCCAACATACCTATAATCCGAGGCACACGACGAATAATATGAAGCATCTCAGAAGAACACCTCATGCGAATGAGAATGTACCCGGGAAGGACACGATTCTCCATAAGGACTTTTGCACCTTTTCGCACTACCATTTCCTGCTTTTTTGGGATAAGAATATCTGTAAAAGACTCTGAAAGGCCAGCTTTCTCGAGCTGTGCACGAAGCTCTTGAGCAATGCGGTTCTCTCCGCCGGCGGCCACATGGATAACATACCACAGGAACCCATCTTGCTCCCCTGAAGCCTCCTCCGCAGCTTTTTCTGCCATTATTTCCTGTTGCTCCAGAGCAAAAGCCATCCCCTCCCCTTCCGGACCTAAACCTTCCTCCGCCACACGCTTATCCATGAGCCCCCCCCATGATCCATTGCAAGGTAAACAAGACAACGCGGTCCACAATGAAGAGATACACAGAGCACATCATAGACAAAATAAGCACGAGAATCCCTGTCACCACGACATCTCCCCTGGTGGGCCATACCACCTTGCGCATCTCTTTTACTACTTCCGAAAAAAAGGTGAAAACCTTTTTTCTATGCTCCGTTAGAATACCCACAACTAACAACTCCACACTTTCTCTTTTCCCTTCTCTTTTTACACAATTTTTTCTCTTCTGTCAAAGGGCCCCCCGCTTCTTTTGGAGGATATTTTTAAAGGAACGAGCGGGTGGCGGGAATCGAACCCGCATAGCTAGCTTGGAAGGCTAGGACTTTACCACTAAGCTACACCCGCACCATCTGGAGGCGGCAGGATTCGAACCTGCGTAGGCATTCGCCGGCAGATTTACAGTCTGCTGCCATTGACCGCTCGGCCACACCTCCACGCCCCCCCATTCTTCCTGATTTACAAGAAGGAGTCAACACGTGCAGCAAAAAACAGAATCAACGAAATCTCTGCCCAAAAAAGGAAAGCGCCAAAGCCCCATAAAGCACAAAAGAACCGGCGCAGAAAACGCCAGATAAAGAGAAAAATGGAAAGATGAGCGAATGTCATCACAAGATACTTTTTTCCATACCTTCTGCAAGTTTCATGACAATAAGACGAAAAACCAACACACATCATCTTGAAATACGATTTTTTTATTGCTATTATTGTTTATATTGGGTGTTTTTTATAATTAATTTAATTATTTACATTTATTTTTTGTTGATAATTAAATAATAATTAATTATATTATAATTAAAATGAATTTAAGAAAGAGGATATATGAAAAAAGCACATTCATTAAAACTAGGATTGTTTCTGTGTGGCATGGCAGCATCTTGTTCCACTGTTCATGGGTACAATTTCTCCCTCCAAGGCATGAGAGATTCTCTCAAGCAAAAAATCAGCAACGCAATTATTGCTTTAAAAAATCCTCAGGTCAGCATACCACTCATAGCAGTCCCATGTTTTGTATGGGGAGTAACTCATATGTCTGACAAGGGATGGTCAACCGTATGGGATTTCCCCTCTCAGGCAAAAAACTTCTTGGAAGACCATGTGAGAAATATACGGGATACTAATATATGGGATACTCATCCTCACATAGCATCTTTTCTTTCGGGATCCACATGTGCGCTCTTACCAAAGTTCATCTCAGCACTCTGCATAGGAGTTCCCATTAGTGGATCCTTAGCCTATATTTTCTATCTCCATGGCATCGAAGGCACATATAGTTTTGCGGAATACATGTGGATAAATATGCGGGAAAATGCGATGGAAATAATGGTATATGCTTATGCAACTTTACTTATGAAATACGTATTTGACACTCTGCATATTTATGACAAGGTGTGTACGCACTATGATGAGGAGAAGAACAAGATTTCTTGTATAATGAAAGATCGAAATATACTAAATGAGTTCAAACGAATAAGAAACACAAGAGTACAAGATCTAGAAGATTGGAAAAACATACTACTCTCTTATAGGGACCTGCTTTATTGTCATGACCTACTTTATTATCATCACCCGGGACATCCGGATGCAGCTTTAGATTATATTATGCATGAAGCTTCACCTGATAATCTGTATCAAGGTTCACTTGATATAATTGCAGCAACAGAAGGAGCTCTACGTCAAAGATGTGAATCATTATATTGTAAATCATTATATGAAAAAATGGTCAGGAATCACCGTGAACCCTATGAGACCCTAAGAAATAATTTTGATCGATATCATATATCATGTACGATTATGGCTATATACAATAAAAAAAGAGCACTGAAGCGTTGGCTAAAAGAAGGGAATCGTTTTTTACACGAAGAAGAGAAGCGTTTTTTACAAGAAGAAGGTGAGCATTTTTTACAAGAAGAAGAGGATCGTTTTTTACAAGAAGAAGAGGGGCGTTTGCAAAAAGAAGATGAGCGTTTGCTAAAAGAAGAGGCCCGTTTGTTACAAGAAGAGGTTCTTTTTTCAAAAAAAACACAGGAATATTACGCATACAATAAAAACCATACTTCGGAAGAAAAACTGGCCTTAGAAAGTAAACGTGATAAACTCATGGAAGATAAAAATAAACACAAAGAAGATAAAGAGAAATACGAACAAGATAAAATGAAATACTTAGAAGATAAAGAGAAATACCCACAAGAAAAAAAGAGAATAGAAGATGAGCAAAAGAAAAGAGCTGAGGAGAGAAAGAAAGAAGACGACGCACGTCTTGATTTAAAAATACAATTAAAATGGGAGAGCGAGCTGCGGGCCCCAGACAGACAGAAAGACACCTTTGCTCAGACAGAAGAAAGAAGAAAAGCCTTTTATACACAGATGAAGGGAGGTCATCTCTATAAAGAACAAAAGCCCCCTCACAGAGAAGAGGAGAAAAATCAATATGATGAGTCTCATGTGGATGCTCCTATGCCACAAAAATCAGAACCAAAAGAAAAAAGCATGAATCCTCCATCTTCCTCTATAGGAAACATGAGTTTTGAAGAATAGAAGAAAATCAGCTCAATCAGATATCCAATGATTTTTCTGACAGCAGAAATCAAAGGGAGAGAAACATCACCTCTCCCTTCAGGGACCCCCCTTTCATATGGTATGTGAGGAAGAAGCCCCTGCACCCCTCCTCCTCTGAGAACGGGGCATGGACGATTTTTCAGAGGGGAGAGTTCCATATGATCTCAACACACATCATCTTGAAATACGATCTTACTATAATGAAAATAAGATTAATGGATATAGTAAAAAACGCACCATTTCCAGAGAGGATGGCAGCCCACTGCTCATGGGTATAGTTTCTCTCTCCAAGGGATGAACACTACACAATTATTTTTGACGAATCCTGTGCATATATTTTTATACTATAGAAGACATGGCATACCATCTATCACTCTTTCTCTTCTTCATCAGCGTGGCACAACCTTTTTGACTGCATCATCTTCTCCTCTTCTTGGAGCTGACTCTTTACTTTCTTATCCTCGTCCCTCGCTTTCTTAGCCTCGGCCTTCGCTTTCCTCTTCTGGCAGCAGATGTTCTTATCGGGACAGCGGTTCTTATGATAGCATCGGTTCTCGCACCATTTTTTGACTTTTTCCACATGGCATAGGTAGTGGTCCTTACGATATTGTTTGATTTTTTCCGCATTGCGTTCATCCAAGCGGTATGCCTTAAAGGTTTCCCTGATTTTCGCCTTTTTTCTTAAATTTTTCTCATTTTGGAGGAAAACTTTCACCTCAGGAGCAAACTTCTCCCAATACTTTTTTCGGATCCGTTTAATATAATTATGAGATATACCCTGAAGCTTTTCTATGCTTAAAGCACCTATGACCTCATCTGAAACCTCAGGTAATTCATAGGTTAACAGCATACACAGTGGCTCGTGCTTCAAGTGTATAATATTCTCAGAGGTAAACTGCTTCACATGTTTCGTGCGAAACAATTTCAGATCCTCTAAAGTGAGGCCTCCAATAAAATCATCTTTCATAGGACCGCTCCCGAATAAAAACTCTATGAGATCGCTCGAATTTTTTTTTATCTCATCAAAATCCTGATCTTTTTCACCAGGGCCCTTTTCACATATTGCATGAGACCGCTCACT
>CAZLKT010000012.1:0-28083 GCA_964560205.1 uncultured Holosporaceae bacterium | reverse complement strand
GCACATATCCCACAAAAGAAACATCATCATGGGTCATAGACGAATCAAGAGTATAGGAGGAGTCAGGAGCTGTCCATGTTACAGTATCAGCCACACGGGTGCTGGTAGTACCAGAAAGAAAATCCACAAAATATCCTGCGCTCCCATACTCCCCAGAAAGCTCAGAAGTTATAGTCTGACTACCCAAAGCAATTCCAGTTTTAACGCCCATAAGCACCTCCGGGCTCATGGCATATCCACACGTGAAGAGAATATCCACCAGAGCAGAGTTCTCAATAAAAAACTGAAGATCAAGCTGATTATTCATCTCCATATTAGTGGACTCTCCTTCAGCATTAGTTTGAGCTATCAAATATTTTTGTTGATCCGCATTTACAACCAAATAGTCACCACCATCATTCCGAAAAGTTGCATGAATGCTTGCGGGAAGCACAAGAGAAAACTCCACGGAAGTCCCTCCTTGCCATATAACACCCACTTCTCCACCAAGAGTCCCATGATTGCTGACAGCACAAGAATATCCTACTCGACCATCAAGCACGAAACCATGAGTACCAGCATAAATACGTTCATGGTCAATATCATTCACCTGGTGAGCCACCTCGTATGTGCCAACAGCATAATTGACAGTCCCAGGCAATATTCCCACAGGTTGCACCCCTGATGCTCCAGAAGTAATCTCAAAACCTTCCATGTTAAGATTGAGAGTACTATTCTGGTCAAAAATCCCCACATTAATACCCACATAGCCACCGTCAAAATTTCGTGCTGGCTTAGAAGAAATGCGCTCCGTGGAGTACTCTGTATGAGAATAAGAGTGTGAGGAGTCTTCTGCTCGCACCCCTTCCTGGCCACAGAAAAAAAGCACCCCTAAAAAAAGCGTGACAGAAAGATTTTTCATTCTTATCATATGCTGCTCCTCTGCTAAAAATCCTCTGTTTGTTTATTTCCCACCAAAGGTATAGACAATGCCCAGGAGGCCAGACACGGTACTCACATTCTCCATGCCCAAGTCCACCACCCCTATATTTTCTGTTTCAAAAGATATGTCCTGATTCTCATACAAAGAAAACTCTATCTTCAAAAATGCCACAACATCCTGAGAGATTTTCATCTGAACAGTGGGAGCCAACACGAGACCCACAAATGTGCTGTTTTCCGAAAAATCTTCATTCATTTCCTCAGGATCAGGATTGTACTTAAAAACATGGTTTGCATGAAAAAAAACCGGATCCTGCGACCCCCCGAATACCATAAATGCAAAATTACACCACTCCAAATTTTCAGTGGACTGAAAATTCACTGCCCCATCCACATCCCAAAACCCTAGGCTCACCCCTGCCTTAAGAAGAAGTGATACTGCAGGGCTCACAGCATACCCCATGTTTAGCAAAAAATCCACAGTCCATGAGTTGTGAATATTGATCTCAGTAAAACCCTGGGTCTCATAAACGAAAGAAGCTGGCTCTGAATCAGAGTTCGGGTACCTATACATATTGTTACACAAATTTGACAAGTAATAGCTGGGACAGGAGACAGGATCTCCAATGACATCGGTCGCAATATCTGCACTCACATAACCAAAGCCCTCTATAACGCCAGGTGTATATCTCAACACAGCGTCAGCGCCCAAAAGAATGTCATGACCCACATGAACATTGCCTCCTGCAATGACATCCAAACGTAATTGGTTACCACGGGCCCTCACTAAATCCCCCACACTGAGGGCATACTCCGTTTGATAATTAATAACCTCCCCGGGCAGTGCTACCGGAGAAGTGATAACCTCCCCAGTTTGATACTCATAATACGTAGGGGAAACTCCCGTCTCGGGATCGCTTCCTGTGATAAAAGGCTCATCCATTATGTAATCCACTTGGCATCTGCCTGCAGAAAACCCCACATCTGCTCCCATGTACACATGAGAAAAAGCATCTCCAGAGCTTGGTTTTTTCCCCTCTTGTGCCTCCACGTGGTGCGCGCAATTCATAGAAAAAAGCGCAGCAACAAAGAAAAACCTTGCATTTCTTTTTCTCATTCCGTCCTCCTCTCTCGTAGACCCCTACATCCTACATATATTACAAACACTTGTCTATAGAAAATGTTGTTTTTTATATGTTCTGAAAAAACCCATCCTTTTCTGAGAAATCAACACCTGCTCCCATGTACACATGAGAAAAAGCATCTCCAGAGCTTGGTTTTTTCCCCTCCTGTGCCTCAACGTGGTGCGCACAACTCACAGAAAAAAGCGCAGCAACACACAAAAATCTTGCATCCTTTTTTCTCATCCTCTCCTCCTCTCTCATGACTCCTTACATCGTATATATATTCTATGCACGTGTCTAGAGAAAATACTGTTTTTTCATGCTGTTAAAAGTCCTTCTCTCCCATGAAAATCATCCATCAAAATAAAATTTGATACCAATATTTCCAGCAATGGTACAGTCCGGATAAAACGAATCATGAAATTCCACCATATCTCCAGTATCCATCATCAAAGAAAAATCAGACTGAAATTCTCTTCCCCACATAAAAGCATTCACCTCCATAAAAACAGAAAGGATGGGAGTAACTTTTATTTCCATATAGGGAGCAATGACCACCCCCACATTCCAAAAAGATTCTTTCTGAGAAAATGAGTATGCAGGCATCATAACAGGCCCATGGGTTTGTTCATCTTCCCATGTCCACGTGACCTGCTGGGGGGCCACGGTGGGAGGGTTTCCCGCAAAATTATCCACAAAATACGCACTGCTCCCGTACTCACCAGAAAAGCCCCACGACACATTCCATTGGCAGAATGCAACTCCACCTTTCACCCCCACCAAAATATTTTTCCCAGGAAGAATGGCGCCATAAATCATGGGGTTTATAAAAAAAGCAGGAGAGGTCTCACGCACAAGAGAAAAATCGTTTTTAATCAAAACTGTGGTGGGGCGTCCCTTATTATCCACTTGCTGCACAAGACCTCCCCTTTGGTCTGCTGCAAGTTCTGCACCATATAGCATGGTATAGTAATAAAATTGTTTCGGGTTTCGTCCACCATCATTATTAAAAATAGCCTTTTGCGTAGAGGGAAGAGATGAGACTGAATATGATTCACCTCCTCCAAAATATCCCAACCGAACCTCCACCCCGGAAAGTACGATGGAATCCACAAATACGCTGTACCCAACACTTCCATCCACCATGAATCCTAAGGAAGAAAAGGTATGCTCTGATGCATTTTTTCCATGCAAATCATGCAGCACCTGGAATTGTCCTCGTATACGATAGGAGGTGATTGTGGGCAAAAGACCAACGGGTTTAAGGGTATATCCCATGGAGCCAGATTCCAACGTGATGGAGTTTGCTCCCTCTGTTTCCCACATGCCAAAATCATAAAAAAAACCTGCTCCATAGGACATATATGCCCCACGAAATGTTCGTTGAGGAGCTCCATGGACACATGACACCACACAAAAGAAGGGGAGAAATAAGAACATGTTCAAGAGATGAGACAGGATTTTTTGCATTTTTTCCTCTCTATGCCACTATGAAAAAAAATACGAAAAACCAACGGAACAAAAGAGCTGGTTCATGCGATGAATGGAAAGCTCTGCAGCATCAAAATTTTCGTTTTCTATAACAAAAGAAGAATAAAAACAGACCCTGACCTCTCCTGTCATCACAATATTCGGGGCCACTTTCATATGAAGAGAAGGCGCCACAACAATGCCCTTAACAAATGGGGTAGACGTAAAAGACTTTTCTTTCTCTACATCATTCATAGAGGCGGAGTCTCGATAAAGATGGGATTGGCTTTGATGTGTAACATCACTCACATAATTGGACCACATAAGATCGCGAGAGGGAGAAAGACTGGCCATCCCTTCAATGGTCCATGCCCCACCTATGAGTCCTGCTTTTACGAAAAAAGCACCACAGTCTTCCACTTCATAGCCAAGATTCAGGGTAACACTTGGAGAAAAAAGATGATCCATCTCAATATCCATGGTGCCCCCACTCTCATATTGAAAGTAAGATGGCGTTTTTGTGGGATAGTGACTGTAGCTATTCATGAAACGCGCCCCCATGCGAGCCATATGTCCTTGTGATGATGGGGCGCTGAAAATTTTTGTCTCGTGAGTAGTGGCATCAAGAGACGCATGACAAGAAAGCCGTGGCCCTACGAAGAAAATCCCACCTGCCTCTATGCCCACCAAAAAATTATGGGGCAGAGAAAATGTGTATCCACAGCGCACATCCGGAGAAAAGTTTATGCTCCATGCATAGGAAGAAGAATCGTAGCTCCAAGCACCTTGTGTGGAGAACGTAAGCCCCTCTCCCTCAAGGGCATATGTGGGCGTATATGGGTCCCCGGCCTTATTATAAAAAGATGGCGTCAGAGGTCCCACAATAAATGAAGACGTATCTTTTCCTTCAGCCCGTATGTCCACACCGCTGAACACAAGAGAAGCATAAAAACTGGCATAAGGCCCAGAAAAAACACGGGATGCCCCCGCAATTGTCGAAAAAAGGGAGAGTATGATGCTCAACAGAAAAAAAACCAATGTGTCCCCTTTTTTTATTAAGAGAGACTGAGATGAGATAAATATTTTTTTAAAACCTCAGAATAAGTTTTTTCGCCAACACGTTTTCTGCATACCTATAACCTAAATCTAAATCCCATGGTACCTATGACAATGGTGGAGTGGAATGTACTAGAATAGGGCACACTAAGCTCATGGGGTGTTTCTAAAGTTCCCTCTCCGCTCAAGGCCTCCCCCGGAAGAATAATTTTTGGCTCCAGAAAAAATGATAATTGTGGATTAATGGTAACTTCCACGTTGGGGGCAATGAGCACTCCAGCACGCCACATGGAATACTTACCGGACATGCCTTCCACATCTTTCAGAACAGGCCCTCCATCGTCTTCCCACGCCCAAGAAATAGTTTGCGGTGGTGTTCCACTTGCTCCGGAAAACTGATCCACAAAATATCCAGAGCTTCCATACTCTCCCGTCACATTATGGGTGACCACCCAATTTAAAAAAGCAACCCCAACTTTTACACTGACAAGACACCGCTTGTCCACCACAACCCCCATAAGTCCAGAAATTTCCATTATCCAATTATTTCGAACAAAAGCTTGAAAGTTCACTTGATTCTCCACCACCACTTTAAGAGGCTCGTCTTCTTCGTCAACAGAACTGAGAAATGCAAGGTTTTGAGATGCAGCAACATCCGTGGGGACCTGTAAAACATCTCCCTGCTGAAAATTATCAAACTCTGCCCCTTGTTGGCCAGAAAGAGCCGTTGAACACTGCGCCCCATGACCGGACCGATAAATAAAATCTGCCTCAATGCCTAAAAGACAAAATTGACTCACAGCAAAACGATACCCACCACGAAAATCTATAATGAAGGACGTGGCCCCACCAGAAAAAGGAAATTCCTCCATACCAGAGAATTTATGGGTGACAAAATATCTCCCCATACCACCTCCAGCAGTGGAAGAAAGAATTCCCTCAGGAGGAATATCTTCATCTTCTGAACCAGACTCTAAAGAAAACTCGTCCAAGGATACATCGCCCTTTGCATCTTGATGAGAAATGCCTACACAACAGCCAATGTACCCCCCTGCAAAGCTTGCTTTTGCAAGGGAACCCTCATCTCCGCATTCGCCCTCTTCTGTATAATACGCTCCAGCTCCCTGTGCAAAAACTCCAAGACCCCACAGGACAAGCATCATGTTCTTCCTAAAAGTTCCAGAAACAATTCTCTGCATAAATCCCCTCATTGCGAACTCCTCATTTTTTTTTTGCGGTACGATAAACATCTCATTATCACTCCTCACTATTGCCAAGAATACAGGTGAGCCCCAAGAAGACACCCACATTATTCAGCCCTCGAAGCTCCACATTCATGGAGCTGTTATCCCCCATGTCATATTCGCTGAGATCTAAAGCAAAGGATCGACCAGGATAGTAGGAAATTTTCACCTCTGCAAAAGACATAATGCTCTCTGTTATCTTAAAGTTCATGGTGGGCACAAAAATAATGCCTACAAAAGTTTTACCCTGGGAAAACGAAATTTCGGCATCCAACCCCGTATCCTCATCACCATAGGCATAGCTCTTGGAAACAAACTCTCCTACAACGCTGCCAGAAGAATTCAAAATTGGAGGATAGCTTATGGGCCAATATGCATCACAATCCGCAGTTATATTGGCATTTCCCTCCAGATGCCAGAATCCCACAGCGGCTCCAATTTTGAAAAAAATCGCAGAGTTGCTTGTAAAGGAATGTCCCAAAGACAGAACTGCCTCCAGGGTACTTCCACTCTGAATGGAAAAGTCCAAATCTCCTGTCACTTTATACTGAAAAAGACCAAAATCCACAGGCTTCTCGGGGGACCCAGCACTAGAAAGGGAAATACCATTATAAAAACCATCATTATTGGCAACAGACGTGGCACCAAAATTCACCCCAGGAGACACCGGATCAATTTCCACTTTTGTTGTAAGGGTATTTCCGGAAAGCATTGTGGAAAAATTGAGTTTTTGTGGCATAAAAAGGTATCGAAGCTCCACACCACAGAGGCTGCTTTTACTCCAGAGGCCATAATATCCCGCCCTGATATCCACAAGCCACTGTGTATCCCATCCACCATGAATCATCCCGCCAGAGCCTATCTGAAAATCTGTGGTGATGAATCCTGGCTGTTCTGGAGCATAAGGAGGGGCAGCAATTGCTGTGCCACTTTGGTAAAAGGAAGGCATCAGCCCTTCTTCTAGGGTTTCAAAAAGTATATTGGAAGAAGACGCCTGCATAGCTCCACTATTGGAGCTCAACCCCACAGCAACACCAAGATGTACACCACAGAAAGCACTGGCTCCACCAGAAGGATATGTCACAGGCTCCCCATCGCCGCAGACCCTTCCACAAAAAGACATTTCTCCCACTAAAACCATCGCCAAAGCCACCATAAGGCTTTTTTTCATAGCGCACCGCCCCCCAACTCATCAAAAAACTTTTTCTAAACATATATCAGAGAATGGAAGGACACAAAAGAGGAAAAAGAATGGGGCATGGCGTTATTCTTCTATACAAAAAAATATAAAAAAATATTTATAAATTCAGTTTAATTTTTTATTTTAATTTATATTGAGATAAAAATATAAAAAATGCAAAAAGAAAAATATGTAAAATATTTTTTAAAAATGTAAAAAGAAAGATAAAATGAGGTCATAAAAAAAGCACCCTCACAAAATGAGGGTGCTTTCGTACTTTTTCGAAGAAAATTTTTTTCAAAAAATTTTTTCTACAATACTTATTTGCTTTTTCCAAAAAGACGCTTCACACCAAACATAACTGCCATGTCTGTTGGACGGCTTTCCAAAGCAAAATCAGCGGCAAAATCATTTTTGAAATCATACCCTTCTGTAGAGAGTGTCGTGATGGGAGCCACGAAATTTGTGGACAAAGACACACCAATCAACACATCAGGAGAGATGGAATAATCCAAACCAATGGCCACGGACACACCGTTTCTCCATGTAATATCAGAATCAATAACGGCAAGCGCATCATTGTCAATTCTCTTATCCCATAGAGCGCTCTTCACGAAAGCTCCATAGTATGCCACAGATGCAAAAAGCAAAACCTCTCTCATTTGCATACCAATACGCATACCAATCTGCGTAAACATACGAGAATGATCAACGAACTCTATCTCTGCAGAAGCAGGAGCATCCGCATCATCTTTCGCGGCATCTTCTTTGCCAGCAACCTCTTGATATGCACTTACTTCACCACTGCAGGAAGAATTGCTGATACCAAGACGAGCAAAAGCACCAACCAAGAAATGTCCATAAATACGATCATACCCGAGGGTACCAGCTGCGCTGAATCCCATATCTATGTTGGTGAAATCATCTACCAAATCGATGGTGGACTCCTCTCCAGCCACATCTTGCACAAAAGAATCTGGAAGTCTCCAGGAAGATCCAATGTCAGCTCCGATATAAAAACGAGCATGGGATCCCTTTTCTGTCTGAACGCAAACTGCAGAATTCTCAGCAGAAACCAAGCATGGAAGAGCTGACAAAAGAAGGAAAGCGCCTTTCATTTTGTTAATCATTATGTCCTCTTTGTTAAAATACCTACGTGATGAAGATACAGTCTTATTTTGAAATATGCAACACGTGCAACTATATTTTTTTTAATATTAAAAAATTTTCATTAAAAACAATGAATTACAAAATATGTATTTCATAAAATTTTATGGAACATTTTTTCATCCCCCAAAAAAAATCTTGTGAAGCAACGGGGTAAAAAGAATTTATAAAAAATTTTTTTCATTTTTTTTCAGAAGGCATGAGAAAAAAAAGTAGAATCTTTTGTGAAATTTTGTCATACTGTTTGGCATCGGGGTGTAGCGCAGTCTGGTAGCGCATCTGCTTTGGGAGCAGGGGGCCGGAGGTTCAAATCCTCTCACCCCGACCAGTGAAAATTTTTTTCCATCATAAAGGGACAGAGCCATGGCGGGTCATTCGCAATTTAAAAATATTATGCATCGAAAGAATGCCCAGGATGCAAAGCGAGCGAAACTTTTTACGAGACTACAACATGAGATCGCAGTGGCTGCCAAGGCGGGAGGAGTGGATCCAGAATCCAATGCTCGACTTCGGACTGCGTTGATCAATGCCCGTCAAGCAAATGTGCCTAAGGAAAATATCGATCGTACTCTGAAAAAAATTTCTGAAAACGAAACAATGGATATGCTGGAGACCCTTCGTCATGAGGGTTTTGGACCGGAAAATGTCTCCATTATTGTGGAAGTTTTAACAGATAATCGAAATCGCACCACGCCAGAGCTTCGGACGATTTTTGGAAAAAATAATGGGAAAATGGCGGAAAAGAATGCTGCGAGTTTCGTTTTTCGTCAGCTGGGATGCGTTATATATGAAAAACCGCAGGACCTCCATGAAAATCTGATGATGATGGCTTTGGAGGCGGGAGCCGAGGATTTTACGCAAGAAGGTGATATGTGCACTATTTTTTGCCCAAAAGACCTGCTTTATGCGGTCCAGGAACATCTGGAGAAAGATGGCGGAACACCAGTTTTTGCACAGATTATATGGAAACCAGATACCATGGTGCGCATTGACTCTGCTGAAAAATGGAATAATCTTTCGAAACTGCTGCAGGCTTTAGATGATCACAACGATGTGCAAGCTGTCTGGCATAATGCAGAAAATGCTACGGATGATCCATCACATAGGGACGATAACGCAACGTTATGACATTTCCATCCCCCATTGCTTTTCACATCATGTCATGGCCAGTACGTTGGTACGGCCTCTCTTATGCATTTGGCATGCTTGGGGCGTGGTTTTTGTGTCGAAAATATGTTGTACCTTTTATTCCAAAGCTTACATCACATATCCTTGATGACAGTGTCATGTGGGGCATGGCAGGGATTATCCTAGGGGGCCGTGTGGGCCATATTCTTCTTTATCATCCACAGCCCTACTTCTCACATCCTTTGGATATCTTAAAAGTATGGGAAGGTGGCATGGCTTTTCACGGGGGGCTCATAGGCATCGCATGCGCTTTCTGGTTTTACAGCAAAAAAAATGGCCATACTCTTTTGTCGCTATGGGATGCGTGGTCCTGTGTGGCACCCTTTGGATTTCTGTGGGGACGCATAGCAAATTTCCTCAATCAAGAGCTTTATGGTCGAATAACAACCTTACCCTGGGGAATCATTTTCCCACACGTTGATACATATCCACGACACCCAAGCCAGCTTTATGAAGCCGCAGGAGAGGGGATCATACTCTGGGGAATTTTACTTTTTGCGTTGTATAGGACACACTTCTCTCGTATTCCTGGAAGGCTCACCGGCATCTTCCTCCTCGGGTACAGCATCATACGATATCTTGTGGAGTACACAAAAGAACCTCTAGAGATGCTCACCCTCTATAACGTCTCTCTGCCTTTGGGGCAGCTCTATAGCATTCCTTTTTTCCTTCTCGGATGCTTTCTTCTGTGTCTTCCCAGCAAGGATACACCATGACTAGTGTTCCTCAGGGTTTTTGTCTCAATCAAGAAAATTTTTGGACAATCTGGGAGAAAAATGCCCTCACAGAAAAAATTCCCCACAGCTGGATCCTCACTGGACCATCCGGTGTGGGAAAAAAAATGCTTTTTTATGATGTGGCTCGATTTCTCTTAGGGGAATATAAAACACGGAAGGATCTTTACAGCACCCCTCTTCATGCCCCGCTTTTTACTCACATTGCCCAGGGAACCCACAGTGAATGCATGACATACACTGCGCCAACCTCTGTGGATGATATAAGACAGTTACGAGGACGCTTGGGACAAAAATCCTTCACCAACTCCTGGCGCCTTGTGGGAATTTTTCATGCACATCTTCTCAGTACGTTTAGCATCAATGCGCTTTTAAAGCTCGTGGAGGATCCACCCGAGAAAACACTTTTTTTCTTTACAACGTCTCATGAGGGAACGCTTCCATGGACATTACGATCACGATGTGTGGTACAGAAAGTATACCCCCTCCCCTCCGAGCTTTTTTTAGAGCACATGAAGCACAATGCCCTTTTTCAGGAGCACATAACACACCCCACCAGAGTGGAGACTTTCTTGCATCTTGCTCAAGGATGTCTTGGAAATGCACTCCATCTGTTGGAGAAAAATCATAAATGGCAGCTCTTGTGGGATAGCTTAGAAAACACAGGCCACACAATGATACTTCCTACTCCAGAGCTTCTTGCCTTTCTTCAAGAAGATGTGACCTTTTTTTATAACATTCTCTTCTTATGGTTTCATAAAAAACTTTTGCGTGCAGATATGCATACATTTCAACGTTACGACACATTATGGAAAAAATGTCATACACTCTTTCAAGAGCATATCCAGTATCATACCGATGGACTATTGCTTCTGTACGAAATTTTTACTATGCTTAGCCCAATTTCTACAGAACTCTGTGCAGCATAATGGCTCCAAAGTATGTCTATCTCACCACGCCGATTTTTTATCTTAATGCAGAACCACATATCGGGCATTTTTATACGGTTTTAGCCACGGACGTTTTAGCTCGGTTTTGGCGTCAGCAAGGGGCTCATGTCAAATTTCTCACAGGCACCGATGAGCATGGTGCAAAAGTGGCAGAAAAAGCAGCGAAAAAAGGCATGGATCCTCAGACATATGTGGACATTATGGTCAAACCATTTGAAGAAATGGTCCAATACATTCATGCAACACCAGACGACTTTATTCGCACCACAGAAAAACGTCATAAAGACGGCGCCACGGCCTTTTGGAAAAATTTAGAGTCCAAAGGGCAAATCTATGAGGGATCTTATGCAGGATGGTATGCTATTCGTGATGAAGCCTTCTATGATGAATCAGAACTTGTCAACGGTATAGCCCCCACAGGTGCACCCGTGGAATGGGTAGAGGAGCCCTGCTATTTCTTCCGTTTATCACATTGGGAAAAGCCTCTTTTGCGATTTTATGAAGAAAATCGTCATGCCATTGCTCCAGAAAGTCGATACAATGAGACCGTGAGTTTTATCCAGTCAGGTCTGAGGGATTTAGCTATTTCTCGTTCCCGTCTCACATGGGGAATAGATGTGCCTGGACATCCCGGGCACGTCATGTATGTATGGATAGATGCCCTCACCAACTATATTAATGCTCTTGGGTATCCTTCCGTACAGGGTGATGATTTTCAAAAATTCTGGCCCCATTCCTGCCATATTGTGGGGAAAGATATTCTCCGTTTTCATACAGTATACTGGCCGGCATTTCTCATGGCAGCAGGTATTACACCGCCTCAACGTGTTTTCGCCCATGGGTGGTGGACACAAGATGGAAACAAGATTTCCAAATCCCTTGGAAATGCCATCGATCCCTTTGCCCTCATCAAAAAATATGGATTAGATGCTGTGCGGTACTTTTTCATAAAGTCCATACGTTTTGGCCAGGATGGAAATTTTTCTGAAGAGGCTCTCACGATATGTATCAATCAGGAACTTGCGGATACCTTTGGAAACCTTGTCCAACGGGTTCTCTCCTTTATACAAAAAAATACTGGAGGTACCATCCCAGAAAGTCATGATCCTGATAAAGATGCAGGGTACCTTACATGCTTTGGACAAAGACTCCTATCAGATCTCACAACCTTGATGGAGAACCAAGATCTCCATGGATATGTGGAGAAGATCTTTTTTGCATTGCAACAGGGCAATCAATATATGACAAACCTTGCGCCGTGGGTCTTGTGTAAAGGAAGCGCCGAGGACATAAAACTTATGAATAATGGGCTTCATGCCTTGACTCACTTTCTCCGGGATGCAGCATTGCTTTTGTGGCCGCTTATACCGGATGCCTGTGAGAAGGTTTTGTCTCAGCTTGGAGTCCAAGGAAAACCTTCTTTTGATGATCTTGGTGCGCCTTTGTCTACCACCATATCTCTTCCAGCACCAACCCCCATTTTCCAGAAAGTGGAGGGATTGGAGAAATAAAGAAAGCGAAAGAGGGTGAGTTGTTTTGTGTCCTTCGATCCACTTCAGTCACAATCTTGATAACATGCTCTACAATTGTGCAATCCATTGGCGAAGGCGTGTGCCTGCTTCTTTGAGGGTGGCTTCTTCTGTTGCATAGGACAAACGAAAATATCCTGGCACTCCAAACTCTGTGCCGGGGACGCTGCTGATGAATGCCTCTTCCAAAAGCGCTTCACAAAACTCCACATCAGAGGAAATGGGTCGTCCACCCGGTGTACGACCATTGGCGGAAAGCACGGCGGAACATCCCACAAAAACATAAAATGCCCCATGGGGTGTGGAAAAAGTCAGACGTGGAATAGCAGAAAGCTCTGTCAATAACACATCACGTCTTGTCTGAAAACGCTTTTGTTGCGCCTGAAGAAAGCCCTCCGTTCGAGAATCCTTCAGAGCACATATGGCTGCAGATTGCGCAATGCAGCATGCTCCGGAGGTGGTTTGGGACTGTAATCGAGCCATGCCACTGATGAGGGTGGAGGGCCCCACACCATACCCTACTCGCCACCCCGTCATGGAAAAAGACTTGGAGAAACCACTGACAAGAAGCGTCCTCTCCCCCAGTTGCGGTGCCACATGCAAAATGGAGTAACCCTCCTGTCCGTCATACACCAAATGCTGATAAATATCATCAGAGAGTATCCATACATGTGGATGGTGTTCCAGCACCGCAGCCAAAGCCATAAGCTCCTCTTTTGTGTACACGGCTCCCGATGGATTGTTGGGGGAGTTCAATATAAGCCACCGAGTTTTCGGTGTCACATGCCGTTGCAATGTTTCAGGCGTAAGCTTCCACCCATTTTCCTCCGTACATGGAAGAATCACAGGGTTTCCACCCGCAAGGATCGTCATGGACGTGTAGGACACCCAATAGGGCGCAGGAATAAGCACATCATCATGAGCCTGCAGAGATACTGCAAGGGCATTAAATAACACTTGTTTTGCGCCTGTGGAAATAATCGTATTGGATACGGTATAAGGGCCCAGATCTTTTACTGCATCACATACCGCCTCTCGCAGCTCTTTTAATCCAGCGGTGGGTGTATAGAAATGATCCCCCCGGTCGATGGCATCCTTTGCCGCCGCTTGAATCCAGGATGGAATCACAGTATCAGGTTCCCCTAGGCTGAGATTGAGAACGGGATGTCCAGCCCTTTGCATAGCGGAGGCTTTTTCCGCAATCTTCAATGTGGGGGAATCAGCAATTTCTTGAATACGTGGGTTGAGAATGGTGTTCATAATGTTCCTTTCCATGTATATCGTATGAGGCCTTGATGACTTTTTCTCTTATGCTGCATATACCACAGGAGAGGCCCGTTCGAAGAGACAATACCTATAACCGCGCACCAACACCACACATGTCGATCTTTCCAACAATCCCCAATATACCAAAAATTTCCTTTTCCGAAAACGTGGCAAAGAAATTTCCCCTTATTCTTTCCCGAAAGATTGTACGTATCACTGCTTCCAAAAACCTCATCAAAACAGCCCAGATGGCGTGCAATCTTGTCTGCCACACTTTGATGGGCACCGGTGACCAAATAAATGGCATGTCCCTCTTTTTTCCACCTATGGATGTCCCTGAGGAGAATTGTATTATACACAAGCGTCTTTGGATCAAGAACTCCATAGCGGGCAAGGGCGCTTTTCATATGGGACCAGGAAAGAGGCCATAAAATCTTCCTCCACAAGGAAGGACGTGGCAGAACACTGGCCGCAAGGGTCCACAAACAATCCTGAGAAATAAGAGTGTCATCAAGATCAACGCAAATGGCGCAGGGAGATGCGGAGTCGACCACAGGAGACGTATCTGATGTCTTTTTCATGGTGAATATTTCTTTTCTGATGATTCCAAAAGCAGAACTTTTTTGTCTCCTGGCAAAAAACAGAGCTTTTTCCACAGCTGCTGTTCCAGAAGATCTTCATCAATATTTTCCTCCAATAACTCTACCTTTTGCTGTAATTCCGTGCAGTTTTTTTCCAGGTAGAGAGCTTTTTGTTTCAATACCATGAGGTCCATCCTTTTCTGCAGAAGGGCATTGTACCCCCTCTGGCCATAAAGGGCATGATAAAAAAAGTAAAGGGAAACACCCCATAAAAGCAGAAGATAAAAAAAAGAGGAAGAAAAAATTTTTCTCAAAGCCATCCACAGCACAGCACCGCATCACATCTCTACTACACCAAAGAACGTTTTTTTTTGCAAGAGGAAAACCCCCTCCATAAGACGAAAGCCGGGAGGGGGAACCTTGACAGGGAGAGCGTCCTTTCCTATCATGTTTCCACAGTGGGCGCATAGCTCAGGGGGAGAGCGCTACATTGACACTGTAGAGGTCGCCGGTTCGAAACCAGCTGTGCCCACCAGCTGCTCAGAGGCATGTTATGACAGAAGCGCTTTTCTCATCTCAGACAAGTGTCCCATCCGTTCTCACGGTGAGTCAGTTTGCTCAGCTTTTAAGGCGTCACGTGGAGCCAGCTTTTACCCATGTGTGCCTCCAGGGAGAACTTTCTGGGTACACGCGGCACTCCTCTGGTCATCATTATTTTTCCCTCAAAGATGAGGGCAGCCTTGTGGAGTGTGTGTGTTGGCGCGGAGTGGCCACCTCCATGGGAGAATGTTTTAAAGAAGGCGCCCACGTGATTTGTACGGGGCGTGTGAGTATTTACCCCGCCAGATCGCGATACCAGCTTGTGGTGGAAAGCATGCGCTTTCAGGGAGAGGGGGCCCTCTTGCAGCAGATAGAGGCACGGAAAAAAGCGCTCATGGAAGAAGGTATCTTCAGCGGCCCCAAAAAGCCATTACCACTCTTTCCCCAGCGCATTGGCATTATCACCTCGCCCACGGGAGCCGTGATTCAAGATATGTTACATCGATTTCATCATCGCATGCCGTGCAGCCTTTTTCTCTATCCCGTATCTGTACAGGGGAAGTCCGCGCCAGGAGAAATCATAGAAGGCATTCGCTATTTTACCCATGCATCTCCGCCACCGGATATTCTCATTATCGCCAGGGGAGGTGGCTCCATGGAGGATTTATGGCCTTTCCATGATGAGGCCCTTGTGCGAGCAGTGGCAAAATGTCCCATTCCTATTATTTCCGCCATTGGTCATGAAACGGATACCACACTTATAGACTATGCAGCGGATGTGCGGGCGCCGACGCCCACTGCTGCTGTGGAACTTGCGGTACGCGTTCGTCAAGAGGTGCTTGAAGATATTCGTGGGACTTTTCGTCGTCTGCACAGTGAGTTCTCAAAGAATATTGCACTCCAGCTTGTGCATTTTCGAAGATTATGTGAAAAATTCTTTCATCAACGAGAGTGGTGGCACATGAAGGCACAGCGTCTGGATGACATGGACCGCATGATGCACCATAGTGCGATTTCTCTTGTGAAGAACCACGGCCATCGATTGGCTCTCCTCATAATACGGCTTCGACCATTAGGGGAAATTTCCCTCTATGAGGAGAAAATCAAAAGTCTTTTTGGAAGAATGCAGGCCATGTTTTATGGCCTTGTGGAGAAAAAGAGCTTGGTCCTGGAATCCTACGGAAGATTTCTCCATGGCATGTCCTTCGAACGCACGTTGGAGAGAGGTTTTGCATTGGTCACCCAGGACGCAGAAGGGCTCCACGTGCTTTCCTCGGCTGCGAAAGCATCCATGTCCCCCACACTGTATCTTCGATTCTCTGATGGTCGCATCACAGTCCATCCCTCACCACCCGAATACAGAGATGGTTGATGGAGTGTGATGTCGTTTAAAGGGAATGCTCTATAGGTCAGCATCTCACAAAATGATCACAGACATTTCTTCCTCAATGAATATTTCTCTAAGGGTATCATGACTTCTTGTTGGTCAAAGAAAAGCTATTGCCATGCAGGAAGACATCACCAATGTACAGTGAAAACACGAGAAGGAGAGAGGAAACAGCTACGCTCCCCCCCCCCTCATGTTTTTATACATTATGCGCTCTCTAATTTTTCGAACAACTCCCTCTTTCTCTTCAAAAACACTGCCATTTCCAGTTCTTTCTTTACAGCCTCATCAGCATCACGCAGAGCTTGAAAATAAAGCGTGGCTGCATCTTTCATCTCTCGTTTCTTTGTCTCCCATTCTCCGTTTAAATACTCCACGCATACATTTCTAAGGTCGATCTCATCCTGATTACTGTTCATATTAGCTTGAATCCAGTTTAAGACACACCTGTTCATAGAAAACTTTTCATATTCTTTCAGAACTTTTTCTACCTCATGAAAAGGTTTTATCTCATCGCCTCTAATGGCTTTCAGAAGCTCAGAAACTGTGTCATCGAGTACCATACCCTCCTTATACAAAGCGTATTTAATCTTCTCATGGAGTCCTTTTCTCAATGCAAAACGACTGGCCACCTTTGTCATGAGGTCTTGAAAACCGTCAACTATATTATGATCCTGTTTGCCTAAAAGAGACGCAACATAAACAATGGTTTTCCTCACTGCAGGCAAAATGACAGCCGGAGGCAGATCAGCAGGAGCAGCAGGAATACCTGGAGCAGGAGGAATCCGCCGCTGATATAAAAAAAAGTTTGTGAGCCGTCGTTTCTCAGACGGAATCCGTGTTTCTAGAACATCGTTCCCCACCGTATATTGAGAAATAGGCTGGTTGATCATATCCCCTGGAACAGAGAATAAGCTCGAAATACTGGAAATATTTTTCATAGGTGACAAACAACGCCTGAAATCTTGGTTAAATGCTTCTGTGCTCCACTTACCTGTCTTCATATCCACCGTATGACGCCTAACAGCACTTCCCAAAATATCTATAATACCATTTATTCTTTCTTGTGACGTTGAGATCCCTCTCAAAGCACTCAGAGCATCAGCATCTCTGTCATCATGTTTGTATGGTCTATTGTTGTATGGATTACTGTTGTATAACTTGCTGATTTTTTCTCGAAAACCATTTGCAGTGCTGCTGAGAAAAGACGATACATCCATATCCCGAGCAAGAATTTTTACACATGTTTGATACTGATTCCACTTATTATCTTGTCCTTGTGGGGCCCCCATCCCAAGCCAATTGGAAAGAGTCTCAGCAGCCACATGGTTCTCAAAAGCTGTATAATATTTTCCAAAAAAAGCAGAAAAGGCGTTAGAACACGTATTAAACTTTGTGTTAAGACCCTCACTGTTCACATTAAGAGCGAAGGAAGCAGTTATCTCATCTCTTATGATCTTTGCTTGCTTTTTCAAAGCTTCATCCAACTTTGCTTCATGTGAGACAAAAGTATCCTCTATGTTCCTACTCATGTCATACAATTCAACATCAGAAGAAGAAATTTTCTCATGGGTCTTCACAGAATAAGGAAGCAAGTCTTTAATGGTCTGTAAGCGCCGCACAAAATCCCCATTATCCAAAATAGGTTTCTTCGCGAGAGGATCTTTTGCGTATTCTTTCGATGCCATTTGTAATGCTTTCAAAACAATATTTCTTTCAACAAGAAGATCATTCTTCTTCTGAAGAACAATGCGAGCACGCTCAACTGCATCCTCAACACTCCCTATAGCCACTGAATTTGAGTTGGTTCTGGTACTTCGAAGTGTTTTTAAATACTCATGAATAGACTTGTTCCACTCCTCATGCACAGTTTTCCAAGGCTGAGAAAACTTCCATAAGCCTGCCTGGACTATGGCAGAAAAAAGAAGCGAACGTTCTGTTTTTTCAGAAAAAAGTAAAGAAGAAAAGAGAGAAGTAAACAGAGGGGTTGCTCCTGATAATTGTCCAAAATAATCAAGACCATAACCCCATAGGCCTGCTGCAACACCTTTCATAATAGCTGATTGAAAGCCCCCCTGCATCAAAAAATCCAGGCCGAAGGCTGCTCCACTCAAAAGAGTACTCTCTAGATGCAGGCGAGCAGATTTTTCATGTAACATAAGATCTTGTTTAGGTAATATCAGCTTTTCACAAGCATCCTTGATCTGAAAAAGAGGATGAGAAATCTTGGTTATAGAAAGGACTTCGCTAAGATTCTTTCTTGGACAAAGGTAGTTCAACAATAAGACCATAGAAGAGACAAGCATGGCTGGAAAAGGAGGCGTTCTGAGGTACAATCCAGAAGTTTTATTGTACAGCATACGTCCACTCTCGAGAAGAGTAGCGAAAGAACTGCCAAAATCTGGCCCCCCATTAGCAAGCATAAAAGGAAGAATGGCAGTAGCAGGACTCTTCTGAAAAAGGGGCATAACCGTTTGAGCGTATTGTAGTAATGACAGCCCAGATAATGTCCGTGAATATACATTTACCTCTGGAGTACTAGCTGGAGTACTATTTACCTCTGGAGTACTACCTGAAGTAATAGCTGTAGTACTTCCTACCAGCGGAAGAGAATTGAGTAATGAAGCCACTCCTGAGAACGCATAAAAACGGTAAGATGCATCAATAAAAGGCAAAAGACTATTACCAAAATATTCGTTTACTTTTACAATTGCAGATGCCGCCGGCCCCCAATTACGATCAACAAATTCTTTCATTCCTCTGACCTTACCTACCACCCACTGCCCTATCCTCGTGTCCGCCAACTTTGCCCTTATTCCACCATCCGGAAGATAGGCTAACGCATAACATAATCCCATAGCATGTCTTATAGCAGAAGGATCAGAAGAAAAAATTCCTAAAAGGTTCAGAATAGGAAAAGCAAAATATGGCAAAAAAGATGACGGAGCAGCAGGAGCTGCAATAGCAGGGTGGATAACCTCCTTATGTGGGCTCATCATACTTAGAACAGAAGGGAGCGCTTGTATTCCCATAAAAGCACCAAGCTGAAGAAAATTGAAAAAATTTTCCCCTCCCCTTGTATCTTGCAGTACTCTGTTAGCACAGTAGTTGGCCATCAATGGTGCAGCAAACCTCCAGATAGTAGGGAAGGAAGACCCCCCATAGCTGACCATCAATGGTGCAGCAGCCTTCCAGAGAGAGGAGAACGAAGCATGCTCCCACACTCCTTGCAAAACTTCATACCAGCTCTGTTCCACCTGAGGAGCCTCAGATACTTTTTTCTTTGTAACCCCTCTTTTTTTCTCATTCTGTTCGATTTTTCCCTGATCCGCCTTCGCATTTCCCTTCTCTTTTGAAGTGTTATCCTTGGAAACCAGTTTCTTTTCAGCCTCCACCTTCTTTTTTGTAACCTTGATACTCTTCTTCTTGGCTGGATCTATTTTTGCCGATGCCACCACCACAGTATCTTTTTGATCCAAAGCTTTTTTGTGATCTCCTCCAGACACCTCAGCTTCACTCTTTTGAGCAACAATGGTCTGTGGCGTTTGAAAAGCTGGAGGAACTAATTTCGGTGCCGCCCCACCAGCATCTGTGCCAGTTTTTTTTGGGGTAGGAACATTTGGCACAACCACCTTTTGTTCTGGCACCCCCTTTGCATCCTTTTTCTGTAAAAGTGCTGCGGACACCTCTTTCACGGCATCCCGTACTGTCGCTTTGATAATATCCTTCTGTTGACGAGGCGCGACACCATTCCTATTCTTTTTCACAGGAGAAGGGGATCGACTCACATGAGCCGCACTCCTCTTCCTTCCAGCGTTTCTTGCAGGACTCCTTCCACCGTCCCTGCCAGAGCTCACCTCAGAACAGGAAAAAATGGTCCCCACACCTGCCAGAAACAAAAAAAGTTTTCTTCCATTGAGCATCATATCATTCACCTTTTATTACCCTTTCGCCTATTGTCGCTCATGTAACAAAAAAAATCAACCGGAAATTAATTATAAATCAAAAATGATAAAAAAGATGCTTATTTTTATGATTTCATTGACAAGATTCCAATCGAAAGAAAACGGTTTTTTCTCAAAAAAAATGAAAAGAATGATTTTTCCTTATTATACAAACTATTAAAAAAATTTCTCCTCATAAAAGCTTTTCTCTGAGCATATATGCCACATCTTCCATGCGATTCATCTCTGTGATACAGTGGGGGAGTGTATGCAATGACTCTCTTTTCGTATGGATTTTTCCCCTGCCCTTGAGCCAGGAACACTGGAAAGACGCTACAAGCGTTTTCTTGCGGACATTATGTTGGATTCGGGCCAGCACATCACAGCCCACTGTGCCAACACGGGGGCAATGGTGGGCTTGACAGAGCCGGGCACGCGGGTGTGGGTATCCCATAAAAAATCTGATACACGGAAGTATCCCTATTCATGGGAGATGATAGAGAAAGACGGCGAATATATTGGGGTCAATACACAAACCCCCCCGCTTCTTTTTAAGGAGGCTTTTCAAAAAGGAAAGATCCCCGAGTTGGCTTCCTATAAAGAATATAAGGCAGAAGTAGTGGTGAAGAACGCACGCCTGGACTTTATGCTGCGCAAGGAGAATGGGGATCACGCCTATTGTGAGATCAAAAATGTCCATCTTATGCGAGGGAAAAAGGCTTTTTTCCCTGATTGCGTGACAGAGCGGGGAACACGACATTTGCATGCCCTTGCAGCATTGGCTGCCAAAGGAGAGCAAAGTTTTTTGCTTTATGTGATACAACGAGAGCATTGCACAGCATTCTCTGCGGCTGGGTTCCTTGATGACGCATATGGAAAAGCATTCATAGAAGCACAAAAAGCAGGAGTTGTCTTTATAGCCTATACCTGCACCATATCCCCCACACATATTACTTTACACCGCTCCGTTCCCGTGGATGAGCCCTGTTTTTCTTAGAAAGGACCCCCAGCATGTATCAATCCTCCAACATTCCCATATATAAAACACCTGATGCATGGAGTGGCATGAGGAAGGCGGGAAAGTTGGCCTCCATGGTGCTTGATTTTATTGGACCCTTTGTACGAGAGGGCGTGTCCACGGAAAAGCTTGACACCTTGTGCCACACCTTTATCTGCGACCATGGCGCCATTCCTGCCCCTCTTGGCTATAAGGGGTACCCTAAATCCATTTGTACCTCCCCCAATCACGTGGTGTGTCATGGAATCCCGGGCCCCTATATTTTGCATAAGGGAGATATTCTCAATATTGACGTCACCGTTATTCTGGATGGGTGGTATGGGGACACCAGCCGCATGTTTGTTGTGGAAAAAACACACACCCAGGCTCAACATTTGCTGCATGTTACCCATGAAGCCCTTCACAAGGGGATCAGCGTTGTCAAGCCTGGCAATCACTTTGGCGATATTGGACATGTTATTCAAAAATGGGTGGAGTCCAATTATTTTTCTGTTGTACGAGATTTTTGTGGCCATGGTATTGGAAGAATTTTTCATGGTCCTCCTGAGGTACTGCACTTCGGGAAACCGGGCACGGGTCCCCTCATAGAAGAGGGGATGTTCTTTACCATAGAGCCCATGGTCAACGTAGGTAAAGCAGATGTGCGGATTTTAAAGGATGAGTGGACGGCTGTTACACGGGATGGAAAACTTTCCGCACAATACGAACATACCATTGGTGTCACCGCCCATGGCTGCGAAATTTTCACAGTTTCGTAGGAAAGGGGGGACATATCATGCCATCCAAAGGCACCCCTCCTCCCCATGCTGGCCATAGAAAACGTCTCAAACAACGCTTTATAAAGGATCCAAGTATGGTGCCGGACTACGAGCTTTTAGAGCTTATTCTCTACTGGGTTTTCCCTCGTCGAGATACAAAGGAGTTAGCAAAAGACCTTCTGTCCACCATGGGATCCCTGGCAGCCGTCCTTCATGCCCCCCTCTCCCTGCTTCAAAAAAATAAAGCTGAAAAAGCATATTATGCCTTTTGCTGTATTCGTGAAACAAACCGTCGCCTTCTTTTGGAGGAAATTCTGGACGCCCCCCTCTTAAACAACACCCACAAACTCAAAGAATACTGCTCCGCCACCATGGCCCACAAAACCGTGGAGGAACTGAGGCTTTTTTTCGTAGATAAGAAGTATTACTTAATCCAGGAGGAAATGCATGCATCAGGGACGCTGGATAACATTTCCGTATACCCACGAGAGCTTTTAAAACGAGCCCTTGAGCTGAATGCCACGGGAATCCTTATGGTGCACAATCATCCATCAGGAGACCCCACACCATCTCCCTCTGACATCACGCTTACGCATCATTTGCGAGAAAGCTTCTCCCCCTTTAGCATTAAAATCTTGGATCACCTGATTATTGGAAAACACGGATATTTTTCCTTTCGCGAGGACGGCTTATTATAGCAGGCGTCACATGTCGCTTTATATTGCTCCTCTTCAAAAAATGCGAGTATACTAAGGATGATATGATTTCATGGCAATATAAAATGCGAGTATATGTACTTTCTTCTTTTTTTAGAAAGATAATTTGTATTTTTTCTTTTATTTTCTGCGTATCATGCTTTTTTTATTCTTGGCCCGTTATGGGAATTACTTATGTCATGGGGATTTTTATCATATGGTTCAGCGGAGAAATTTTACACGCCCTCATGGGGGAGTCTTCTTTTTCTGCTGCATGGTTTTTCACAAAAAAAAGCGGTGAGATTATTTTTGGCATGGTTCCCTATGGATATCCACGTATTTTTTCCACCATAACACGAATACAAGACCTCACTTCCAAGGAAGAAGGCATACAGTCCCAAAGCTCCTTTATACCAATAGAAAGCGACGATACAGTATCATTTTTCTGCCAAAAACATCTTACATGGAAGGCATGGGCTTTTTGGGTACTGGAGGCTCAAAACACAGGTGTATTTTTCTATACTATGGAGAAAATTCTCCACCCCTATCCTTACCCAAACCTCGTCATAGATAAAGATGGCACAATCCTTTTTGCAAATGATGCTTTTGTCCATTGGCTTGGATATTCTGCGCGGACACTCGTGGGAAAAAACATACGATCATTCTTCTATAGTGAGCCAAATGTTTTTGCTCTTTCTCCGGAGGAAGATCACATACTGAAAAACAACCGAGGCGAAGATGTGGTAAGCAAAATTTTTTATATCTCCCTTCTCCCAGAAAATAGCTTGTGGATCCTTTCTTTTCTCCCATCAACTTTTTATCAAAACATCCATTCTTGGACCAGTGACCCCCTTGTACAGAACCTCCCCCTTCCTCTCCTTATTCTTGATGAACAAGGCAATATTGAACATTATAATGAAGTGTTTTACAAAAATTTCTCTCCTCAAAAAAATCTTCCCATTCCTCTTATTTCCTGGGTCAGCACAGAAGACTGTTCTTCTTTTGGAAAGGATTTAAAAAGAATACGAAAAAACCCTCTGGAGCATCTCTCATCCTCCATTCATGTGCGACTTTTGGGCGGAGAACATGTCTCAGCATTTGTGCAATACATTGCTCCCTCACAACATACCAGGGGACAATTTTGCGTTATTTTTTCTCCCACCATTTTCAACACAAAAGACAAGGAAGAACCAAAAATGCATCTCTTGGGTCAGCTTACAAGCGGCATCATTCACGACTTTAATAACATGCTCACCGTTATTATGGGATTTTGTGATCTCCTCATTAAAAAACACTCCCCTCAGGAAAGCTCTTTTAAAGATATTGTGCAAATCAAAGAAAGCTCCGTGCGCGCCATGAAGCTTATCCAAAATCTTCTCAGCTTTTCAAAATCTTCTCTTCCGGCCCTCAGTGTCATTGACGTCACACAATGCATTCATGATCTCACACCGCTTATCACGCGTATGATTGGACCAAAAATTTTACTCACCGTACAGCAAAAAGAGAACATTCCGCCCATTTATGTGGACAAAAATCAGCTGGAGCAGCTCTTTCTTAATCTTGCCATTAATGCCAGAGATGCCATCACAGAAAAAAACAAAAATATGGGGGGGACCCTGACATTCCACATTCATACTCTCCACGCAAAAAGCAAAATCCCTGTTATAAAAGGAACACTACCGCCGAAGAATTACGTGGTGGTAACCATTGAAGATAATGGCCAAGGTATCCCTCAAGAGTATCTCCCCCATGTGTTTGATGCATTTTTTTCCACAAAAGCTCCCGGTAAAGGAACAGGACTGGGGCTTTCCAATACCTATCAACTTATGCAGCAATTTCACGGGGGCATTACTTTAAAGACAGAAATAGGAGAAGGAACCTCCATTTCTCTTTTTTTCCCACAGCATAAAGGAGCGGTTACATCAGAACAAACGGCATACATGGAAACCCATGAGGACGCTCATGACATGAAAACTGCCATTTTATTGGTGGAGGATGAGGATCCCATTCGCCTCTTTGCCTCACGAGCATTGCGAGAGCATGGCCATGACGTCATCGAAGCACGAGATGGACCACAAGCTTTACGATTTTTAAAAAATAATGCTTCCATTCGAGTGGTGGTAACAGATGTGATGATGCCAGGCATGGACGGCCCAACATTGGCTGCTGAAATTCATAAAAACAACCCGACAGTTCGGGTACTTTTTGTTTCTGGATACCCGGAAGAAGAAATTCGTGCTCAGCTTCCCAACATTTTACACGATGCACATTTTTTGCAAAAACCCTTTGCTCTCAAGGAATTGATTGTGGCCATCGAGAAGTTTTTCCCCTGAGAAAACCAAAAAATCTTCATCCATATCTCCATGAAATGGGTTGAATTTTTTTGAGAGAGGGAACATAGTATCCGGATGCTGTCCTGTTCCTTTTCTCTTTGTGGATTTTCTGTCTTCTCTCTTTTTTCCATTCTTGACATATCCATTTATGGAGCGTGCTCTTTTCGGGTGTATATTGTTGTCCCTTTCTTGCGGGCCCTTAGGGGTTTTTTTGGTATTACGGCGCATGATTCTTGTGGGGGATGCCCTCTCTCACGGGCTTTTACCTGGAATGGCGGTGGGGTTCTTGATAGGAGGCTATTCCATATGGGCCCTCAGTATTGGGGGCATTGTGGCCGGCATTACCATTGGCATTGCATCAACCTTTGCGGCACGAAGAGAATGGCTTGCGGAAGACAGCGCCCTTGCTGGATTTTATCTCTTTTCCATGGCTCTGGGGGTGACATTCTTATCCCACTATAACCACCACATTGATTTACTCCATGTACTTTTTGGATCTGTTTTAGCCATTTCGTCTGATTCCTTGTTGCTCATGAGCATCTCATGCATCGCTACTCTCCTTTTTTGTGGAATATGGTATCATGCCCTTGTCATAGAATGTTTTGATGGACATTTTTTCCACGGAATGGGTGGAAAAAAATCCCTTATGCGCATGATATTTTTGGGTATGCTCACCATCAACCTGGTGGCAGCTTTTCAGGCTTTTGGTGCCATGATGTCTTTGGGGCTTTTGGTGCTTCCCGCTCTTACCATGCGCCTTATGAGCCAGAGACTTTTGGTCATGTGCTGCGGGGCGAGCCTCATTGGTATACTTGGAAGTTTCGGAGGCCTCTTCATTTCCTATGTATGGGGATGTGCATCTGGTCCATCCATTATTGTGATTTTAGGCATTATCTATATAGTCACATTTTTGTGGAGAGAGATCCGCATCACCACGAGAAAAAAATACGCCATCACATCACATAAAATGCTCTGTATCCTTTTCGTGTTCTTAGGAGCACACGATGCCATAACAGCAAAAAAACCATTAAAAATCATGGTCACTTCCTCCATCCTTCAGGACTGGGTCCAACAAATCGGTGGAGAGCACGTGGAGGTCACATCCTTCATAGGCAGCCAGGGGGACCTCCATGATTATCATCCTTCACCACAAGATAGAATAACAGTGGAAAGAGCAGATATTATTTTTCTTCATGGGCTTGGATTTGATAAATGGATCACCCCCCTTCTCACCGCCTCTAAAAGCTCTCAACGAGCAGTAACCGTCACCTCATCTCTTCAGCACCATCATCTCATTTATAAAAATAATGAACCTGACCCCCATGTGTGGCACGATGTCTCTCTAGCACGTATTTGTCTTCATACTATTAAAGAGCATCTCATGCGCCACCTCCCTCAGCATAAGCAAGAATTGGAAAAACGTTTTGCAGCATATGATAAAAAGCTCGCCACCCTTCATCAATGGATTCTCACATCCATGGGCCCTTTTGCTGACACAAAAATTATGGTTTTAGGTCATGATGCTTTCAGATACTACAGCAAAGCTTACAGCATAGACATTCATGGAGTTTTCTCCCATGCCATGGATGGAATGGCCCCTAAAAATTTTATAGAGCTTATAGAACATGCCGGTGGTGGGAAATTTTCAGGAGTGTTTGTAAGCCATGGCGTTCGTATAGACTTTGCAGAGACCCTCGCCCACGACATGGGTGTCCCCTTCGGTGGACTTTTATATGCAGATACCCTCCTCCCTCCTAACATCAGCACCTACGAAGAACTTCTTGTGTATAACACCACGACTCTCGTGAAAATATTGTCCCACAATTTTTCTTCCATGCCCGGAACATCACAAAAAAAAATCCCCCATGTTTTGTAACCATTTTCCCCTTGTTTTCCAGCAATTTTTTTCAGAATTTTTCATTAGGGTATTTTTTTTTATAATTTTTTAGTATAGACTGGTGTAAGTTTAAAAAAACAGGAAAAAAGGAAGGGTTTTTTATGACTCGTAAAATCTTAACGGCGCTTGCTTTTGGCGCACTTCTTTCTGGCTGTTCATGCGATGCCCCAGAAGTTGCGGAAGTTTCTTTGGGATGCCCAGGAAGTGTCCGTGAGTTCTGTGAGGTTGCAGGGGACAGAGTGTTTTTCGATTTCGACAAGCACTGCATATGCCCAGAAGGAAAAGCAACTTTGGAAAAACAAGCTGAGTGGCTCCAGAAGAATCCCCAGGTAACTGTGAAAGTTGCAGGTTTCTGTGACGAGCGTGGTACGGTGGAGTACAACATTGGTCTAGGTGAAAGAAGAGCAAATGCTGCTTCCAGTTACCTACGCGGCCTTGGTGTTGGCGCTGATCGTTTGACTGAGTGCTCCATGGGAAAGACACATCCCATCGTCGCAGGTAGCACAGAGAAAGAGTGGGCACAGAATCGTGTGGCCGTCTCTGTTTTGTCCAATGCAAAGGAAGATGCAGCTGTTGTATGCGTCGATCCTTGTGATCCTTGTGCAACTCCCGTTGTTGCACGTGTGGAGGCTGTGGAGTCTGATGAGGCATCTACTGAGTCTTAATTAATACTCCTTAAGAGATGGAGAAGAAAGTGGGGGGATGCCTGTTTTTAGGCGTACCCCCTTTTTCGTACCCGCACTTCATATCTCATGTGGTAACACCTACAGGAGATCATCATAATAAAATAAGCATCGGATGCATGTTCTTCTTGGATTTCTTTCTGTTACGCTGAGTGATCTATGCAGATATGAAGAATGAAAAGGTGGAAAAAATATCTCATCAATACCTCTGTCATATGAAAAAAAACCATCACATAAAAATACAAAGCTACAAAGAAGATTTCATCGTCTGAAAAGACAACACATGAAAAAACTTTGACGTACTAGGTGGTGTCGACATTTAGTATTTTTGTGTTATAATATTTTAGCACCAAGAAGGGAGGGTAGAATGTTATACGATTTAAGAGATGATCAATGGGAAATAATAAAAGATATCTTA
>CAZLKT010000011.1:0-30013 GCA_964560205.1 uncultured Holosporaceae bacterium | reverse complement strand
TGAGAATCATCTAATAAAGAAAATCTTGGTTCACCAAAAACCATATTCCCTGGTGGCTTTCCGGACGCTCTGTTTTGCTCTGGATAAATGATAACACCCATTAAAATACAAAAAATGAAAATCCTTTTTTTGAACATATCTCGTAGCCATTAAAAAAAATGTTATGCACAATCATACCCATAGCAAACAAAAATGTAAACAAAAAAATTAAAAAAAATGTATACCTCCCATCTGGATATAAAAATTTTCACATATAAAAAATATACAGAAATCTTTATGAACTTTTATAAAAAATCCTTTCCTGTATTTTCTGCACTATAATGAGGTTTGAGAATATGTGTTTTATAATTCGAAAATGCCCATTTTATAATATAATAAAAAGAAAATGCTCGCATTATCTGGCCAAGACTTTAGAAAAAAGGAAGAGGGTACATGAGAAAGGCGATAGTTCCAAAAGCACCCCACGCATATGTGAAACTACTTCACATACTGTAAAAAATGAAGATGCGAATGATGAATGTGCATCATCTTTCAATTCATGAAAATTGATTCACAGAGCCTCATTGTCAGCAAACAGAAAAAATCAGAAGAAGGGTTTACCGAGCGCACACAGGAAACACACCTCTCAGGAAACACAAATATCCTGCGAACAAGAAAAGTGCGCGCTCGACGACGTGCTTACCCGACGAGGAAGCACGCGCCCCATTAGTCATGGAAAAAAAATCCTGATTTCCGATGAACTTTCTTAGGAGTATCCTCGTCCTTTTTCAGAATGTTTTTTACACAGCTGCTGGCTCTGAAAAAAGGAGTCCATTTTTCAGGAACAAAAACTTCTTTCCCATTTCTAGGATTGTGCGCTTTGTGAGCCCCTCTTTTTCTGAGACAAAAGCTCCCAAAGCCACGAAGCTCTACGCGGTGGTGGCTTTTGAGATAGAATCCAATCATCTCAAAAAAGAGGTGTACAGCTGCTTCTGAGGTGTCTTTCGGGAGACTAATAGCATCCTCGCACACCAAAAGAATCAAGTCTTTCTTTGTCATAATTTCGTTTCGTTCTTTCATGGCCTTTCCAATATCCTAAAGTATCTAGGTTTATTATAGGTTAAAATATACAAAAAATATATTAAAACATCAATCCATAGAAAAAGAATTTCCACACCCACACGTAGATGCAAATTTTGGATGAAAAAGAACAAAGCGCTCCCCCATCATACTCCTTTCATAGTCTATGGAACCGCCATCAAGGGAGGAAAGCGAAAAAGCATTGGCATTCATAACAACCTGCACGGGAGAATTTTTCTCAGAACACACCATATCTTCTGGGTTCAGCTCCTCAGTAACCTGCTCCACAAAAAAATCATAGCGAAAACCAGAGCAGCCGCCTCCCTTTACCACCAAACGGAGAGCCACAGGCGCCCCTTTTTTCTTTTCTAGGGAAAGAAGATGTGCAATGGCGCTTTCGCTTAAGGATAGGGACATGACATCACCATTTTAAACCCCCTCGATTTCGCCTAGCGGAGGAGGGACTTGAACCCCCGGCACGCGGATTATGATTCCGCTGCTCTAACCAACTGAGCTACTCCGCCTCTTCCAGAAGTATATCATTTTTTTTCAAGAAAAAAACTCCTCCCTGCACAATCATTCCACTGAAATGTGCTGAAAAATTTTTATAAAAATTGTATTTATTTTTCATAAGGTTGCGGGAAAGGTCTTCGCGCATGCTCTTTTCTCTTCGGGGAAAAAAAAGCTACAATGGGAGGTGTTTTTATGAAAAAAGGATCCATTTTATGAATGTTTATGCGCAATATCCCTCTGTGTGGAAGGAAAACGTGGTATTTGTGTGCGAAGAATCCCTGTGGAGTGTTTCCATAGATGGTGCTGCCCCCCACCGCATCACCGGCACCATGAAGGATATATGTACACCTGTGCATTCGCCTGATGGCGAACATATTGCCTTCAGTGCCCATGGAGAAGTGTATTGTTTCACCCCTGGAAAGGAAATGCTGCCTCGACGATTAACTTTTATGGACACGTCCATAAAAGTCATTGGATGGCATGAAAAAGAAGGCATTCTTGTGCTTTCACCCCATGAACACCCCTTTGGTCTGAACTCTGTGTATGGTCTTTCCATGGAGGAGCCCGGCAATGGTCTCACAAAAGTATCCATAAGCCCGTGTGAATTTTTATCCTATGGCCCTCAGAAAGGCTGTGTTCTCCAGCAGGGGGGGCAAAAATACATCTCCTGGAAACGCTATCAAGGGGGAACGGCAGGAAAACTATGGATTGACGAAAAGGGGAACGGAGAGTTTTCTCCGCTTTTGCCAGAAAAAACCCACAACCTTCTTCGGCCTTTTTGGATAAAAGATCGCATCTATTTCCTGTCGGACTTTCAAGGACGGGGCAACATTTATTCCTGTACGCCCCACGGAGACGATATAAAGCGTCACACCAATCATGAAGATTTTTATCCTCATCAAAATACATTTCATGAAAACAACATGGTGTACAGCGCAGGAGGACGGTTATATGTGCTTCATCTCGACTCTGGGACATGTTCTCCCATGGCCCTTCCTCTTTTTACCAAGAGCGTCTCCTTTGCGCGAGTCAAAAAAGATCCCAAAAAAAATCTCAGCAGCTATTCTCTGTCCCCCAACGGTCACAGCTTAGCTCTCACCACAAGGGGACGCCTCTTTCAGCTGAGCCCGTGGAAAGGACCTGCCATGCAAAGAGGTAAGGCCAATGGTGTGCGATATCGTCTGGTCTCCTGGCTGTGGGAGAAAAATACATTTCTTGTGGTGTGCGATGAAGGCACCCAGGAGATTTTAGAAAAATATACTGGAACAGATGACTATTTGTCTCCACCACAACAGTATACAGAGAAAGATTTTGGCATTACCTGGGGACGCATTATCAGCATCTATCCCTCCCCCAGAGATGATGCCCTTGTGCTTGTGAATCATCACTATGAACTTTTTTATATTCACCTCTCCACCCTGGAAGGACGATTTTTAGGAAAAAGTCCCAAAGGCCCCATCCAAGGACTTCACTGGTCTCCTTGTGGCACATGGGTGGTATATGCGGCCCTCACGGGAAGCCACTGTACGGAATTGGTCCTCGTCAATATCCCAGAAAAAACATCCCACACAGTATTTCCGGCCCAGTATCGATGCTTCAGTCCTGTCTTTGATCCAGATGGAAAATACATATATTTCTTGTCCTCATGTGTTTTTCATCCCCAATGGGAAGATATGCGCTTTCAACTTTTCTTTGAGAAGTCTGTGAAGATGTTTGCACTTCTTTTGCAAAAAGATCTTTTATCACCCTTCACTAAACCGCTTGTGGAGGATGATAAAAAAGAGGAAGAGGACGAAAAAAAAGATAAAGACAAAGGGGAAGACAAAGGGGAGGACACGGAAAAAAATTCAGAGAAAACCTCGGAAAAAACCCCTCCAAAACCTTTGGTCATAGACATGGAAGACATTCACCATCGTGTGGTGGAATTTCCTTTGAAGCCAAAGGAGTATACAACCATTTTCCCCCTTAAAAATCAGGTGATCTACAGCATTACAGAGGGAGAACATCAGGCTCTGTACAGCTATGATCTCTCCACCCTGAAGGAGGATGCCGTTTTGTCCCATGCGGACTCATGGAGGTTTTCCTTAGACGGACAATGGATGACCTACGAAGAAAATAAAAAACTTCGCACGGTCAAAGCGGGCATAAAACCCGACGACAGTCCTGACGACTCCTTCCGGGAGGGCGGATGGTTACAGTGGAATCGCGTTCCTCTTCTTGTGTCCCCAAAAGAAGAGTGGCTGCACATGTTTCGAGAGGCGTGGCGACTGCAGAAGGATTTATTTTGGATATCCAGTATGGGCAACATCGATTGGGAAGAAGTCTATCGTCGATATGAGCCCTGTGTACATCGCATATCGTGTTTTTCTGAACTACTAGAGATTATCGATGATATGCAGGGAGAGTTGGGCACATCTCATGCCTACATCCTGGGGCGAAAAAAACCTTCATCCTCAGGAGGAAGCTTCGGAGCACGTTTTTCCTTCCATGCAAAAAGTGGCGCTTATGTGGTGGATCAGGTGGTGCACGGAGATATGTGGAAGAAGTCCCCCCTCCAGGCACCAGGCGTTGTCTTGAAAAAAGGAGATATGATCTGGGCCATTGCGGGCCAACCAGTAACTGCCATGATATCTCCCCAAGAAATGATTTTTCCCCATGCCCATCAGGTGGTCCCCTGCGTGGTAAGCACAGCAGACAACCCTCAGGAAAAACGAACTGTATATGTCATACCATACACCTTTTCTCAGGAAAAAAAGAATCGATATCGTGGATGGGTAAAACGTAATCAAGAGCTTGTTGCAGAATACACCCATGGGAGGGCCGGATACGTGCATATTCCAGACATGGGTGAAGAAGGGTTTGGAGAATTTTTCCGTTCCTATCTTCAAGAGTTCGAAAAGGAAGGTCTCATTGTAGACATACGGTTCAATGGGGGCGGTAATGTATCAGCCTTGATACTTGATTATTTAAAAAGAAAGAGGCTGGGATATGATTACAGTCGGAACCAAGGCATCCTACCCTATCCATCGGAGTCTCCCCGGGGACCCATGGTGGCGCTCATTAATGAGTATGCTGGATCTGATGGTGATATTTTTGCCTATAGTTTTCAGAAAATGGGGCTTGGACCACTGGTGGGAAAACGAACGTGGGGTGGTGTGGTTGGCATCTGGCCACGGTACAGCCTTTTGGATGGTACCTATACCACACAACCAGAATACTCTTTCTGGTTTCATGATGTGGGATGGACAGTGGAAAACCACGGGGTCAGCCCTGATATTGATGTGTCCATTGCGCCACAAGATTATAAAAATGGCCAAGATCCTCAACTTTTACGAGGATGTGAGGAGCTTATACGCCTCATGGACAGCACAAAAAAGGACAGAGACACAGAGGAAACACCACCCGTATTTCCCACACTCTCCCCTCCTAATCTTCCTCCTCTGGAATAAGCACGGAATAAGGAATGAACGAACCTGGAAACATCATGGAAACGTTTTCGTCTAAACGTTTCCACCTCCTAGAATCACGGAGAATCGATCCCGCGTCATGGAGTTCTTATACGCATCATCATAGACCATGCGGCAAACTTCCGCCCCACATGCAGAGAGCTTCTTCTCCAAAGACTCATACCCTCGATCCAGATGATGAATACGCTGAATAAATGTTTCTCCTTGCGCCACTAAGGCGGCAATAATAAGACTGACCGATGCTCGAAGATCCGTTGCCATGACATGGGCCCCTGAGAGAAACTTCTTTCCCACCACAGTTGCACAAGATTTATCTACAGAAATGCTTGCCCCCATGCGATTAAGCTCGGATACATGCATAAAGCGATTTTCGTAAATATTTTCCGTAATGAAGGAAGATCCCTGTGCTATGGAAGCAAGTGCCATAATTTGCGCTTGTAGGTCCGTGGAAAAACCAGGGAATGGAGAGGTGGATACCACAAAAGGCTCTGGACGGCTCGTGGCAGAAACACGCACACGACGAGGCTGGATTTCCTCAATGGACACACCTGATTTCTGTAAAATTGGAACAATGGTGGGCAAAAGGCTTAAATCTGCTTCTTCCAAAATAACATCTCCCTGGGTAATGGCCGCAGCCATCATATACGTCCCCATTTCCACACGATCCGGAGGCGTCACACAGGAGAGCCCGTTCAATTTTTCCACACCTTGGATCAAAAGTGTCGATGGCCCATCATACTCCACCACCGCTCCCATTTTCCTCAAACACGAGACAAGAAATGTCACTTCTGGTTCCTGGGCAATATTGTTGAGGCGAGTTTCCCCCTTAGACAAACATGCTGCAAAGAGAAGATTCTGGGTTCCCGTCACAGATATGCGTGGAAAAGTATAAGAGCCGCCCTTCACACGTCCCTCGGCACAGATATATCCATTCACAACATCAATATCAACCCCAAGGGCCTGAAGCCCTTCCAGATGCCAATTGACAAGACGCAACCCAATCTCACACCCCCCAGGCAAGGAGACCTTTGCACGACCTGCTCGAGCAATGAGGGGCCCCAAAGTCAGAATGGAAGCACGCATCTTTCTCACAATTTCATAGGGTGCAGAAAAAGATTCCAAATTCGCTGTACGAAGAACTAATTTTTGCGGATATTCCTCAACTTTTGTGCCCAAAACCCTCAGAAGAGCCTTCATGGTCTCCACATCAGCCAAAAGTGGGACATTCTCTATAATAACAGGGTGCTCCGTCAAAAGTGAAAGCACCATGAGGGGAAGTACTGCATTCTTGGCCCCACTAATGGGAATAGAACCTCTTAATTTATGGCCCCCTACAACACGTATACAGTCCAAACTTTCCATCTCCATCCCTTCTTCCATAACTGCCTCATTGTCTCAAAATACAAAGCAAAAATCAAGACTTTTTTGTTTTTTTTCTATGTCATTTTATAAAAAAAATGGTTTATCTCACAATTTTCTTAAAAAAGACCTCCCCACACATAAAAAAGAAAACTTCTATTTTTTGTCAGAAAAATATGATATAAATTCCTTCTCGTACATTTTTTTCTTATTTTTTTATGATAAAGGGCATGCGATTTCATTTTTTTTACCCAGAGCATTTATCCCATGTGGCCCATCCCTATAAAAATCTTTATGGACAAACTGTACCAGAATTGTGTGATGCTTTTATTATTTTTGGTGGAGATGGTGTACTTTTACATGCCATTCAAAAACTGTGGTCCTATAAAAAGCCTTTTTATGGCATGCACCATGGGACACGAGGGTTTTTATTAAACCTTCCTTTAGAAAAAGCAGAGGATCTGCCAGGGGTCCTTGCTGTGGCAAAGGAAAAAAAACATCCACTGCTTTCCGTTACAGGAGAAACCATGGACGGACAGGATTTTGAAACAGTGGCCCTCAATGATGTGTGCATACAACGAAGTGAGTACAGAGTCATATGCTATGATTTTCTTGTCAATGGAAAGGTGGTGTGGTCGTCACTTCGAGGAGATGGCATTTTGCTCTGCACCGCTGTTGGCTCCACAGCATACAACACCTCCATAGGCGGCCCCATTGTCCATGACACACACGAGACACCCTCTGTGGTGGTGGTTACCCCCATCCATGTCAGCGACAACAATGCCGCTGTTCCATGTTTTAGGAGTCACATTTTTTCCCCATGGTGCACCTTCACCGTCAATATTTTATCCCACACTCATCGCCCATGTTATGTGGGAGTCGACACTCTGCGCTTTCACAATGCAAGAACCGTGAGCATTTCATGCCTTCCAGAGAAAAGCGTCACCCTCCTCCTTCATCCGAAAGAATAAAATATATCCATTATTTCTGAGAACTGACTTCTCTGTTTTCCTGATAATAATACAGCCCCTCATTCCTTCTAGAAATTTTTCCAAAAAAGGTCACACTATCGTCATAATTTTTAGAGGGGTCCTCTCCAGATGAGCCTCTTCGACCGTAATGTTCTGAGATGTCTCTTTTAAGATCCTCGTAAGGTGTCACTTTTTTAAATGGCAAGCCACCCATCCGCAAAGATTCTGTTACATCAGGCTCATCTTCTCCTTGTGGGGTCTCCCCCTGAGGCGTTTCTACACATGGGCCCCCCCCACTCCTTCGCAAAGCTTCTGTCAGACTATCCTCCTTATCCTCTCCTCGTGGCGTCTCGTGAGGCGTCCTGTTGTTTTGTATCCCCCGTACTCTTGCTTTCCTTACAAAATGGCAAAAAATACAAATCCCACTTAAAAAGAATAGGACATTTCTCACCGAACCTATGGGCGAGATCCCCATCCCCTGATAATGGTCCTCATATCGCAAGGTGCGGTTATATTGGGCTTGCACTTCGTTCACATGCATCAGAAAAATAATAGAAAGAAAAATAATACGCATAGGAAAAAAACAAAGGATATACGGGGACATGGTAACATCATTTATCTTTTATTTCAAGAAAATATTTCCTATAAAACAACAAAATCACATGGGAGCTTGCTCTTATCATGGAAGTGGTTTTTTTATTCACTTCCACTGTTTTCACAAAAATTACAGGACCTAAAAGACCCCTCCTCCTCTTTTTTTTCTTCTTCTGGTTTTATTTTTTTTGTGTACATTTCTTTTTCATATTCTGCAAGGTACCGTGCAACTTTTCGCTGCTTATTCAACCATGCCGCTTCGTCTTTTAGAAGTATCATCTGATCAAAAAAGTATTTCTGATGCCACTCATATTTTTTCTCATATTCGTCTCTCAATTTTTCGAGGGCAGGCACCTCATCATAAAATTCTTGAATACACTCTTTCGCACGAGATAGGCTAGTCTCAATTTTCTTCTTATTTTCCTCATTATTTTTCATACCCTTTGCACGGAAATTTCTAGAGTCATTAATATATTCCTTCAGGTAATCAAGAAAGAAATGCTCTAGATAAAAAACATCTCCCTCTTTATCAAATATTTTCTTTCTTTCATGCAAAATAATATCAAGAAAAAGCAGCCTCTCTTGTACTTTCTTGGTCAAGAGATCTAATCCTTCTGGAAGCTTACCAGAAGCCAGAATGCTGCAAACATTTTTGTACTCTTTTTCATGTTCAGAAAAAAACCTTTTTGCCTCCTCCAATGGCATGGAGGCAAGATCTTCTATTGCCTTTTTATCAGCTTCATTTTGTACTTTTATGGCTTGATCAGCCTCGTGAAGCCACGTATTTACCTTTACCAGCAGGTCATTGCGTTTTAATTTTTTCTTAAGTTTTTCAATTTCTCGTCCCCTTTTTTTGATATAATAGAGCAAAACAGCAGGTATGATGACGGCGATACCTAAAACAAGATAGTCCATATACGCATTCTGGTGATCAACACTCCCTCTGTGAGGATACTTACCATTATCCGGCAATTTACTCTGTACCAGAGTGGTGGCCATGCATAGAGACAAGACACAAAAAATCTTTTTTTTCATCATCGTTTTTATAAAGAAAAGAGGTGACCACGATATTTTCACATATAAAAAAAATATGTCAATGTTTTTAAAAGAAATTTAATGCACTCTGTTATAAAAATGAGTAAAAAATTCCTTTATGTACAAAATTATGCATGAATTTTCTCCACAGATGTCACACATCACACAAACCCTGCCAAAAGCAATGAATTTCTCAGAAAAAAGCACACCCTTCATCCAACCTGAAACACCTACCATACGTATTGTCAAAGATTGTCAAAGCGAATGATTTTCTCCCTCTGAAACATCATGAGAAAGATTTCTGCGTTGCCTTTTTGTTTTGCTGCATATTCTACACGGTTCATGAAGATGATCATCTGGGCTTGTGTACACATGTCTCAAGGAGGGAGCTCTTCTTGGAGTACCATCTTCCCCCCCTTTCGTAGTATCATTTCCCTCTTCGTTCACATATGATTCACTTCTCACATGTGGTTCTCCCTGAGGCGTTTCTTCCTCCTTCGGCTTCCACAAGTTTATTTTTTTCATAAGATAGGGAACAAAAAGGAACAGAGCCGCAATAACACACCCTTTCTGCACAGCATCCACGTACCCAGAAAGATCCACCACTCTACAGGGCTTTCCCTGGTAATAACGGATAACAGGACCTTCCTTCAGAGGAGGGGCTGCTGTGCTCTGCTCCATACACACGAGAAAAAAGAAAGAAAGAAAAAAAAATCGCACGATGAAAAAACAAAAAAAAACTACGAGATCCCTATAACACACTTTCTTTTTTTGATCAAGAAAAATACATTATGACCCACCTTCCCATGCCGTTACCAAAACATACGAGAAAAGGCTCTAGTGTCCCAAGCTCCTCCCCATTATTGACAATTTTATTCTGTTTTTTCAGCGAGAGACGTATCAAAAAGATCTTGGTTTATACTCCTGGCGGCTTGAATAGACCCGCCTCCAATCTCTTCTTTCACTTCTTCGTCCTCCCTTCTTTCGATAATATTTTCCGTCAGACCTCTCATATTTTGTTTTTTCCCTGCTTCATAAGAAGCAAAAAGACTCTTTGCTTTTAAGATTTTTCCTAATTTATCTGTCATATTCGCTTTCACAGACATTGTTTTTTTCACCATATTATCAAAATTTTTTTTATACATCTCAAAATCTCTGAAAAATTTATTGCATTCTTCTACAAATTCTGCATCAGTTTTTCGAAAAACATCTTGAAACTTTAATATTTTCTGAAAACGCTCCGATTCTTTCTCACTAAAATTTTTGATACCATCTATACGGCAAAGATCGAGATAGTCTGTAATCTTTTTAAGGAGCGCTTCCTCTGCAGTATGGTGAGTTTTTTCTAATGTTTGCAGTTTGCTAACATTCTTTTTCACCCTATTTCTACTAGAAAGCACATCTAATATACTATAACGACTTTCTTGAATCAAAGAATCTTGTGCCTCCATTCCATATTTTTTATCTATGTTTTCATTAAGAAAACAAAAAATTTTCTTATCTTTCCCCTGAAATCTATCGAGATCAATGGTTTCTTCTTTTCCAAATACTTTTTGAGCAGCACAATAGGCTATTTTATCTTCATTCTCAAGCTGTTTTAAATCATCCAAGGACATTGAAAAAATTTTATCTACTATTTCATCTATTTTTTTCTCTCGAGAATGAGCTTCCTGCATATCCTCTTTTTTTAGTATCTCATGTCTTTTATCGCTATTTTTTGTTCTAGAATCCAATTCTTCTTTCCATTTTTTATTCTCTTCTTTTTTTATCCTCTTATACTCTTCATTAACTTTATCACGCTGTCTTTGAGCTTCCCACAACAAGCGATGGATCTTATTGAATCCCCATGTGCACGTCTTATACAAACCCAGACCTATCCCAACCATAATACCGAATGATACTCCATATAATATTTGTTCCATTGTGTCTTCGCAGATCGAGAAATAACCAAAATCGTATATGATCTCCATGATCTCCGTGGGCTCCGTGGGCTCCGTGGGCTCCTCAACATCAAAAAACTCTTTGTCTTGTATAACAACATTATCGATTTCAGATGTTTTGCTTTGCACCACTGTGCTCAATAAAAAAATGGCTAGCACCAAAAAAACTCTTTTTTTCATAAGAGACCCTCTTCATAATAAAATAAAAATCTATTCGCAACTTTAAAAAAAATATATGTCAATACAGTTTTTAAATTGTTTTCCATATTATTTCATGTTTTAATAAAAAATAACAATATATTTATTTTTTGTCTTTTATAGTGACAGTATTTTTTTATTATAAGAAATATCAATGTGCAGGCAAACACCACATTTTTCAGGAATGCATCTATAGCATATTCTTTTTTCTTTATTTTTTCTTAGGATAAAGACCCCTCCATATGCTGCAAAACTTTTTCCACACACAGGAAATCAGAAAAGGGAATTTTCTTGGTTCCTATGTGTTGGTACGATTCATGACCTTTACCACAAATCACCAAAATATCGTTGGTATCCAATTTTTCCATGCCCTTTTGAATGGCATCTTCTCGTGATGGCACATCCTCTGCATGGGGGCATCCTACAAGAATCATATTTCTGATATGTTGTGGGTCTTCCGTACGTGGGTTATCATCAGTAACAATAATCCAATCTGCACACTGTGCTGCGGCTTTCCCCATGGCTGCACGTTTGAGTTCATCTCTTTCACCACCACACCCAAAAATCACTCCAACTTTCCCGTGGGTAATCTGACGAGCACTCTGCAAGACTTTTTTTAAAGCATCCTCCGTGTGAGCATAATCGATATAGACTCTGCCCCCCTTCGGGGTTTTACCCGCAAAGGAAAATCGCCCAAGGGCCCCCGATAACGTCGACAACTTATAGAAAATTTTTGAGATGTCACCACCGGAGAAGATAAAAAGCATAAGCGCAGCTAAAAGATTTTCCACATGAAAATCTCCTAAGAGAGGAATGATCTCCTCCCACAAGGTATCAAAAATGCGGAAACGAACTTTTTGACCGGAAAAAGTTCGTTCTAAAATCTCATAAGACCCATGAAACGGCACAGAAGAATTCACCGCGCCCTCCTCCGATCCATAAAAGAAAACATTGAGCTGATGAATGCGGCATAAAATGAGGAGGTCAGAGAGATAGGGTAAATTCCCATGCAAAAGAATTGTGCTCTCCCTGTGCAAAAATGCAGTCAAAAGCGCTTTGGACGACCAGTAATCATTCATGTTTTTATGATAGTCCAGGTGGTCTTGAGAAAAATTTGTCCATACCCCCACCGTTGGCCGAAGGGAGCCCATGCGCGATTGGTGCAAAGCATGGCTGCTGATTTCGCTAGCCACATGCTGGACACCTAAGCTGGCACACTCATGAAGAAATCTCTTCAGGACATGTCCTTTGGGGGTAGTGTAGGAGTCCTCCTCAAAGGGCTCCTCCAAGGCAATGGAAGTTCTATATCCGAGGGTACCCGTCATTGCACATGGTCTTTCTGTCATTGCCCATAATTGGTATAAAAAATGTATAACAGATGTTTTACCATTGGTTCCCGTTACAGCGACCCAATTTTTGGGTATGTTGGGATAAAAAAGATCACACAATTTGCTCATGGCAATGCGAGGGCTGGGGAAAAAAAGCACCGTGGGAACATTTTCCAGCGTCTCCAGATAGGTTAAAAGATGAGGGTCATAGAGCATGATAATATTCTGCACCTGCCCCCGATGAATGGCATCCTTTAAAAGGAATTCATTGGAAAAGTTTTCGCTGGCAACAATGATAAGAATGTCATCTTTTTTTGCTGATCGAGAATCATCCACAATATTTTTAACAACTGATTTTCTACGCTCTGAAGATAAAACAAAAGGGTATGACCTTTGAATCGGCAAGAACTCAATAATTTTTTCAATAGAAATCGATCTATTATTCATTTTTTATTGTTCCTCTTTAAAATGTTGTCAGTTATAATACTTAGATCCTCTTCATAGTCTTCTGTTGTTTGGAATATACCCAGAAGGGGCACACTCTGCTCCACGATGATGGAGGCTAACGGAGCGGCTATCCAACCTGCAGTGGCATAACCATAGGTGCTTGCATTGCCTTTTGCTCGATCCAATGAAACAAGAAGAATATATTGTGGATTTTCCACAGGAAAAACAACTATACATGATGTAAAATTACATCCACTATCTTTAAGATATTTTTTTCCTACTAAAATATTTGCCGTGCCTGTTTTTGCCCCCACATGGCATGCGGAAGTTTGGGCTTTCCTCACAACACCATCTGTCACTGCTTTTTCCAAAAGATGGAGTATATGAGAGGAAATTGCAGGATTCACTGAATCCTGGGGAGAGGGGGGACGGCAAAGAGATGGTGCATCTTGAAGCAAAAATGTTAAGGGAGAAGTATGTCCCAAAATCTTTCGAAGAGCTTGAATAACGTGGAGAGGTGTTACTGCAATCCCGTACCCAAAGGAGCGCACCGCCGTTTGTAAAAGCGACGTACTGGGGGAAAAAAGAGGAAATGCATATTCTGGAAGCTCTGTAAAAACAGGCTTATGAAAGCCCATTTTCTGAAAGAATGCCGTTTGCGCCTCTGCTCCCACAGAAAGGGCCATGCGAGCGTTCACAATATCAGAAGAATAGATAAAGCCTTCTTCCACAGAAAGAGGACGACACTTTCCTTTAAAATCCTTAATTGCGTGCTTTCCAATGACCAGGGGGTGGGTTGCATCAAAAACAGCATTAATGCCCTCCGGATTGTTCTCCAGAAAAGATGCGGCATTAAAAATTTTAAAGATGGAGCCAAACTCATACACCCCGCTCACATTTCTATTGAAAAGTGCCTGGGAGGGAGATTTTGCTGGAGCTCGTGGAGAAAAATCTGGCAAAGATACCATGGCTAAAATTTGACCCGTGGCAATGTGTACCAGCACAACATTCCCCCCCACAGCATCGAAATTTTTTATATGCTGAGATAAAGATTGGTGAATAAGATATTGCAGCCGTGTATCAATGGAAAGGCGTACAGGCTGTTGGGATTCCAGCAAACGCTTTTCCAAAGACTTTTCTAATCCGGAAATACCTTTTTGGTCCACATCTGTCATGCCCACAATATGAGCAAAAAGAAAATCATAGGGATAGAGACGTTTATAGTTTTTATGAACGCCAATACCTGATATACCCAAAGCCTGTACGTTTTTGCAGACAGAAGGCGAAACACAACGAGCAATCCAGGCGAAAGATTTTGTGGAATAGAGTGCCTTTCGAATATCCTCTTGAGGCACCATGGGCAACACTGCCTGCAAACTTTTCAAAACTTCTTTTTTATGCTGCACAGCAAAGGGATGAACATAAATGGCACATGCTGGAAGATTAATGGCCAGAAGTGTACCATGTCGGTCCATAATTTCCCCCCTCTGAATCAAAATCTTTTCGGAGAAAAGTTTTTCCCGAAGATAATGTTTCTGTCCCAGAACACTGATCCAGACCAAACGAGAGAATAGCACAAAAAAGAGCACGGCTGCCACCGCCCCAAAAATCTTTATACGCATTCTGTAAGGAAATGCGCAGGAGTCATCGTGGTCTCCCTGTCCTTCAAAGACGAAGACCCCTCCCGGCAAAAAAAGCGCCCCCTCTTTCTTACCCTCGTGCTGTTTCTTTTTTTTCCACATCATGAAAAAAATTTTCCAATATTTGCTCCTTTTTTAAAAGTAACACATTAGGATAATATCTGTGCGCTAATTCTGCAATTCTTTTTGGATGTGTTAAATAGGCCCACTCCGTTTTCAGAAGAGCCAGCTCCTCCTCTTTCTCATTGTAATATTTTGAAAGCACGGCATATTCCTTCTCCACACGTAAGATCTGATGCTTCAGATAAACCAGTGTGCCCCCAGAAAAAAAAACCAGGACCCCAGAAAAATAGAACACTCCCCCCCACATTTTCCCATGAAGTCTGGCAGCAAGTTTTGTCAGCATCGTATTCCCCAACGGAGCTTTGCAGAACGGCACCGAGGATTTTTTTTCTGCTCTTCTCGAGTAGGAAGAAAAAATTTCGGCTTAAGACATCGAAAAGTCCCACGCGTCCTAGCATCGTGAAAAAAATTTTTCACCACACGGTCTTCTAAAGAATGAAAGGAAATAGCCAAAAGACATCCGTGGTGCTGCAAAAGCTTTTCCGCCTGTGGAAGAGCCTTGTGAATTTCTTGCAGCTCATTATTCACTGCAATACGAAGAGCTTGGAAAATTTTTGTGGCAGGATGGTGAGCACCATGTCGCCCGAGAATTTTTTCCACAAAAGCAGAAAGTTCTCTGGTGGTGGTAAATGGCTTTTTTTTTCTTTCTTCCACAATGGCTTGTGCAATCCTACGGCTTTTCCGTTCCTCTCCATAGAAAAAAAAGATATCCGCCAGCTTTTCCGCTGTTTCCGTACGGAGGATATCTTCTGCAGTGATACCTTCTTTTTCCATACGCATATCCAGTGGTCCTTCATGACGAAAGGAAAACCCTCTGTGGGCCTCATCCAACTGTGGAGAAGAGACCCCGAAATCCAGTAGAATAGCAGAAAATGGTCCCCATGCACCAGCAACAGCTTCCATTTCCGAAAATCTTGCCTCCATAATTGTAAAGCGTCCTGGGTATTTAGGAGCCACCGTCTCTTGGGCAAACTTCACGGCATCGGGGTCGCGGTCTATGGAAAAAATACAGCTTTCTGGAAATGTTGACAGAAGCAATTCCGTGTGCCCCCCTCGACCAAAGGTTCCATCAAAAAATTTTTGGGGCGCAGGTTGTTGCGCACAAAGCTCTAAAATCTCCCGACACAAAACAGGTTCATGCATCATACTCATGGGCATGCAGCTTTTTTCTGTAATCCCATCTCTCGTGCGCGCTGGTGATGCTCGAAAAAAAGCTCAGGATTCCACAGCTGAAACGTGGGTCCTCTTCCCACAAAGGCCACAGTATGGGTAATCTTAGCGTGATGACACAATCCCTCTGATAAAATAATTCGCCCCTCTCCATCAAAACCGAGGGCTTGCGCGTCTGCAAAAACACTGGTGAAAAGATCTTCTTGTCCATGGGCAGATATATCAAGGGTATCAGCATGCTGACTGAGACGTTCCATACGGTCCATCCCCATCCCCTCAATGGCTTGCAAAGAAAGGGATGGAAAAACTACAATCCCTTGAAAAGACTGCTCCCCCAAGGCTGTACGAAAGGAAGATGGCACAGACACCCTCCCCTTCTTATCAATCTTGTTGCAAAAAGTGGAGAGGAAGACTCCCATGCACCATCCCACGACACCACAATCATAGATATGGGATACCATGGGACGAGATGGGAGTCAATGGGATTTTATGGGCTTTATCCACAAAATTATCCACAGGCTAAAAACACCCTCCATTCCTTTCAAGAAAAGCCCTTTAAAAACTCTTCTGAAAATTTTACCCACACGCAAAATATCCCTCAGAGAAGAATGGTCTCTCATGAGGAGGAGCTCATTTCTCCTCTATAGGGAAAAGTGTGCGCAGAACCCCGCAACGCAATGGATGGCGACATGAGAAGCAAATGCTCAATCTGTTCCATATACGTTCTTTGTTCTTGAAAGCGCGACAAGGTAACACCGTTCTTCTCTAATTTTGCAATGTGAACATTAAAAAATGCTTCCAACTGACCATGAAGAATTTCTCCTTTTTTCGTTAAAGAAATAAGGAGCAATCTTTTGTCTTCCTCACTCTGTCCGGTATGAATGTATCCATTCTCCACCATCTTCTTAATGTTGTACGCAGGATTGGATGCAAAATAGAAATTATTGGACAGAATGTCTGTCATCTTCAAGGTTTTTTCCTCTAAATGAAATAGGATCATCGCTTGCACAGGCGTAATATCTCGGATGTCAGATTGCGAAAGCCATCTCTTCACATGAGACAAAAAAAGTCTGTATACTTTGTCAAACTGCATGATGCTTTCCACGAAAAGTGTGTAGTTTTTGTACTTCATAGTCCCCCCTTTTGTTTTTTTTATCTTCTTCATAGCATTTGTAGAAAAAAAAGTCAAATTTCTTATAAAAGTCCTTGCATTACAATAAAATGAAAAAATTTTTATAAAGTTTTAAAGAAATATGATTGAGCGCCTCGCTTTTCAAGGAGAAACATGGGAAAAACCCCATCAGAGTTTTTTCATAATCTCTTTTTCTTTTTTAAAAAATTTTTTTGCATCATGGAAGAAAAAAGCTTGACAGTTTTTCACAAAAAGATGTATATCCTTAGTCATAAACTGTGCGGGAGAAGAAAGGATCATGATGTTTTCCATTTTGGATATGCGTGGAGAGCTTCTACGAGAGGAGCGATGGGTTTGTATAGACTGTGAAGAGCGCCCCTTCATTATCCGAGATATAGATCTTCCTTAGAGAAGAAACGAAGACACACAAAAGAATATGATATCCCACCAGCATCGGCATGAGTGTGATGTTGCTGTTATTGGAGCAGGCTATGTAGGATCCGTGGCAGCCCTTTTCTTAGCACAGAAAGGTTTCCGTGTGGCCCTTGTGGAAGCCAAGAATTTTTATGACAAATCTGACTGTAGAGACCCACGGACTTTTGCCATTATGGCTTCTGTGGCAGAGTGGCTTGTGCCGCTTTTGTGTCATGCCCACCATTATTTTCACCCCATAACCAGTACGCGCATTTCCTGTGAGGGAAGCACGAAGACCTGCTCCATGGAAAATCAGGCACAACCCATTGCATACACGGTGACAGCCCAAGACCTACGGAAGATGATTTCCCATGCCTATGACCAGGATAAATATAATGGAAAAATTTTCCGCGCCGCAGCAAAAAAATGGGTGGTGCATGATCATGGGGTGGATATTCATCTCTCTGATGGATCAGTGTGTACAGCACAGATGATATGGGGAGCAGATGGGCGTGACTCTTTTGTGCGCTCTGCGGCGGGTATTCACAGCACCCCCTCCACTTTTCCTCAGAAGGCCCTTGTTTTCACCACCAATAGCATCCCAGGAGTACCTTACAACTGTGCCTATGAACATTTCTTTCCTCACGGCAATGTGGCAATTTTACCCCAAGCATCGAGGGAGTCCTGGGGCTGGGTGTGGATTGATACACCAGCTCGCATAGAACGTCTCTCTACCCTCTCACCAGAAGATTTTTCTCAAGCGTGTTACACCATGGCCAGAGCATTCCTCACATTGCCACAATCCCCTGCCCTTCCTCTTTTACACAAAAAACAGAAGTGCCTTGCCTATGGGTTGCATGGCCATATAGCAGATACTTTTTTCTTTCCTCGAGGGGTGCTCATGGGGGATGCTGCGTGTACCATACACCCTGTTGCAGCGCAAGGATTAAATGTGGGACTTCATGGGGTCCACCATATGGTAAGTACTATAGCATCCCATGCACGGTTAGGGATGTCGTGGTGGGACTGGCCTACTCAGGTAACATATGAAAAACAGCATCGTCCATTTGCTCAAAGAATGTCTTGGGCCATGAAGGCCCTCGTGTATGGCTTCAGTCTGCAACGCATTCCTTCTCACCGCCCTAAGGCATGGGAGCTTTTCTCAACAATACTCTCCTATGATCTCATGAAAAAACACATATGGCGGTTTATATGAGAAGTCATGAGCCCCTTTCTGTATACATTCACTGGCCTTTTTGCCTTTCCATTTGTCCGTACTGCGACTTTAACCGATATCTTTTTTCCCACGACGAGGCCTCCATTGACCAGTGGAAAGCTGCCTACGAGCAAGAGCTCCTTACATGGCATCACCATACAGGTCAACGAAAAATTGAGAGCATTTATTTTGGAGGCGGCACCCCCTCTCTTATGGAACCTGATGTGGTGCATGCCATCTTAAAAAAAATCCATGAGCTTTGGGGTGGAGTTTTTATACCCTCTCCACCAGAAATTACATTGGAAATGAATCCTACATCTGTGGAAACACAAAAACTTCGAGCATTTCAGAAATGTGGGATCAATCGTGGATCTCTTGGCATCCAATCTCTTCGCGCAAATATTTTAACATTCTTGGGCAGAAAGCATACGGTTACAGATGCACAATATGCCATACATGCTGCACAAGATATTTTCCCTCGGTTTTCCTTTGATATTATCTATGGCCACCCTTACCATGAAAATGTTCAGGCATGGTATGAGGAGCTAGAAGACGTCTTGCTCCTGGCACAACATCATGTATCCCTCTATCACCTCACCTATGAGCCAGGAACTCCATTCCATGATCAGATGAAACGAGGCAGCTTGCGTATCCTCCCAGAAGAAAAAAGAGCTGTGCTCTATGAGGAGACGAAAAAACGCCTTTTACAGAAGGGATTTTATAATTATGAGGTATCAAATTATGGAAAACCAGGGGAAGAAGGAAAGCATAACATGGCCTACTGGCGATATCAGGATTATATTGGCATTGGCCCTGGAGCCCACGGTCGAGTCACCCATAACCTCACAAAATACGCCCAAGAGAACCATCGCCTCCCCACCACATGGATGCAGCATGTCACAAAAGAAGGATGGGGTATAAAAACACATCGTCCTTTATCTGCAAAAGAACGAGCCGAAGAGGTGATGCTCATGGGACTTCGACTGGAGGAAGGCGTCCCCCTCCAACGAATCTGTGGAGCCCATGGGACCCTCTCGCCTGCCTTCCAACGTCGTGTGCAGATTGTACAGGAAGCAGGGCTTTTGGATGCTTCGCCCCATCTCCTGCGCACCACGGCTTCTGGGCGCATGGTTTTATCCTCTCTCTTACAGTATCTCTGCCAAGACACCATACTGGAAATACCGCAAAAGAAAAAACATCCCGTCTGCAAAAAAAAGCATGATACAGTTTCATCATGATGCTCAACGTGATATGATTCCAGAAATATGCATACACAGAAGATTCGGTTATGGATGAGAATGAGCTACGAGCAAAAGAGAAAAAAAATGGGCGCGAGAAATCTCCTGGGGGATCCATAGATCGCGAAAAAATTCTGGCCGTCATAGATATCTTGAAAAAAAATCCTGACATTCAGGAGATTATGGTGTCTGCGGATGGTATTCGTGTGGTACAGTTTCCTGCGGAAGGTCATCATATGGTGAGAAGTCATTCTTTTTCAAGTGCTATAAAGGAGGTAAGTGCAGCCCCTGAAAAAAAAGAGACCGATGGCGTTGGCAAAGAAGTCATGTCTCCCATGGTGGGTACTGCATACATGGCTCCTAAGCCTGGGGATGCGCCTTTTGTGAAAGTTGGTGATGTGATACAAAAAGACCAAATTGTCATGATTATTGAGGCCATGAAACTTATGAATCCCATTAAGTCTCCCCTCAGTGGACGTGTTTCAAAAATTTGTGTGGAGAATGCAGCCCCAGTGGAGTACGAACAGGTACTTCTCTATATAGAACCCATGTGAAGATGCTCTGATTTTTCCCTCAGAGTGCACTTTGAGGCTACTGCCGTGTGAGAAACCCTTACCGCCGCTGCCTTCCTACGGCTAAACACAATACACTGCCCATCTACCTCCTCTCTCAAGTCAGGGCTGCTCATGGATGCTCCACCATGAGCGCACTGACTGGTGTGTTAATTTTTCTATTGTTTCTCTTCTTCTTCCTTATGGTCCTCAGCTCTATGTCCTTTCGGCGACAAAGATTTTTCTTCCTGATCCTGAACTGGAGCTTTTTTCCCTTCTTTCTCCTGAAGTGATGCCAGATGTTGTTCTTTTTCAGCCTCCTCTGCAGCCTTTTTCGCGTATGCAGTTATAGCAGAGGTTGTCTTATCCATGTTAAAATTCAGGTCCTCAAGAATATTCAGGATGAATTGCATTGAAGGGGTCATCTTCATTCCCTGACGCCAATATAGCTTACCTAGAAGCTGCATCATTTCTTCCTGAGAACCCTCCTCCTTGGAGAGCATAAAATGTGCCATCAGTGCCACAGCATGATGTCTTTGAAAAGATTTTGTATTATCATGGGGCTGAGAGTGTATGAATGCCTTTGCTTTTTCAAAAGCATAATCATCGTAGCTCTGTCGTAAAAATCGCGTTATCATATTTTCTTTTTGTTTTAGTATCATGAAATGATCTTCTTTTTTCTTATCTTCTCTAATAATTTTTATCCAATTATCTTCGAACAGTTTTTTTGTATCTGGGCTGAATAGGGAAAAATACCTTATTGGAATAAACATAAATTCAGAACCCCTCAAAAAATGGTATGGTGTAAGGTCTCCTAACTGCTCTTTTGTCAAATTTAATTTTTGGTTCCATAAAAGTGACTCTAATGTCTTATATTGAAACCCAGCAATCTGTGAAGCAGTCAGTTGTTTCCCACTTTGTTCCCCAATATCTTGCGCATCAAATTGTGAAAAGTAGTTCACTACATTATCAAAAAGAATATAGTCCTTGTGTTCCACCTCAGATTTTGAAGAATCCACGAGGGCTATCTCATCATTTTTTTTGAAATAGTCAATTTTCCAATAAATCTCTAGAATATTTCTCAAAATGGCATCGTCTCTTTCCAAGAGATCGGCTCGTACCTCAGGAGACAAAAACCCAATATATGGCATACCTATGAGGTCATTAAGCTCTTTATTTGAAAACGTACTAAAATGTTTTTTCTGCAAAAAGCCTAAAGTATTAATTATAAAAGAAGGAGCGTTTGGTTCGCGGAATCTCTCTTTAAAGAACTCTTTTATGACATTGGGAGAAAGATAAGCTACTCTTGAACCAATTTTCCAATCTAATTGGCCAAAATGAAGCTGAGCAACTTGTTGCTTGGTAATTGACTTTAATTGCCTTCTTGTAACCCATTGTGCACATTTTTCATGGTTAAGAAAGAAGCTAAGTATTTCAGGTGAGAGGGACGCAAAATCAGCATCTGAAATACCGGCGATATCCTTTTGTGTGAATGACTCCAATTGATTATCTTTAATTTTAGATAATCTTCTTAAGGTAAATATTTTAGAGAAATTTTTTCTCAACAACATGGTTTTCAGTGTGTCAGATGAAATTTTACCTATATTAAGGATATCTTTTGCTAATATGATCTCTATAACATGGGGAGAGACATAAGCGATTTTTGATCCAATGCTTAAAAGGTTCTTGGCAAAAAGATAAGTCATGCCACAATCAGAAGAAAAATGTTCTTCTGTGATAGAGTTCAATTGATTTTGTGTCATCCAAGGTGAAAAAAACTCATGTTGAAAAAGAATCATGAGCATCTCAGGTGAGAAAGAAGCAAAGCTTTTGATGGACTGTAATTGCTCTTTTCTAATACACTGTGCAAACTTTTTATGTTTAAGAAGAAAAGTTATGATTACAGGTGGAAGAGAAGCGAAGTCTTCACCCACAATGGCGGTAATATCCTCTTGTGTGAATGATTCCAACTGATTCTCTTGAATTCGAGATAATTGGCCCCAGGTAAATGCTTTGGGAACAATTTTTCTCAAAAACAAAATTTTCAATGCGTCAGATGAAATCGCTAACATACTCTTAATGTCTTTTTCTAATATGGTCTTTATGATGTCGTGAGAAATACAATCTATTTTTAATCCAATTTCTATGATCTGGGCGCCAATAATATAGCAAAAAATATACTCATCTTGCGTCATATTGTCGGTATTATAAGAAATATATTCTTTCACGAGACACTTGAATTGATTTTCTGTCATCCAAGATTCAGAAAGCACATGTTCAAGAAGAATCTTTAGCATACCAGGTGAGAAAGACGCAAAGCTTTTGATGGACTGTAGTTGCTCTGTTGTAATCCACTGTGCAAGCTTTTTATGTTGAAGAAGAAAAGTTATTATTGCAGGTGGAAGAGAAGCGAAGTCTTCACCCACAATGGCGGTAATATCCTCTTGTGTGAATGATTCCAGTTGATTCTCTTGAATTCGATATAATTGTTCCCAAGTAAATGCTTTGGGAAAAATTTTTCTCAAAAACAAAGTTTTCAATGCGTCAGATGAAATCGATGGCATACTACTAATGTCTTTTTCTAATATGGTCTTTATGATGTCGTCAGAGATACAACCTGTTTTTAATCCAGTTTCTACAATCAGGGCGCCAGTCATATGGTAAAAATCCCACTCATATTGCGGCATATTGTCGGTATTGTAAGAAAGATATTCTTTCACGAGATCCTTGAGTTGATTTTCTATCATCCAAGGTGAAGAAAGCTCATGTTCAAGAAGAATCCTTAGCATATCAGGTGAGAAAGACGCAAAGCTTTTGATGGACTGTAATTGCTCTGTTGTAATACACTGTGCAAACTTTTTATGTTGAAGAAGAAAAGTTATTATTGCAGGTGGAAGAGAAGCGAAGTCTTCACCCACAATGGCGGTAATATCCTCTTGTGTGAATGATTCCAACTGATTCTCTTGAATTCGAGATAATTGCTCCCAGGTAAATGCAGTGGCAAGATCTTTTTTCAGCAATATGGTTTTTAGTACCATGGACGACATGAAGCCCACAAAAGTGGGATGTATTTTCCGAATATGGTCTGTGGTAAATACTTGAACATCACGAGGTTCCATCATCTTCATAGACATCGAAGATAACATATTGTAGTATTGAGGATTTGTTTTAAAATTTTCAAGTATTTGATAATAAAAAAGTTGCTTATGAAATTTTGAGCCTATAAATCGAGGACTATATATCATGTTCGTTCGGATCTTTGGTGGAAAGCACTCTATATGCCTACGAGAAAGGAAGCGGTCGAAATCGGCTGACATGAGATGCCTTATTCTCCAGCGTTGGATAATAATGGCAGCAGTTTCAGGAGTTGGATTGTTCGCAAAAGCATCAATGTCTCGTTGTATCCGCTCTTGATGTATTTCTCCTAGTGTTACAGTATGATGTGTGCGCTCTTCACCATGGAGTGTCTCCTTCAGCTTTCTATCATATAACTTTGAATCTTCACGCTTCTTTGACAGAAGGTCCTGAGCTTGTATACACAGAATCATCGTTAATAGAAGACGAGATGTTTTTGTTATATTTTTCACAGAAATGTTCATAGAAATGATTTTTTAGAAATCACTGCTCTGTTTTTATAATAAATTCAATAACGTGTCAACAAAAAAACATAAAAATAAAAACATATAAAACAACAAGAAGAGAAAAAGAAATGATAAAATAGAGAGTTGGAATTTTCAAAAGGAGGGCACTTTCATTTTTCTGCTGGAAGAATAGAGGCTAGTTTCCTGTGACAAGCCGCGAAACCAACTGTTCCACCGTGGGAATAAACCCATGATCATAAAAAGGATCTTGGCCAAAACGAAAGACGTTATGTCCCGCGAACATCAGATTATCATCAATGGAACCGTTATGGGCAATATCCTGAAGAGACTTCTGGATACAAAAAGATCGAGGGTCCGGTTTGAGACCAGTGGTGCCATGGACCTGATCCCAATTGCTAAAACGACATTGGCTCAAGCACCCCATGCAATTTCTTTGATCCTCTAGAATAGTGTGCTCCTCCTCCAGAGAAACAAAAATCAGGGTAGAGCTTGGAGTACGCATGGCACAGTCAAATCCTTGGGCTTTCCACTGTTGCGCTCGTTGGGCATCGTCCTCCTTCACATACACCACACGATTTCTTCGACCTACGGCCAGAGGCGTGGTAAGCTCATCATGAGAGCTTTCCGCGTAGGGAATCTGTCGTTCGGAGCGATGTCGAAGATTTTGCAAAAAAGCATTGTTCACTGCAGAGGAGTAAAATCCAGTGGGGCTGAATGTATTCAATGACACATCCCCAGGGCGCAGGAACGGGAGGCGCTTTTTCCAGGCATCAGAAATGGGGCTTTCCTTTGTCAACAAAGGTCGTGTACCAAACTGAAAGCCTATGGGCCCAACCTCTTCATTATGAATCCAGTGTTCCCACTCCTTGAGGCACCAGACACCTCCAGCCATAATAATGGGAACGTTGTGGAGGCCATACTCCCTCATCACCTGCCGCAGAGCCACCACCCGAGGATACGGGTCCTGTGGCAGAAGCGGGTCTTCTTGATTGCTGAGACCATTGTGTCCACCGGCTTTCCAAGGATCCTCGTAAACAACCCCCCCCAACCATTCTGCACATTTATGATATGCACGCTTCCACAATGCGGCAAATGCCCGAGCAGAAGATACGATGGGCACATAAAAAACCTCAAATCTCGCCGCCAGTTGTGCCAAACGATATGGCATACCCGCACCACAGGTAATGCCATGGACAAGATTCCCCACTCCAGAGAGAATCCCCTCCAGAATCTCCTCCACGGCCCCCATTTCCCACAAAACATTCATATGAATACGACCAGAGGTGCCAGCAACGTCTCGAGCTATGCGAGCCTGCTCTATGCCCCCCCGTATGGCAAATGCAATGAGCTCTCTTTGCCGCTCCTCCCGGGTTTTCCCATGGTAAATTTGCGGAATAACCCTCCCATGAACATCATAGCTGTCTGCATTCACCGCTGAGAATGTCCCAACACCCCCGGTCAAGGCCCAGGCCCCTGCACTTACCCCACTGGAAATACTGATTCCCTTTCCCCCCTCAATAAGGGGCAAAACCTCTTTTCCAGAAACAAAAATTGACGGCAATTCTTTGAACAAAATACAACACTCAAAAAAAAAGAGAAAAAATCTAACCAACCCATGAGTACTCTAAGAGAATTTTAAGAAAAAGGCAAGAAATGCAAAAAAAGTTTTTTGACCACAGGTTTTCTCTATACAACCTATGACTCCTCATGATAAAGTTGAGTCATGTGCGCCCGTAGCTCAGTTGGATAGAGCGTAGGATTCCTAATCCTGAGGCCGTGAGTTCGATCCTCGCCGGGCGTAGGAAGAAAGGATCTATGGGAGAAAGGATCTATGGCTTTTTTTTTCAAAGAGATTTTTTCAGCAGCAGTAATTTTTTGTGCATGGGATGCAGACGCTGCCAGGCATGCAGTATTAAAAAGCAATGAGGTCAATTGGAGAAAGGGGCCGGGACCACAATACCCCATCGTTTGGACCTATCAATCGCCTGGGTGGCCTGTCATAGCACTTCGTCATTGGGATCACTGGTGGTACATACAGGACTCCCAAGGAGCAGCTGGATGGGTGCACAGCAGTCTGCTCTATTTTAAGCACCACGTGTTAGTGGTGCAGGATCATGTGCCTTTGCGTCTTATGCCATCACCCCAGGGCAGCGTTGTGGCATATTTACGCACAGGCGTCATTGGAAAGGTACTCCAGGAAAAAAACCAAGGAGAGTGGCTCTTGATTTCTCTTCTTCATAAACCCTATAAGGGATGGGTCCATGTGTCGGGATTGTGGCAAGACCCACAGATGTTCTCCTCTGAAAACACAGAATCGCCTCTTCCTCCTCCCAAAGGTTCATCCATACCAGCAAAAAACAAGGGAACCCCCTAATGGAAAAGGAATGGTTGTGGGGAAAACACGCTGTGGAGGCAGCAGTAATAAACCCACGACGGAAAATCTCTCGCCTCTTTCTTGCAGAATCTCATCGAGAAAAATATATGCGAGAATGGTCCCACATAAAAAACTGTACTTTTCTTTCCTCTTGGCGAGATATCCTACCGGAGGATGCAGTACATCAAGGCATGGCAGCGTTGGTCACTCCCCTTGAAGAGGTCTCTTTTGCCCAAACTTCCCTTCAGCCTACCGGTATCTTTGTGGTACTGGATCACATCACCGATCCTCACAATGTGGGCGCCATATGGCGGGCTTCCGCAGTGTTTGGTGCGCAGGCTGTTGTCATCACTCATCATCACAGCCCTCCCATGGGCGGAGTGTTAGCAAAAAGTGCGTCTGGTGCTCTGGAACATGTCCCGTGTGTTCGCGTGTCCAATATTGCGCAGTTTTTAGATGCCTTCAAAAAACGCGGTGGCTTCGTCATAGGATTGTGGGAAAAAGGAGACATCTCGGCTGAGTGTGCAGCACAAAAATATCATGATGTGCCCATAGCTCTGGTCCTGGGTGCAGAAGGAAAAGGCCTGCGTCGCCTTACAAAGGAAAACTGCGATGATTTAGCCTCCATCACTACCACACCAACTTTCTCTGTTCTCAATGTTTCCACTGCATGTGCCATCATGCTCCACAGCTTATATGTGGCACGCCAGAGGGGATAAAGTTATCTCCCACAGAACACTCTCCATTGATTATTTAAATGTTTTATGACAAACAATTGATATTTTTTTTCATTTCAGTATAATGCAATGATAATTATGAAAAAATTATTTGCCATGAGAAATGTAAGGTCTCTCCTTTTAATATCCATTTTTTGTATGAGAACCACAGACCTGCACTCTCACTCTGCACATAAAGTCTGTTCACATGCCTCTGTAGAGGTATGTTCACAAGAAAAAAAATTTCCACAATTTATAAGCTCTTTATTCAACTGGACACGCAACAACCCAGTCTTGGTGGGAGCACTATGCATGATTATCGCGGGAGGCGCAGCACTCTATACATACAAAAAATTTAAAATAAAGAGAGACGTTGAGAATTTTGTAAAAAATCCTAATGCTGATACTGTGAGGAATGTTATCATGCATTTTGAAAATAATGCTCTCACAGAAGACGATTTAAAGCCTTTCACTTCTCTTGGACACATGGAGTACCCCCGTATATACTTGGAATATTTTCATATGAATATACAGGACAACCCCATAACGAAAAAAAGAATAAAGGAGGCTTATCCTATTTTCTATGAGTCATTGAAAAGTTATCAACTTCTTGAGCTTTTTAAAAAAAACCTCCAAGCATACATTGAGAATGGAGAGTGTATCTCTGGACCATCTTTTCGTCTGATGAGGGCCTCCGATATTGAGGAGCTTACGGCAGAGCATATTAAAGAAATACAAGCTGTTTTTATGAGAGAGCTTCCTTTTGATATACTGAAAACCATTTTACTGAGAAAAGACCTCGCCAATGCATTTACTTTGGACCAATTGAATAATGTTGAAGAACCAGTGAGAAATTTCATAAAGGAAGATGTTGCCACCATTATAGGCCGTGATTTTGCTTCCCTTTCACCCGCCATGGCGTTTTTCTTGCTGAAACATGAAAATACAAGACAATGGATTACAAACAGTCAATTGGAGTCCATGACAAAAGAACAGGCTGCTCAGCTCGATGGTGCCATCATTACGAACATTGACTCAAAAATTACTCAGTGCGCTCCTCCTGTTCTCGATGAAATTTTAAAAAATCATATAGAAAGCATACATGATAATGTACTCAAAAACATTATAGAGAGAAAAGATTTCTCTACTCTCTCACCTGAACTACTCCATTGCTTTCTTAAAGAAGGATTCCTAACAGCTTTGATTACAAAAAGTCAATTAAAAGCCATAAAAGAAGAACAGATTGAAGGGCTTCCAGAACTTAACAATAAAATGATTGAGAATTTTGGCTCAAAAATCATTTACCTTTCCCCTCAGGTAATAAAAACACTCAACACTAAATGTTCAGTTTTTACCTCTCATAACTCAGTTTTTTTTCACATGAAAAACCTGAGCGCATTTTCAGAAAATGATCTGAATAATTTAACATATGAAACTATCTCGCACTTCTCTCCTGAGCTCATAAAAGAGCTCTTACAAAAAGTATCCCCTCATTCTAAACTGGAAAATATGCTAAAAGCACGGGAACGAATTGAGAATTTTAAAAAAAATGATGACATAAGTCTTGAAGAGCTAGAAAAAGACCCTATTCCTTTTGATGATGATTTAGTTGAATGGTTTACAGAGCGTGATGCAGAAAAGATAAGAAAAAAAAGTGGACAACAGTTTACTGCTCCACAACTTGCAAGATTTTCATATAGAATTTTGTGGAGGCTTTTCTACAATTCGGCCGTAAACTTCACAAAAGAACAGTTGGCGGGACTTGTGCCTTATTATTTTAGAAATCTTTTTCAAAAGCAACATGAAGTTTTAACGAGGCAGTTTCTTCTTGATGAAATGTATGCTCCTATTCCATCAAAATATCTCTCTTTAATTCCACAAGAAACACAAAATTTTTTAATGAATGAAAACAACTATATTAAAGCTCAAAACAAACATATGAAAGCATTAAGTCAGAAACAATATGAGGAGAAAATTAGTGAAGATAAAAAAGACAGAACTAGAAAAAAATTAGATTTTTTAGAAAAAAGCAAAGATAACCATAATTGTAAAAAAGCTATAGACTTCATAAACACTCATGTCGCTGATGTGAAAAAATCTTTTAAACAACATCACGCTCAAGCAATACTTTCAAATTTTATAGGAGGGGGTTCTTTTTTTCAAGCCAATGTGATTGTCCATAAAGAAATTTACAAATTTTTGGCTTTTTTATATTTAAAACAAGGATCGAAGACAAGTGATTCAATGAATTTCATGATAGAAACTCTTACAGACTTTGGGATACCGATTTCTTTTATAACGAATATTATCAAAAAGAGAATAAGTGAGCACACTGCTTCCAGAAAAGATTCGCAGACAGCAGAAAAAGCTGAGCAACCTTTACGGCCCTCAGAACATCCAGAAGAGGAAGAAGAGAAATCCATTGCTCAGGATGAAAGAAAAGAGCAACATTTTGGAAAAACATCCACAAAGCAGAGTGAGGATGAAACAAAATAATACATCTCATGGGAGGAGCACCTTATATGAATACTCCTCTCCATTCCATCACCATGACCATTTCCATATAATCTTTGAGGCAAAAATTTCATCATCATTGCGGGGAACTCAGGAACTTTTCCTATATGATAAAAACCTCAGGGAGAAACTCATAGCTGTAAGCATCTTTAATGGATTTAAGATCATCTTCCATGAATTCTTTTATTTGATTATATGAACCAGTCATTTTTTCACAAGCAAATAATTTAGAAAGATCTTTTTTTAGAAATATAAGCTTAGGTGGTGTCGATATTTATTTGAGCCATAAATAAATTCCAGCAAGAAAAACAAAAGAGAGGCAGGAAATATCAAGCTTGTCGTATTGTGTTGCTACACGCCTAAAATGCTTGAGTTTATTGAACGATTACATTTCTCTCTTTATATAATTCTT
>CAZLKT010000010.1:0-32705 GCA_964560205.1 uncultured Holosporaceae bacterium | reverse complement strand
GGGCTCGGAAGATCCAAAGGTGGCTTCAGCAGGAAGCTCCATGCTGCTTGCGATGTGCGCTTTGTAACCCTGTAAGATTTTTTGTAATAGCTGAGCAGAGGTCTGATGACGTAAAAGCTTTGGATGTGGTAGAGGGTAGAGACAGCGCATACCACACTCAGGAACACTAAAAAAATGAAAAGGGGAAGACGCATTTGTGCCCCCCACTCACCTTTGAAAAACCATAAAAAATATGGGAATTTTTTAAAATGCACAAAAGTATATTTGGAGAAAGGGGACACTGATAGAAACCATCCACCCTCTTACCTTGTCTTTTACTCCCCCTTCTCTTCTTCTTTTCCTTGCTTGGTAAGGGCGAGCTTATCTTTTTTCCTTTTCTGTAACTTTAAACTTTCCATGTCTTCTGTAAGTTCTTCTATTTTACCCTCAACATCACGTATTTTTTCATTCTTCTCCGCTCCCCTCCTGATACGTTTAGAATATTTGAATGGTATATACGATTCTTTCAAATCTTTCAAGAGCTCGGCTCTATCTTTCTCAAACTCATCATGAATGCTTTGAAACCATACCCGTTCTGCATCAGAAAGGGTCTTCAATCTCTTGTCTCTATTATTTTCTAAGAATCGAATCTTAATATCAGAAGTGGCAGTATCAGGAAAGGTCAAGCCTGCTTTTTTCTTGTCTCCTATTAATAAATCCACATCGATAAGAGCTTTCGCTTGTTTATACGGACTGGCCTTAGACGGATTTTCACATTTCGCATTACGAAGAAAGAGCATAATATTTTCTGCGTATTTTTTTGATAGGAAAACTTTGTCTTCATTCGCAGGTTTTTTTATTATATTAAATGTTCCATTAATATAATTTTGTTTTTTTTTAATTTTCTCTGTATGCTTCTCCATAGAAAAATCATGACATAGTTCTACTAATTCTTTATATAGAACATGTATCTTTTTTTCCACTGCAGCTATCTCCTCATCAAGATCTAGGAACTCAGACTCAGGCTCAGCTTCCTGCGACTGCATACGACCCTTTATTTCCTGATCCATTTTTTCTAATTGTTCCTGCGAAAACCTACTTACAGAATACGAGGTCTCTGTGAAGCACACAGCACACAGAAACAGCACATGGTAAACTCTTTTTTTCATACGAACCCCTTTTTTTTTGCAATGATAACTCTAAACACCACAAAAAAAAAGTCAATATAGTATAAAGAAAAATAAACAAAACTTAAAATAATTCATTTCCTATGTATGCATGAAAAATCTTTTTTTCAACTAAACCAAAAATAGAGGAAAATGATCTTATCCTTTATACAAAAAATCGAAGAGGATTCGCCTGAACAAAAGCTTTGGTTCAGAGAAGAGGAGAAAAAGCCCATGAGCATAAAAAATCGTTTAAGGAGCAATGGCGGCAACACTGGAGGAGAGCTCTTATTGCAAGATATGGACCAGCTCTCGCTGGCGCAGGAGGTATCGACGCCTACACCTTAAACCTTATGCTCCCAAGATCAGATAATCCTACCACTGATCTTCAAGAGGCTAGTATCCCTCATCCAAAAACCACGTGCGACAAGGGACCCACTCCACGTCCCTATCTTTTTTTTACACGCGAAAAATCAAAATAAGAAACACACATAACAGTAAATATAGATGTGGTGGGGCTATAAAGATCAGTATGAAGTTACGCCATATCACTGGGGGGAGTCTACTACATACAGAAAGCACCCTAAAGAAACATAAGAAGAAAGGAAGCCGTGCCACCCTTTCTCCATATATGCTCCTAAGAAAAAAAGATCAACCTCAAAAAATGCTCTACATGAAAAAAAGCGTACAGCATGGTTTTTGTGTTTTTATGTTCTTATTTGCTCCCCTTAATGCGCTTCACAGCCTCCTTCAAGGCGTTTCCTGGTTTGAAACGTGGCACCCATGTTTCAGGAACATTCACAGCATCTCCCGTCTTTGGATTGCGTGCAACACTGGCTTTTCTGAATTGAGGTGCAAAGGTTCCAAATCCCAAGATTCTTATGGTTTCCTTTTTGGCAAGAAGATGCTCGATGGAATCGCATATGGCATTGAGGAACATCTCCGAATCTTTTTTAGAAGTCTTCGTCTTCTCTGCTACAAACGCCACCAGATCTGCTTTCGTCATAATAACCTCCTTTCTAAAATGAACATCAAAACTGACCCTATAAAATGATCACTAAAACTAAAACTAAAACTAAAACTTAAACTTCAGTCCCATGAGAACTGCCTTCGCATCGTTATCACCAGAAGCATAATACGGTAAGCCAGCTGCCGAAGAAAAACCTGCACCAACGTAAGCAAAATCCGGATTTTCTGTGTTATAGATGCCTCCTTCAATATATGGAGAAATACCTGGAATAAGATTGTACTCCATGGAAAGCACAAGGGATCGCCCCAACGCCTGGGAGCAATATCCTCCGTATGTTTCACAAATTCCTGTATCTCTTTGTGTGTAGAAATAAGAAAGCGCAATTCCCCCTATATCATTTACAAGTCCAACACCAAGAGCTAACGCCCAATAGGGATTCAAAATATCCGGGTCATAATCCTTTGGTTCCAAAGTAACACCGTTAATAACGGGCTCTATGTTCATCATAGGATTCACCATGGTCCCAGAAAGACCATTATACAAATATTCTGCCCCCAGTTTCAGAGCACCAAACTCCACAACTGCTCCAAAATCCCACACATTCGTATCTCTTCGATTTAATGCGTCCTTTGGCAGTTCTGGATGTGTCGTACCGGTAAGATGCACCGCAGAAAGACGCAATGCAAAATCTTGTACCTGCAAAACATAAGAAAGCCCCAGGCCCACGCTCCATGTATCAAAGGGAGCAAAAGCCTTCGCAAGAGGAGAAGTCGCAGTCTCCATTTCGCCTTCACCCATGTGATGGGTATTGGGCGTCACAGAAACCCCAAACTGAAACCCCGCGAGAGTCGGAGTGTAATAAGAAAATTTCGTGGAATAACCCGTATCCCCCACCAAGCTCGGCGCCAGATACACCATAGTAGCTGCATTCACGAATTTCCTTGCAACGCTGCTGTCGATACCGCCACCACCTGGCAAAAAGTTCGTTGGACCCTGTGTCATGCGCTGCTCAACGCCTCGAGTATCACCAAAAATCACCGTTCCACATTGGTCATGCTCTACCATAAGATAGTTTTCTCTCACGGATTGCTTTGCATGTCCATCACCCGTGATGGAAATGGTACCCTTAAAGAGAATGCTGCCCATTTGTTGCAACGCCTCGACGGTAATACGAGAGTTGTTCACCGCAAAAAGTCCATCAGACCCCTTGGATAATACGGAGTTCGCAGAAGAAGATTTGTCAAAGAAAAAGGTGTATTCTTCGCTGTTATCACCCAAAGTACACTCAAAACGAGCAAGGCCACTAATCATCAAATTGAGATTGTTTCCCACTTGCGCTCCTTCTGCTTTTTTCGGTGCAGCATAAACCTCTCCGGCATAAGCAGCAGAGAAAACAGAAAAAATTGCAACACTCGCTTTTTTATACACACACATTACACACCTCTCCTTTAAACATATAGTCCACCAACGTCAAAGAGACACATATCATAAAACGATTGGTCACACAAGGCATCATACAAAAAAAAAGCACAAAAAGATTTTTTTTTCCAAAATACACGGAAAAAAGTAAAATTCTTACTATTTTTCTTGTCTCAGGGCGAGAAAAGATATAGGCTCTCCCCATGTGCTCTTTTTTCCTTTTCATGTGCGAACAGTTTTAACCCCATCCCCTCTCATTAATATTATGGCAAAGGCGTGTCTGAAGGCGTCCCCGGGCATTATCCGCGATTTTGGAGAAATGTCTTATCTGCAGGGGTCCAGAGGCGGAGTGAAGCAGTTTGCCTCCTTTACAAAAAGAAACATGGAGCGGAGCATCTATACAACACTTTCCGCCGCATATCCTCATCATCATTTTTTGCTGGAGAGTGGAGAAAAAAAACCCGAAAAATTGGATGGCGCACCCGTATGGATTGTCTCTGCCTTAGATGGAGAGGCGAACTTTTTACATAATGTCCCCCACTTTTCCTTTTCTTTAGCCATACAGGAGCACGGGGAGATTGTTGCCGGCATGGTGTATGACCCCCTCAAGGATGACTTATTTTGGGCCCACAAAGGCATGGGAAGCTTTCTCAATCAGCACAGAATCCGAGTATCATCTCGCACATCCGTGGCGGAAGCTATGATTGGCACCTCCACTTATGCTGGCACTGGGCTTTCCTCCGAAAAAATATCCCTCATGGAAAAATCCGTGGCGGGTATTCGCTTTTTAGGATGCCCCTCTTTGGATTGTGCCTATGTGGCAGCTGGGCGTTTTGATGGCATCTGGATGAGAAACTTAAAGCCATGGCACATGGCATCTGGTCTCATCCTCATAAAAGAGGCTGGTGGTTTTTTGAGTGATGCAAAAGGCGGCCCTCGCATGATGGAAGAAGGAAGCATCGTAGCGGGAAACGAAAAAATATACCACTTCCTCCAGAAGGAATGTGCGTGAGGTCATTTTTCTAGGCAACCATGTGAAGTGTCAAAAAAGCGTACATCATAGCCCCTCCTTCACAATACTGTCGTAAGGCTCTGCCAACCTACATTTTCTGGCTTTGTTAGAGGCATCTACTATTTTTAAACCCACCTTCAACCCATTTTTTGCATAGCGCAGCATTGGTTCTAGGCTGAAAGCCAAACATGATACGAAGTTGCGCATAAGGCCGGGCACATCTTGTGCTTCAGGAGGCATATAGACTATTGCTACCTGTTCCACCGTCTTTGATAACGTTTTTCCCCTCTCGGTAAGGTAGTGTGAGGCATAGTGCGCAAGCTGCGCGAGAGCAGCTTTTCGCAATGCCAGGGGTTATGGAGATAGGTTGAAAATTTGTCGGCATAATGTAGGCTTAACATCAGCTTCACGTGAATTATGTATTATGCCGATACAAGGCCTATAAATCAGCGTACCTTACAGGAGCACCTTCCGAAAGGTAAGAGACACACGCCGGTGGCGCCTTATACCCAGATCGCTTTTCCGTGGAGGAATTCCATGCTTCCATATATACCGTGCGTCACCTTGGAGGATAAGCAAACTTCTCGGCTCCAGATAGATGGATCTTTTCGTGGTACCACCCACCATGTCCATCATGCATCCAGATAAAAGACTTATTGAACAAATGATATCCCCAAAACATGGAATGCAATCTCTATGAGACGCAATACCTTGACCTGGCATATACTCATTGATGATAACCTGATCTGGTTTGTCTTTGCATATGGAGTCTATATAAAGCTTCTGGCATAGCTTGTCTATCCAGTGCGGTATATCCCCGAGACAGTGGGCTGCCTCTACAGATCTCGCCAAATAATCGTATTTGTACCCATAATGCTGCGTTCTCCGCCTCAGATCTGCATTCCATATCTGAGAATCCATGAGCTGTACGAGCTCCTCCTCATATTCTGGGGAGATATAGTGCGGGATGTAGGTTAACCCAGGAATATTCGGAGATTTGTTGAACACATGGTGCTGAGTCATATGTGAAACTCATAGGTTGCAAACTTAGAATAATGATCAATGCCGCTTTCTTCTTGATGGGTCATAGTATGTTCGTATTCTGGGTAATCTTTTGGATCAAATGCGTATTTTATTGGCGGGCCGATTCCCAATTCTTCAGCCAATTCATCAAAGCGAAACATGTGGTTATAAAAATCAGAGTCGACTATGGTTGTTAAAATTATACCACCTGGTTTTAAGATTTGTGAGGCTGATACTATAAAATTTTTTATCAAGATATAGGTTGCGTTTACTTCATTTATTCCTTCTCTACTGCCAGAATGCGGGAATTGAAAAATAATTGCATCAAAAGCATTTGAGTGAAAATTTTTGTGCAACTCGGTGGCATCCAGTCCATATAAAACTTCTATTCCAGCTTTTTTCAAAAAGGTAGCGTTAAATTGAGCGTGTTCAGACAATTCTACAGAATCCTCATATATCGAGGTTGTAAGATGAGGTAAAAATTGTAATTTCTTTACTAGGCTCATAGTAAAACTCAAATTTCCTTCGCCTACTAAAAGTGTGTTACCTTCTTTTATTTTGGAGATAAAATCATACATGGTTATGCTTTTATAAAGCATACGCAGCTCATGGTTTAAAGCTACGAACTCCCTCGTTTCACCACAATAGCCGCGCTCTATTTGCTGAAAATGAAATTCAAGTGATTTTGCTCTTAGATCTAATATCTGCACTACAGAATACAAATCTCCACTATTGATCATATGCCTCCGTACCAAATAGTACACGGGACAGCATCATTATAAATCATAAACAACACTGTGTGGAAGTTCGGAAGAAATATGATATTGTTGGCCGACACCTATCAAACAGGAAAGTACCATGAAAGAAGAAAATATCCACGTGTGCAGCAGGGGTGTCATCATAAGCCAAGATCATATTCTCCTGGCATATGATCCAAGGCCGCATCCCTATCATTACTATGAATTGGATGCTCATTTTTATTATCTTCCCGGCGGTCATATTGATTTTCAAGAAAGCGCGCACAGTGCATTGATTCGAGAAATAAAAGAAGAAACGGGGTATGATGCCACAATAGAAAAATTCTTTGGTATTATTGAGCATGCATGGCATTTTCCCGGTGATGAGGTTTGTTGCCATACCCATGAAATAAACCTCATTTTCAATCTCTCTGTTCCACAGCTTACATGGAGAGATGCCATTCCACAAAAGGAAGACCATGTGGCTTTCCAATGGATATCCCTTGAGACCCTTCACAAGACTGATCTCCGCCCCTCACTGTTGAAATCTGCTTTACCTCAGTGGTTGAAAGGCACTGATACTGATGTATTATGGAGCACAATGACATCACACAAGAACATCAGTACGAGAAATGGTGGATGACGATAACATCTCTTCAGTGAGTGTACGATCATTGGTGAGGCCACTCCCCACATATTGTTTTATATCTCACCAAACTCACGCACAAGTTCGGCTGACGTCATGCGAGATTTGGCCGCTGCGCCATATTCTTTGACGAATGATCCATTCTTGAGAAGCAATAATCTATCTCCGTACTGGATAGCATGTGACATATTGTGTGTAATCATAATGCACGTAAGCTTTTCATCCCGCACAATACGATGAGTTAATTCCATGATGGACTCACTGCTTGCTGGGTCCAGTGCTGCAGTAATTTCATCTAACAATAATATCTTTGATTCCTGCAGCATGGCCATAACGATGCTCAGAGCTTGTCTTTGGCCACCAGATAGATTGCTCACGAAGTCATCTAACCTGTTTTCCAAACCTATATTTAAGACCCTCAATTTTTCTTGAAACATTTTGATCCTCTCATGATGTGAAAAAAGTCTGAAACCTCTTTTTTGCCCACGCTTGAATGCAAATGCCATGTTTTCAAGTATGGTCATATTTTCCATGGTTCCAAGCTTTGGATCTTGCATAACCTTTGATACAAGCTTTGATCTATATCTTTGCGAGGTGCTGGTAATATCATCACCTAAAATCGATATCTTGCCTGAATCCGCCTTTATAAACCCAGAAATGACATTAAACAGAGTTGATTTACCGGCACCGTTCCCTCCTATAACAATGACAAATTCCTCTTCCTTTACATTCACGCTTAATGTATTGAGTATTTTTCTCTCGAGGATCGTGTTTTTACCCAAAGTAACATCAATATTTTCAAGGTTTAGCATCTTTTCCTCCTCGAAATGTACATAAAGCGATGACCATAAGGCCGGTAATCATATTTAAATCAGAGGTCGCAAGCCCTAAAGCGTCGCTGTGAAGCGCAAAACCAATAAATAACCTATATACTATGGAACCAAGCACACAACTGATCATCTGAAAAGCAACAGATCGAAATGGTAATATCTTTTCACCAATCATCACAGAAGCAAGCCCTACAATAACGGTGCCAATACCGCTTCCCACATCAGCAAAACCCTGGTGCTGACTGAACAATCCCCCTCCAAGTGCAATAATGGCGTTGCTCAGGGCGAGTCCCACAGCAGTCATAAAAGAAACATTTACCCCGCTATTTTGTGCTAACCTCTTATTTTGTCCGATGCTACGCAGACTCAAGCCAAAGTCTGTCATAAGTACGTATGCGACAATTCCACAAACTGCTACGCTCATCATGAACAGCTGCACCACTGGGTGGTATACAAATATGGTAGTGCTATTCATAAGACTCATATTTGGAATGCCTCCCATAACACGTAAATTTATGGAATAAAGCATAAAACCAACGAGTATCCCCGCAAGCAGATGTGTGACTCTGAATTTGACATATAATATGGCCGTTACCATCCCTGCAATACCTCCAGCACACAGTGCCGCCAGCAGTGATAGCCAAGGGTTTATTCCAATTTTTATAAGAATACTCGAAGTGGCAGCGCCTAAAACGAAGCTGCCATCACACGTTAAATCTGAGAAATCACTGACTCGAAATGTGAGATATATCCCAAGAGCAACAATGCCATAGATGAGCCCAATCTCCAGGCTCATCATAATCTCATTCAGCGTCATGATGTACTCCTGCTCACAATTTTTGCAGCTGTGTTTTTAAGCTCATCTGTAAACGTGATGCCAATTTTTTCTGCAGCAGCTTCATTTAAGTACAGCTCTGTTTCAACTGGAAATTCCACAGATATTTTTCCCAAATCTTCGCCTTGAAGAGCGCGCACTATAATCTGTGCAGTTTGCAAGCCGATCTTATACTGATTTGGCCCAAGTGCTGCTAAAGCCCCCAACTCTACTGCATCAGTATCACTTACATAAACAGGGACTTTTACTTTTGTGGCAATATTTATAATGACCTGTAAAGCAGAAAGGGCTGTGTTATCGTTGCTGATAAATATTGCATCAACATTTGCAGCCAGCTTGGTAGCAGCCTGCGCTACCTCTGAGGTTTTACTGGCAGATTGCACAACTAATGTTATACCAAGCTTAGGGCACAATATCTCTAACTCCTTTATCAAACTTAGAGAATTTGCTTCACTTGGGTTGTATAAAAATCCTAAACGCTTTAAGTTTGGCTGAATGTTTTGAAACAACCTCAACTGCGGCTCAAGCTCAATAAAATTAGAAACACCAGACGTATTGTTGCCTGGATTATCTAAACTTTGCACGAGTTCAGCTTTGAGAGGATCAGTGACAGAGCTAAATACCAGCTTTACCTTATTTTCTCTCGCGTATTTCGCAAAACTTTGAGCTGATATTGTTGCCACACCCACCACAACATCTGCAGCTTGGCCAACAAATTTTGCAGCAATTTGTGATGCCAATGCAGAATTCGCCTGGGCAGACTCAACACGTACATCTAAATTTACGTCGCGCTTATAGCCATTTTGTTCCAGCCCATCAATAATCCCCTGTGTTGTCATATCCAAAGCAGGGTGCTCAACCAGTTGATTGATAAACACTTTCTTGACATTTTCTGCCGCAAATACATAAAACGCAAAAAGCATTGCTATTAATAATGGTAATATTTTTTTCATGTCACACCTCCGGTTTTTTGTTTTCTAATTTTTGTAATAAGGTGGCATATCCACCATATGGCTCATCTTTTAAAAATCGTGCCACCCTTCCTATGGTTGTGAGACTTGCTCCAACCTTCGTATGAATGTCTCGATAAGATAAACCATCATATAAAGCCTGGGATATAATCCAACGCTCCGCCAAAGCAGTCAGTTCAGCGGGCGTGCACAAATCTTTTAAAAAATGAAAAGCCTCCTCTTCTGTTTCAAGCAAGAGAAACGCCTGACATAAGGCTTTCACGCTTTTATGATGACCATCTCTCATGTCTTCCTCCACTATCTAGTTACTGTACTACTATGGTAGTACAAAATTTATAAGGAGTCAAGAGCATATTTAGTTTTGAGAGAATGTGACATAGGGGAGCAAAAGTTCATTCACAACGGAGAAAGCGATGCAAATCAAGAGACGAAAAGCAGAGTTACCTCGCATTTTCATGAGAAAAGTGTTATGTTCACGGAGGTCATGGATAGCTAACCATAGAAATCGGAGTGTTCTATAGGAGGTCTTGTATGAGTAAAATCGAAAATTTAAAAAACCATCTCACGCATATAAAAAAACTCATGTCATTGTGCATAGTAGTCATTGCCACCTTGAGCAGCACTTCCTTTTCTTCCTCTCTTCAGAAAAGAGATTTTTGGAACGTACAAAAAAAGGGTGCAAATATCTTTAATCGTCATGTCACGCCAGAGGATATAAAAGCAGCTAAAAAATATGGGATACAATTCATAAGATTAGCACCTGATAAATTTATAAGCGTAGATCGTGATTTTCTCATAGGAAATGCTGATGACTATCATCAGTTCAATAAAGAAGATCTCGACCAGCTCAAAAAAATCTTGGATATATGTTACCAAGAAAAAATGCCTGTGGTCATCACTATGCTCAGCCTTCCGGGATCGCGCTGGAAGCAAAATAATAACGGTAAAAAGGATCTCAGGATATGGAAAGATGAGAAGTATCAGGAGCAAGCTGCTCTCTTTTGGCAAGATTTAGCCACAGCATTAAAGGACCATCCTGCCATCGTAGGGTACAATCTCCTTAATGAGCCTTTTCCTGAAAGACTTTTTTTATCTGAAGAAGAGCACATAAGCACAGCACATCACGAAGAGGTACAAAAGATGCTTTATGCCTTGTATAGCCGCATCATAAAGCATATAAGGCTGGCTGACAAAGACACGCCCATTATTCTTGACAGTTCTTCCCATGCTGATGCGAAAACATTTGTGTCCCTCATACCTCAGGAAGATCACAATGTTTTGTACTCCTTTCATATGTATGAGCCTTATGAATACACAAACCATAAAACAAACAGAGGTACATACCAATATCCCTGCGTAATCGATGGAAAGCAATGGAACAAAAAAGCTCTCAGAGAATATCTGTCAGCTGTTATTCACTTTCAAAAAACTCACAATATAGAAAGCAATAAAATATTAGTTGGCGAATTCGGTGGGCATCGTGCATCCCCCGGATTAGAAAAATATTTTGACGATCTTATTGCAATTTTTCATGAAGAGGGGTGGCATTTTGCCTTTTATGCCTTTCGAGAAGATACGTGGGATGGAATGGATTACGAGCTTGGACCTCAAAAATTACCCTTAAGTTATTGGGAAGCTGTGGACCGTGGTGAAAAACCTCAATTAGATCGCAAACCCACATATCCTGCATTTCTTATCATACAAAAGGCATTGGATGATCATCACAATGCATCTGGCCCGCAACCGTCAGCAAATTCCTAAGCACGGTGGGTTGTCTCTCGTTATTTGACACACTCCACCTACGCCTTTACAATCCCATGCAAAAGAGGAGAAGAGAGAGGGCATGCATCACACACATTCCACAACAAGTTTGAGCCGTTATCCCCACAAAGAGCGGGGTACCCTCATAAAAGCACAGATTGGAACAGAGCTTGGGCCCATGGTGGCTGTCGCAGATGACCATGGCCTTTATCTTTTAGAGTTTACAGACCAGCCACGATTAGAGCATAAGATGAAGCAGCTTCAGCTGCAGACCCAGTCCACCATTCTCCCGGAAAACAATGCAATCATCGCCTCCATCACTCAGGAGCTGGCTGCATATTTTCATGGAAATCTCAGGGAGTTTCACACACCGTACCACCTCCGTGGCACATCTTTTCAGAAATGTGCATGGGAGGAGCTTCTTCGTACTCCCTACGGTCACGTTCGTAGTTATATGGCTCAGGCCCACGCCATAGGACATCCCATGGCCCATCGTGCGGTGGCCAATGCCAATGGAGCCAACAGTCTCGCCATCATTCTCCCGTGTCATCGCATTGTTCAGAACAACGGAGCTTTGGGTGGATATGGTGGTGGTGTTACACGAAAAAAATGGCTCCTTGACCACGAGCAGAGGCATGCAAGCTGTCATCCCAAGAGCCAGCATGTCTGACACCGTTCACCGTTACTCTGTAAACTTAAGCCATGCCACAACCATCATCTATCTCACGGGAAAACCTGGGGTAGGGAAATACACCATCGCCAAGGAGCTGGCTGCAAAGCATGGTTTTATCATATGCGATAATCAGCTCATGAATAATCCTATTTTTGAGCTATTACAATATAATGGATACGCTAAAATACCTGATTTTGCCTGGGATGCTATAGCACGCATCAGAACGGAGGTTTTCGATTTTCTCACGAAAATACCGCACAATAATTATGTGCTCACCAATAATCTTTATGACGATGAAGGTGACAGAAAATTATATGAACAGGTAAAAGATATGGCAGAAAAAAGGACCTCGCTTTTTGTGCCCATACGACTTATATGTAGCCAAGAGGAGCATGCAAAGCGCATCACAAACCACACAAGACGGGAAAGATGGAAGTCTATTGATCCACAAGATGTCTATGACACCACCCCCCTCCTTCCTATCACGCATCCTAATCTACGGGAAATAGAGATAAGCAACTTGCACTCCGAAGAAGTAGCCGATATCATCATGGACCATATTTCCAGCTTAAAAAATGAGTAGAAAGATTGCACTTTTATACACCACTGTCGGCACAAGAGAAGAGGCAGAGCAGTTAGCCACTCTTGCACTTGTCAATAAAGTAGCATCTTGCGTTAATATTATACCTCACGGCACATCAATGTATTTATGGCATGGTAAAATAGAGCAAAACACTGAATGCTATATTATATTTAAAACAACCGTAGAAATGATGTACCCATTAGAGCAACTTATCATGGAAAATCATCCATACGATATACCGGCAATTTTAAAATGTACTCCGGAGTCATCTGAGAAATTCTTCAATTATATAAATAACTGTACTGAATATCATGAGTAAAATAATCCTCTCAGATATTCATGGCAGTGTTGCACAAAAAAAACAGCTTCTTAACCACGAGAGCCATCATGTCTGATACCCTTCAAAAGATAAAAAATGTTCTTCATGCATCAGTGGACTCCACCCCAGAACGAGTATCAGCATTCTTTCAGACAGGCCCAGGAGAATATGCTCACCATGATCGCTTTCTTGGAATACGAGTCCCCACCCTCCGGAAAATTGCACAGGAGTTTGTCTCTCTGCCGTTGGAGGATCTCCAATTTTTCATACAAAGTCCCTTCAACGAAGAACGGTTTTTAGCCCTTGTCATCCTTACCCAACGCTACAGGAAAGCCTCTGCTCCCCAGAAGAACGACATATATAATTTCTACAGATCTCACTTAAACCATGTCAGTAACTGGAACCTTGTGGACAGTTCCGCCCACCTCATTATGGGGGCCCATCTTTTTGAAAGAGATTGTGCTGTACTGGAGGAATTGGCAGACTCCCATAACCTCTGGGAACGCAGAATTGCCATGGTAGCCACCTGGTATTTTATCCGAAAATCTGCACTGGACTGGACCTTTCGACTAGCAGTACGCCTGCAAAGGGACCCACATCATTTGATGCACAAAGCAGTGGGATGGATGCTCCGCGAAGCTGGAAAAAAAGATGAAACACGATTACTATCGTTCCTTTCAGATCACGCACATCACATGCCAAGAACCATGGTGAGGTATGCCATGGAAAGACTCTCTCAAGAACAAAAAGCACTTGTCACACATTCGGCCGTAACATCTTCTTGATAATATGATTTAAATTTACCTCTCCAACCACATCATCATCTCCTCATCAAAATTGTCAGGCTCTTCGAGTTGCGGAGTATGGCCACTTTTTTCAAAAATACGGACGGTGAGATCTGATGCATGGTCACGATATTTTTCCCATACATGTGGCGGATTGAAGTAATCGTACCTTCCAAGGGCAAGAAAAATTGGGAATTGAATAGCTTTGAGAGCACTGGCCATATCAAAAGTTCCAAACATAGAACCCCATATAATTCCTTCTCCCATAGAGTGAACCTCTACACCTTCCCAAAGTTTCGATGCATCGAAATTTTCGTCATACCACAGCCTTGGGCCAAAAGATAAAAGACGCGCCATCAATGAGTGATCTCCACTTTCAACAAATTTTCGCATACTTGTGGCACATGCAGCTTTCCTTTGCGGGCAAACAGATTCTTCAAAATATCGATCTGCTTCCGTATAAAGTTGTGGCCCTGTAATAGGACTGGGGGCAATTAAAACAAGATGGCTGACCTTATCTGGAAACCTACGTGCATACTCCATTGCCATAAAAGCATGAATGGAGTGTCCCATGAGGATAATTTTATCGGCACCCAAAGATACGCGCAGTGCTTCAATATCCTGGACGATTTTATCAATTGTGAAGTCACTTTCCGTATGATGTGGTGACACAGGAACAAACCCCCGTGTATCAGCGCACACCAGCTGTAATTTTGATTTTAGTTTTTGAGAAAAAGTGCGTGGATAATATTTATGGCTACCAATAACAATACAAACTGGCCCACTGCCATCAACAGAAGCTTTGAAGCAAAAATTATCCCTATTGAATTGAATTATCTTCTGAAGTGACATTTTTGGTACCTACATTTGAATCATAACTTTGGTTAGAAAGCGTACGCATGTCTTTCCGCAGAATACAAAAAAAATATAAAATATGATATATCCCTCAAGAAGGGACAATGACTATCCATCACTCACAATAACGGAGAATACCATGATCCACATTGATCTCCTCAAAAATCATCCACATGCTATCCCCGCACTTGCCGCCATTTGGCATAAGGTTTTGGGGGAAATTTGGGTTCGTGATGTTCCCATGGAAAGTATTGTTGCAAGATTTGAGAATCACCTCAATGATACAAAACTCCCCATCACCCTTGTGGCACTCCATGGCGATATACCGGTGGGTATGTGCTCTTTGCGTGAAAATGACGGCATTCGTCCAGACCTCACACCGTGGTTTGGTTCACTTGTGGTGGACCCACAATACCAAAAACAAGGAATCGGCAAAATGCTTATGGATGCAATGATATCAAAAGCACAAGAACTTGGCTTCCAAAAACTATATTTATTTACTTTCGATCCCGACCTCTTAGGGTACTATAAACATCTTGGATGGATAGCCATAGATACAGATGAAGTGAAATCTCATCCAGTAACAGTGATGGAAAGAGATATATGATACAGAAAAAAAACCATAAGATAGGAAATATGCCCGAAAAAGGCACATCACTCACAATAACGGAGGATATTATGATCCACATTGATCTCCTCAAAAACCATCCACATGCTATCCCCGCACTTGCCGCCATTTGGCATAAGCTTTTGGGGAAATTTTGGCTTCCTGCTCTTCCAATGGAACGTATTATTGCAAGATTTGAGACTCATCTCAATGAAAAAGATTTACCACTCACCCTTGTGGCACTCCATGGAGATATACCGGTGGGTATGTGCTCTTTGCGTGAAAATGATGGCATTCGTCCGGACCTCACACCATGGCTTTGCGCACTTGTGGTGGACCCACAATACCAAAAACAAGGAATTGGAAAAATGCTTACTCATGCAGCAATTTCAAAAACACAGGAGCTTGGATTTCAAAAGCTATACTTATTTGCTCATCCCATCACCTCAGAATATTATAAACGTCTTGGGTGGAAATCCATTGGTATGGATGAGTTCAACCCCCAGGAGTACTATAAACGTCTTGGATTGGAATCCACAGATGAAGTGGAATCTCATCCATTAACAGTGATGGAACTAGATTTATAAAACAAACTTGAATGCCAAAAGAAAATTCTGCCACCAGGTTTACAGTGGAAGATGGTTCTTGATTCTCAGGACTCATTTTGTCACACTGAAGATGTTCCGGAGGGATGCCAGAGTGGTTGAATGGGGCGGCCTCGAAAGTCGTTGTGCGGTTCTCCCGCACCGAGGGTTCGAATCCCTCTCCCTCCTCCAGCTTTTATCTAGCACCTTTCATGACATCCGCGATAATACTATAAGCATCATCCAGGTCCTCCGTGGTCACGGCATAGGGAGGAAGGATGTAGATGGTGTTTCCAAGGGGACGCAGGAGCAGCCCTCTCCGCAGGAATTCTTTTTTGAAATAGGCTGGTGGGGTATGCTCTGCATTCACTTCCCAAGCTGCAATGGTGCCTGTACAACGCAGCCCACGCACCATATGACCGCATTCCTCGTGAAGCATGCGCAACCCTCTTTCATGGGAAACGTGAATATTGTGTATGGCTGTATGAGTTTCTTGCCGCTGTAACAGTTCATAGGAGGCAAGGGCAGCACTGCATGCAATGGGATTTGCCGTATAGGAATGCCCATGGGCAAATGCTTTCTCCCACGCATCATCCAAAAAAGCATCATATATATCTTGGGTTGTCACCGTAAGAGCTAAGGGCAAAAATCCACCAGTAAGCCCCTTCGCTATACAAAGAAAATCAGGGGCCACCCCCACCTGTTCCGTGGCAAAATATGTTCCCAATCGCCCAAAGCCCGTCATCACTTCATCATAAATCACCAAAATACCGTGGTCCTTTATCATGCGCACAACACGCGCGAGAAACTCTGGTCTGCACATTCTCATACCACCAGCTCCCTGCACAAGGGGCTCGCATATGAAGGCCGACAACATGTTCCCCTTCTCCTGAAGGATGTGAGCAAGGGCATCCAAAGCCCGCTCCTCTTTCTGAACAATGTGCTCATCATTTTTCCATGTGGATGGAAATGGGAGAAAAATGCTGTCGCATAACAGCTTATGAAAGGGATCATGAAAATGACTTTTTTTCCCCACCGCCATGGCTCCAAAAGTATCTCCGTGATAACCCCCATCAAACCCCAGATACACCGTGCGTTGGGCCTCTCCTTTATGACGCCAATACTGGTGGGCCATCTTCAAGGCCACCTCCACCGCCGTGGATCCATTGTCTGAAAAGAAAAATTTTGTCAGAGAGCTGGGAACACTGGTGCGCAATTTTTCACACAAAAGCACTGCGGGCTCATGGGTGAAGCCTGCAAAGATCACGTGCTCCAATTTTTTCGCTTGGCTATATATGGCATCACATATGACAGGATGACCGTGTCCATGCAGATTCACCCACCAGCTTGAGATCAAATCCACATATTTTTTGCCCTTATCATCAAAAAGGTAAGAGCCCTTTCCCTCCTTTATGACTATGGGAAGATCTGCAGTTTTTTCTTGGGTAAATGGATGCCAGATCATCTGGCTGTCACGTTGTGTAAGACTCATTTTTCACCTCATCTCAAGTGCTTTTTTCACACCCTGTGTCAGTGGGATGCTTTTCAGAGCAGCACCGCACACGTGATCTATATATGGTATTTCCGCCAGAACCTCCACATAGCCATAACGCTCTATGGCCTCCTTATTTCTGGCATTTTTTTCTCCGGAAAGAATCACCCCCAACACACGTATGTTTTTACGCCGTACATGTTCAAGGGTTAAAAGAGTATGGTTTATGGTGCCAAGCTTTGACCTGGCCACCACAATAATGGGAACATGAAAATGAACAATGAGATCACTCATGAAACAATGGTCATGTAATGGCACACACACACCACCGGCCCCCTCTACAAAAAGATTGGTAACCTGTGGCATGGAAATAGTGTGAAGCAGAATAGAACATCCCTCATCTTGTGCTGCCATATGCGGAGACAAGGGGGCTTTCAAGACATAGGTCTCTTTATGCACCACCGCCTGTGAAAGGCGAGCAACGGTTTGGCTGTCTCCATCAGGTCCCGTTTGTATGGGCTTAAAATAATCATACCCAGTATGCAGACACAACCAACTTGCAACCAAGGTCTTTCCCACATCTGTGTCTGTTCCCGTTATAAAAACAATCACACCATTCTCTCCACAACAAAAAAACCAATATTGTATTCCAGATGACATATTTTATGATGACATCTCAAAAAAGCACGCATTTTTCCCACATCACTTTGACAAAAGGTCCCCCCATTGGCACCTATGTTTTTCAGATATGATGCCCCTTCTTGTGCGCTTTGAAAGGAAAGGCAAAAAGACTCACAGGATGCATGGAGGATTTTGTGATGCATATCGGCAAAAAGATGCGTCACATCCTTTTGTGATGGATAGGACCGAGACGCATGATTCATACCAAAACTCTCCAACACATCATACCACCCTCGAAACGTACCCTCTAACAAACATGAAAATGCGAGAATTTTGGTATGTTGGGCAAGCTTCTTCACTACAGACCTCATATCATCGACCCACTGCAGACACATGTTGCTTGCAATGATGTCATAAACGGTGGAAAGATTTATATGCTCTATATCCCCAGGAATCCACTCACAATCCATCTTATGGTGTGTGAAAACCTCTGTCAGCATGGCATCAGAAATATCGTTTATGTGATAGGACGCATGGGGAAAAATTCTGTGCAAAGCATGTGTAAGGTTGCCTGTACCACAGCCCACATCCAATATGATCTGAGGATGCAGCATAGGACATGCATGAGATATGATGTGTGCAAGACGGAAGGCAGATTTTTTTTGCACCTCATCATAGAGGTGATATGTGGTGCTTGCCTTCCCAAAATTTCTTTGTACCATACTTTTCATGAAAGAAAATCCAAAATAATTTTTGCAACTGCTTCAGCATGAACAAAACCCAACCCATGGGCCCCGGTGAGAAAATAGTGCAGCTGAACGTGTGTTCCAGCAAAATTATCCTCCGTAAGATCTGGCGGCACCACCTGATCATCTCGAGAGTTTATAACAAGAATCTTCTTATCATCTCTCAAAGTAATGGGATGGGCAAGAAGCATTAAGTCCTCCATGATTTCTGGTGCATTCATATGAGTCATCTCTTCAGAAGCCATCTTCATACCACAGCGTCCATAAAAGCGTTGCAAGGTGCGAAGGGGATTGCCATGAAAACTGTGCATAAATGCATCATACTCCGAAACTCTCCTGACATGAAGTGTCGCATCACGTCCACAAAAATGTGTAAAGGCATTGAGGCCCACAAAATATTCCATGTGGGGACACTCCTTCCACAGCTTCATAAACCCCAGTGAATGGCCAATGCCAATATGCATGGGCTCCACCATCTTGTGATCCTCCCAAAGGACACAGTCATAGTTGTGAAAAAATGGCACAAGATTCTGCCAAAAATAAGTGGATAACCCGAAGCCATGTCGAAAGACTACTCTTTTTTTATGCACTGTAACGCCTTTATAAGAGTGTCCATGTCATTTTGTGTGTGGTGTATCCCAAGAGCTATACGTATTCTCGCAGTACCAGGCGGCACGGTGGGTGGAAGGACACATGACACTTTTATATGGTGCTGCAGCAACCTTTCAGCCATCCGTTTAGCCTCCTCCTCTTTCCCGAAAACAATGGGAATAATGTGTGTCACCGAATGGCCCACATCAAAGCCCAAGGCTTTCAGGTTTCCTCGCAGGTATGTGCTGTTTTTCTCCAAAATTCTTCGTTGCTCCCCAAGACGAGGCAAAAGATTCCACCCCCATTGCGCAGCCCCTATGACAAAAGGAGAAGGCGCCGTGGAGTAAATAAAACCAGGGCAGAAATTGACGATATACTCCACAAGAGTACGAGAGCACGCTACATAAGCACCGCTCCCCCCCAAAGCCTTGCTAAATGTTCCCATAATCACCACAGTGACACCAGTAAAATCAACCTCTGTGGACATCCCATATCCATTTTTCCCAACAACACCCATGGCATGTGCCTCATCCAGATAAAGAAGGGCATCATATTTTTTGGCCATGGCTGTAATGCGCTGTAACGGAGCTTTATCACCGTCCATGCCAAATACTGTCTCTGTTACAATACATTTTGGTCTCTCATCTTGAGCATATGTCGACAGAAGACTCTCAAGATGATCCGCATCATTATGTCTGTACCGTATGAGCTGTGCGCCACTGAGAAAGACTGCTTGATATAAACTTGCATGATTAAGGCGATCAAAAAAAACGAGGGGTCTGCTGTGGAGGGTTTTGTGATCCAAAAGCGAAGATAATACGGAGGAATTACACTGAAATCCAGAAGAAAAAATCAATGCAGCCTCAGTACTCTTGCATCGTGCTATTTCTGCTTCAAACTCCATGAACAATTCCTTATTTCCTGACAATAATCGAGAGCCCGTGGACCCAACCCCATGGATTTGTGCTGCTGTCACAGCTGCGTGAAAAATGTCTGCATTGGCACTCAACCCGAGATAGTCGTTGCTGGAAAAATCTAAATTGACGTGGTGGGCAGAGTGTGTTAACTTCCGCACAGATGTTGTATCTCGTGAACAGATTTTCTTCTGGTACAGTTCCGTCAACATATGTGAGGCCCCCCATGTCCCGTCCACAGAGTCATATCACAAAAAATCAGAAGATGAAAGATGTGGAAGCCATCTTTTCCCAGCCCTTTCTCTCACTGCTCTATGACGCGCATACAGTGCACAGAGCACACTTTGATGCCAACACAATCCAAGTCAGCACGTTGCTGAGCATCAAAACCGGACATTGCCCAGAGAACTGTTCCTACTGCCCGCAATCGGCCCATTATAACACAGGTCTGAAGAAAGAACCCCTCATGCATAAGGACGCTGTTATAGAAGCAGCACAACGAGCAAAAAATGCAGGGAGCACAAGATTTTGTTTGGGAGCTGCATGGCGAGGCCCCCACGATAGAGATTTAGAAAAAGTATGTGCCATGATCTCGGATGTCAAAGCCCTTGGTCTGGAAACATGTGCAACCTTAGGCCTCCTCCAAGAATCACAGGCTCACGCTCTGAAAGATGCAGGGTTGGACTTCTATAACCACAATATTGATTGCTCTGAAGAGTTTTATGACAAAATTATCACAACGCGCACATTTGCACATCGCATAGAAACCCTGGAGCACGTAAGGAAAGCAGGAATAAAAGTGTGTTGCGGTGGGATCCTTGGTATGGGCGAAACCAATGAAGATCGCATAAAGATGCTTGTGTTCCTCTCGGAACTGGAGGAACCACCAGAATCCGTGCCCATCAACAAACTCATCAAAATCCCTGGAACACCGTTGGAGAATGCACCAGATATTGATGGATTTGACTTTGTCAGAATCATTGCGTTGGCCCGCATTCTTCTGCCAACATCTTTCATCAGACTCTCCGCAGGGAGAGAATCCATGGCAGATGAGTTGCAAGCTTTATGTTTTTTTGCTGGGGCCAACAGCATTTTTTATGGTGAAAAACTGCTGACTGCACAAAACCCTGCTCCAGAAAAAGACAATGCTCTATTTGCAAGACTGGGACTGCAAAAGATGTCTATCTCCTCTTCCGAGGGGCAGTGCATCCCATAACTTCACAGCATGTCCTCGTCCTTGAGGGATCCCTTCTTTCCTGGAGCTTTTTCTTCGTCTTCTTGTCTCTCTTCTGCTTCTCGTGCTTGTTCTGCTTGTTCTGCTTCTTGCTCTAGCACTTGTTCTCCTTTTAGGTTTTCTTCTTGTGCTTTCTTTTTTTCCAAAAATCTAGAAAAGCTGAGTTCTGGACGCACAAAGTCTCTATCCTGATCCACTGTATTATCTTGTCGCTCTTTTTGAGACTCGTCCATACGCTTTTTTTCCTCCTCAAGAAAACGTGTTATATCCTCTGAAAGCTGACCTTCTTTAACCTCCAGAAGGTTTTCAATAACAGCATTCTTCCAGAATTCATTTTTTTCTGACATAATTTGCTCTTTTGTTATGGATTTTATCTGCTGCGGAGTGGGATTATAAGTCTCTGGTATAAAAAAAATGCACAATGCAGAGCAGGGAAGCTGTGAAAACTTTTTAGCAGGAATCTTATCCAAGTCTTCTCGCTTCAATCGACCGGCATACTTATCAGTAAAAAACCTCAGAGCATCATCCTCCAAAGCATTTCTCTCAGGGTTCAAAAGGAATTGCTCAATATTTTTCTCACCTTTTTCTTTTTCTTCTTTTTCTTTTTTTTCCAACATTACTTTCAAGCTTATTGTCTCTACATGTTCCCATTTTTCTTTCTGAGGCTCCATACTCTCCATAATTTTTTTCTTATTATAATTCACCGCCCTCTCTCCTAGAGCCGCTAAAAGTATCCCTCCTAGGGAAAGCATCACCTTTGCTCCTGGAACATAATCTCCTAAAGACTTCCATATGCTGTTTTCGCTGATAATGGGAGGAACCTCCGGTATATCACACCACATCTCATCTATACACACCTCATGTCCCCAAAGCTGTGAAACATTCTCTTCACTGGTGTCATCCTCTAAGAACTCTGAAACATTCTTTTCACTAGTAGCAGGAAATATACTTGTTGCACCATATGGCATTTCCTCTATATCCATCTTATTCAGATGTATCATCTCTTCTTGCAGAATGGGGGACGGTGGACGTGTGGTCTTTGGCGTTCCAGAAAAAGCACCCAGCATCTTTCCCATAACAGAATATGCTATCCCACCCATCATGAGAAACAGCATCCCGTTTATGGCAAAAGCCCATGGAGATTGTGACATGGATAACTTTTTACGAACAGTGTTGTACGGATCTTTTTGTAGGGGATTTTTTTTCCTCTGAGTTCTGCGTGGACGTTTTTTTGAAAAAGGTTTTTGTACAATAGATACCACATGTTTTTTGGCCATAACAGAAGGGGTCTGCTGTGCAGAGTACAGATCTGGAATCTTCATACAGAAGAGGGCAAGGGAAAAAATAGGTATTTTTTTATAAACACTGTGAGTATGATAAATAAAAAACATATAAAAAACAACCTCACTCTACCTCTTTAAGTATACCGCACAATAAAAAAGTATAAAATATAAGGGGTGATCAAAATTATCCCATGGTAGCTCCCCTTATTTCTCTCTGCCGCCTCACCATGTACATTCTCCAGCATACCAAAAAAAATATCTTTCTTTTATACTTTTTTATTATACATATATTACATGACAATGTCAATGTAAAAACATATAATATTTACTTTAAACTGATTTCTTCAAAAGAAAAAATAATTAACACAAAATATATCTTTCATATCTATTGCAAAATAGGGTTGAGAAAAAGTAAAAAAGTTGCCCCATCAAAAAGTCAAGGGTCTCACATCTCAAAGCAAGATGCCCCCACGTAAGGCCCTCACCTCCGAGAAGACTCTCCTCCTCTCTATTTTGTCATTTGATATTTCAGGGTAACAAAATATTGCATAGAATAGGGTTTGTATATGCTCGTATCATCCTTCACAAAAAAATCCAATGTATGCCCGTAAGCTGCATGAAGATCAATAGCCAATCCTATGGACAAACTTTGAGAAAGATTCAGATCGCATCCAACTCCGTACAAAAATCCATTAAACCATGATTTTCCTAAAACTATCTCATCATCGTCCGTTTTAATATCAAGACTGTATCGATCCACACACCACCCAAATTTTACGAAAGGCAATACCCGAGCAAAAGCAACACCAAAGCGAAACGCCCCATCAAAATACCCCAATGTGAGAAAATCACTTATGTTAGCATCACCGCTTGTATCGTAAGATATCACGTGGGCAGGTCTATGAAGCGCAAAGGCCCCACCGAAAATAACACCCATGACAAATGCTGTTTTCTGAAAACGACAATTCCACCCCATATTCAGACCTAAACAGGTTCCACCTACCACCTCAATAAAGGAACACGATTTTATATCCGAAGGGGATTTTCGCTCCTCCACCTCCGACGCTTCAACCGTGGTCTCCTCCATCACCTCAATTTGTGGCACACTGTCCACCTGTTGCTTCACCACAGCAGATGTCTTTTCTGACGTCACCACATCATCTTTCCCAGGAATATCCTCTTCAAGAAAAGTCTCTGAGGATACACTCTCCCACTCTCCACGTACATGTCCCCCATGAAATGCACTGAAAGAAATCATAAAAAAAAGAAAAAAGCGGCAGGATCTTCTCATAACATAGCTCGTAACTTTTTGCTGTATGCTCTTACTATACGTTGCCAGTCAGCTCTTATCAAGGGGAGGGGGAGTAACACACCCCACAGAGTGGGTTATGCATCCAAATTAATGACATTTAAAGCATTATCCTGAATAAATGCTCGACGTGGTCCAACCAAATCTCCCATAAGAACAGAAAAGAGCTCGCTTGCCACCTCTGCCTGTTGAATGGTAACCTGCAAAAGTGTGCGTGCCTCAGGATCCATAGTTGTTTCCCACAACTGCTCATCCTGCATTTCTCCAAGACCTTTGTACCTCTGAATGTTCATACCTTTTTTGCCATCGAGAAGGATTTTTTCCAGAAGAGCATGGGGGCTTGTGAAAATTTCCCCAGAAGGCTTATGAAAAACCGCACCGTGAAAAAGCGTGGCAATATCCTCATAATCACAGAGCTGATGAGCCTCCATGGTGGAGAGAATATCTCGTTTAAAAAGGTATGTATATGCTATGCCATCGTGAATACAAGAAAAACTTGCATCCTGTGAAGTCACAGTTTTTATGGACCAATTTTCGTGGGGGAAAATGGTGCACAGTCTCCCATGCAGGTCATCTGCCCATTGTTGTGGGTCCGCAGCAAAGACATCTTCTCGAAAAAGACCTGCAAGAAACGCCTGTTCTAAAAGAAACTCTGGGGTTCCATGGCGTGCAATTCTCTCCAGAAGGGTGTGTACGTGAGATATTCTGCGCAACTTTTCGGTGAGATCAAATCCTGCAAGTTGCTCCCCCTTGCTGGTTTCTACGACCACACCCTTCTCGCCCTCTGTCAAAAGAAAAGTTTTCAGTCTTTTATCATCTTTGACGTAGAGAATGGATTGCCCTCTTCTGATACCATACAGTGGTGGCTGAGCAACATACAAATATCCGTGCTCAATGACAGGACGCATATGACGAAAGAAAAAAGTAAGGAGAAGTGTTCGAATATGACTTCCATCCACATCAGCGTCTGTCATAAGAACAATTTTGTGGTATCGAATTTTTTCTAAAGAAAAATCACTTCCAATGCCGGTGCCCAAGGCAGTAATGAGGGTGCCAATTTCTGCGGACCCCAACATGCGGTCGAAACGCGCGCGCTCCACATTGAGGATTTTCCCTCGAAGGGGCAAGATAGCTTGAAATTTGCGATTTCGACCACTCTTTGCAGTACCTCCAGCACTATCTCCCTCTACCAAATAAAGCTCCGACAGTGCAGGATCTTTTTCAGAACAGTCTGCCAATTTCCCTGGAAGAGAGGCTATGTCGAGTGCACTTTTCCGCCGTGTGAGCTCCCTGGCTTTTTTCGCCGCCTCCCTCGCCAAGGCCGCCTCCATGACACGAGCCATAATTTTTTTCAGCTCCTGTGGGTTTTCCTCCAGCCATTGTTCCAATTTCTCTCCCACCACAGACTCCACCACAGTGCGCACCTCAGATGACACAAGCTTGTCCTTTGTTTGAGAAGAAAATTTTGGATCAGGCATTTTTATGGACAACACACTGGTAAGTCCCTCCCTCACATCCTCTCCGGTGAGGGCCAGTTTTTCTTTCTTGCCTTGTTGCACATTTTGAAATTGGTTCACAATGCGTGTGAGACATGAACGCAGTCCAGATTGGTGGGTGCCGCCATCTCTCTGTGGAATGTTGTTGGTAAAACACATGTTAGTTTCGTGATAGCTGTTGGTCCACTCCAAGGCAAGCTCCACGGAGATGTCCTGCTTTGTTCCTGATATAAAAATCAGAGGCGCAATGGCAGTTTTGGAACGATCAAGATATTCCACAAATGACCGAATGCCACCCTCGTAGTGGAATTCTGTTTTTTTATGTGGACTTTCCCGTTCATCAATGCACAGAAGGGTGATGCTGGGATTCAGGAAGGCAAGCTCTCTGAAGCGATGTTCCAGAGTGGAAAACTGGAACGTGGTGGAGGAGAAGGTTTCTTGTGAGGGCAAGAAAGTAATTTCCGTCCCTCTCTTCTCTGGTGGCGCTGCGTGGTCCACAATGGCAAGAGGGGCCTCCGGAACACCATGAATAAATCGCATGGAATATTCTTTTCCATTGCGCCAAATACGAAGATCAAGCCGTGCGGACAAAGCATTCACCACGGAAACTCCCACGCCATGAAGTCCACCGGAAACCTTATAGGAGTTTTGATCAAACTTTCCTCCAGCATGGAGGTGGGTCATAATCACCTCTGCTGCAGACACCCCCTCTTCCGCATGAATGTCAACTGGAATGCCTCGTCCATTATCCGCCACAGTTACAGCCCCATCAGGACGAAGCGTCACCACAATATAATTGCAATGTCCTGCCAATGCTTCATCAATGGCATTATCCACCACCTCATACACCATGTGATGAAGCCCAGAGCCATCATCCGTGTCACCAATGTACATACCTGGACGCTTTCGCACTGCATCCAGACCTCGCAATACTTTAATAGAGTCAGAAGAATATTCTGCGGAAGGAGGTGCACCCTCTCCACCGCTGCTTTCTTGTCTCTCGTCAAAGGGCTCTCTATCAACGACCATTTTTCTTCTTCTGTGAGGATTCTTTTTGTACATTCTTCTTGATCAAAGGTGGAGATGACTGGGATGGAGTCGGCTGATTTTTTTCTTCCACAGAAGACTCTGCTCCGTGGGGCTCCATGGCTTTTTTTTCTGCATCTGTATTTTTGTCCCCATCCACATTGAAAATGACTTTCTGTATCAGCCCCTCCAAATTAATAGAAGACTGGGTGAGAGAAATCACCTCCCCCTCAGAAAGCACCTCTTCTTCGCTGCCTGGAACAAGGGCAAGGGTTTTTCCCCCAAGGAGACTCTCACTCACAATGGCAGCCATTGTATCTCGAGGAAGAGGAATGCCTTTTTCTATGGAAAAAGAAACAATGGCTGAATATCCCTCACTATCTAGAGTGATGCCGCCCACGGAGCCCACCACCACACCACTAATTTTCACCGGGCTTCCTTCTTTTAATCCCTCCACAGAATCAAAATCTGCAAGTAAAACCACGCGGTCCGCTCTATGAAAATAGCTGATGCCCCCCCATACAAGAATCAGGAACACGATGCCTAGGAGAACGGAACCTCCGAGAATAATTTCTAAAGAGTCTCTTCTTCCTCTCATGTCGGTGTGATACCTTTTAAAAGATGATCTCTACTCTCCTGAACAGTATCATGATCTCCACACGGATGCAATGCTAACGCATACATTCTCACGGTTTATTGCATAAAAATATGGGGAATATGATAGGGGTCTTTCCCCGGAGCACAAGCAAGGACATCAAACTGAATATTAACACAGCCCACAATATCCTCAGAGCATATATCCATAAAAATTTCTGCTGCCTGATAGAGACGAAGTTTTTGGACGGGACCAAGAGCTTCCACAGCATGGAGAAGATTTTTTCTGTACTTCACCTCCACAAAAATGAGAGTAGTCTCATTTCGCACAATGAGATCAATTTCCCCCACCGATGTACGGAAGCGCCGTTTCAGACAAAAAAAGCCCTTCCGTTGAAAAAAGAGCTCTGCCCCATCTTCTGCCCGTATGCCTTTTTGAAAAGCTGTAACACTCGTTGTGGCTGCGCGGCTGGAGAGCATCCCCCTACTCCCTACGTACATTCTTCTTCCTCTATACCACAAAATATTCCTTCATAAAAGCCCCTCTTTTTATACCATTTGACGCAGCTTTTTCCATCAGTTATATTTCCTTCACCAGCGAAACGGCCTTATTCTTAAAGAATATGACGTATACAGATGTCCTTGGTGTCATTGCTTCCATCACGTCCGTAGCAGGATTTTTCCCCCAAATATATAAGATACACACAACAAAATCTGTACAAGATTTGTCATTTTGCATGGTCCTGAATTTTTTTCTGTGTTCCGGCGCATGGGTGGCATACGGAGCGTTGACGTCTTCTCCCTATGTCTTGGTGACAAATATTGCAGGACTGTGTGCTAGCTTCATTCTTTGTGTACAAAAACTGTATTACCAAAAATGACGTATAAATCACTTTTATGCTTAAATGGAGCATTACCAGAGAAGGATTTTTTTGAAAAACATGCCCTACCTCTTATTGCAGCAGATGGAGCGGCCGATAGACTCTATGAACGAGGCATCACACCACACATCATCATTGGAGACCTGGATAGCATTAAAAAAATCCCTCCCCATATTCAGTGCGTGCATAGAGAGGATCAAAATTTTTGTGACTATGAAAAAGCCATGAGCTATCTTGCTCAGCATAATCTTTTACCCACCATAGTATTGGGCATAAATGGGGGAGATTTAGATCATATATTAAATAACATAGGTATTTTTTCTTTACAGGCTTTTGGGAGTCTTCTCTATGCACCACCACTCTATGGCACACTTCTTTATAGCGGAGACTATCTCTTAACCATTCCTGTTCAGACAAAAATTTCCATTATGGGCCTCCCCAAGGCAAAAATTACCACGAAAGGGCTCACGTGGGATGTAACAGAAAAAAAATTTTCTTTTCCTGGGTTTGGTTCGTTCTCAAATCGCATGAAAGACGACACTCTGAGTATTCACATCGTCAGTGGAAAAGCACTTTTCTTAGCCCATGCATTTTTTTCCTTAGAAAGGGCACCATCTGAAAAGGCCTAGATTTTTTATGCTTCAGCGGTAGTTTGTGAAAGCTGCTCCAGTTGATCTGCCTCATGAAGAGCATCGATGATCTCATCCATGGCATCTCCGCCCTCCATAATTTCAGAGAGCTTGTGAAGGGTAAGTTTCACGCGATGATCTGTAATGCGGCCTTGGGGGAAGTTGTAGGTGCGAATGCGTTCCGAGCGATCCCCTCGACCCACTTGTGTTTGACGCGAGAGGGAGCGCTCTTGATTTTTTTTCTCTTGCTCATACTCATACAATCGAGAGCGAAGAATTTTGAGGGCCTTGGCTTTGTTCTTGTGTTGCGACTTCTCATCTTGTTGTTGCACCACAAGGCCACTGGGAATATGGGTGATGCGCACTGCGCTATCAGTGGTGTTCACACATTGACCACCAGGGCCACTGGCACGAAACACATCAATGCGAAGGTCTTTTTCTTCAATGTGTATATCCACCTCCTCCATTTCTGGCAAAACGGCCACAGTGGCTGCGGACGTGTGGATGCGACCACTGGCTTCGGTGTCCGGCACACGTTGTACGCGATGAACCCCAGCCTCAAATTTCATGCGTGAGAAAACTCGAGATCCGGAAATAAGAAACACCGCCTCCTTCACACCACCATAGTCGCTTTCATGGGAGGAAAGAAGATCCACAGTCCACCCCTTAGACTCTGCATATCTTTTGTACATACGAAGAAGATCTGCAGCAAAGAGGGCGGCCTCCTCACCTCCCGTGCCCGCTCGAACCTCCATAATAGCGTTGCGCACATCATCTGCGTCTTGGGGCAGCAACAATTTTCGCAACTCTAGTGCTTTTGTTTCCAGAGACTGCAGCACGCGGTATTCATCTTCTCGTGCCAAAGAACGCATTTCCGCATCCGCACCACTGTCTTCTGCGAGCAACTCCTGCAGATCCTCATATTCTTTTTGCAAACCTTGAAAAACAAACATGGCCTCTTTCACGGGAGTAAGCTGCATATACTCTCTGGACCACAGGGCAAACGTCGCCATATCAGGCTGCTGTGTTTCGGCCAAAAGCCTCTCCAGCTCCTCATGGCGTCGAGCAAGGCCATGTAACTTCTTCCATACCTCATCAGAAAAATTTTTATACATCATCACAAAAGAACACAACTATTTGCTGAAAAAAAGAGCAGTAAGAAGATAATTCATAAGCAGAATAAGAATACATGATCGCACCACACCATTTGTGGTGGATTTTCCTACACCAGATGCACCATTTTGGGCATAATAGCCCTCATGACAACTTATGAAAGAAAGAAAAAACCCAAAAAAAGCCGATTTCACTAAACCTGAAAAAATATCAGCATACTTAAGAGCATCAAAAGTCTGAGTCAGATACTGTTCCCCATGAAATCCACAATGAGAAGTACTGACCCAGTACCCCCCTGCGATACCAATAACATCCGAAAGCAATGTGAGAATGGGAAGAATGATAATGGCCGAAAGAATGCGTGGAATAACAAGATACTGCAAAGGATTCGTAGAAAGCACCACCAAAGCATCAATCTGCTCTGTCACCCTCATAGTAGCAAGCTCTGAGGCCATAGCTGCCCCCAATCGCCCCGCCATCATAAGCCCTGTAAGCACGGGACCCAGCTCCCTCACTATGGAAAGAGCCACAATCTCCGGGAGGGCTGTCTCCACATTCATATGTTCAAAAGCTGTATAGGTTTGAAGAGCCAAAACCATCCCTGTAAAAAGTGCTGTCAGGGCCACCAAGGAAATGGAGGAGAACCCCATGGAGAAAAGCTGCGTCATCACCTGAGACCCATAAAACCCTCGGCGTACAGCCTGCCACACAATGCGACAAAAGAAAAAAACCATGGACCCCACAGTTTCAAGAAAATTTAAAACACAGCCCCCCACGTGGCCAAGAGTATTTATACATGTTTTTCCAATGGATGCCTGCACCGTGATTTTCCAAAAAAATGGTAATGCTCCCTGAAAGGGTATACAAAAAACCACAATTCCTCAAGATAAAACATACGCCTTTTTTCACATTTTTTCTTTTGGCTCTATTCTCTTTTTGAAAAGCTTGGTATAGTAGGAGCGTGGGGTGATTAGCTCAGCTGGTAGAGCATTTCTTTTACACGGAAGAGGTCGGCGGTTCGAGCCCGTCATCACCCACCATGCCGACATGAAAACATCTCTACGCGGAAAAACATATGAAAGATTTTTTGTGGACATGGAAGACAGTGGAGGAGCTTCTATGCGTAAAGCCATCATCCCATGGCTGGCATGCCACGGGGGTCTCCATAAAATCACAGGACGTCACTCCAGGAGATATTTTCGTAGCCCTTCAAGGAAGCAGAGCCCACGGGGCAGATTTCTTAGATGATGCCTTTCACAGGGGGGCAGTGGCAGCCATTATCCCTGAGGGGACTCCCCAAGAGAAAATTCCCCCCGGGCTTTTTGTTCTTCCTGTGATGGACACATTCAAAGCACTCGAAACACTTGCACTCCATGGAAGGAGTCGCTTTTCTGGAAAGAGTATAGCCCTCACTGGAAGTACAGGAAAAACCTCCGTGAAGGAAGGGCTGTATCATGTGCTTTCTTCATATGATACAGAGAAAAAGGTCTACAGGTCTTTCAAGAATTTTAATAACCAGTTGGGGCTTTTTTTCAATCTAGCCAATCTTCCTCCGGACACTGATGTGGCAATTTTTGAACTGGGCATGAATCACACTGGTGAAATAGAGAAATTAGTAGAAATACTTCGGCCCCATTATGCCATGGTCATAAATGTATCTCTGGCCCACAGTGCACACTTTTCTTCCATAGAGGATATTGTCGCTGCCAAGGGAGAGATTTTTTCTCAGGGGGCAGAAGCAGGCATTCTATGGAAGGACTCACCCCACTATGATCTTCTTCGAGCCATAGGAGAAAAAGCCGGAGTATGCTCATGGGTGACATATGGAGAAACCAAGGAAGCTACCCTTTCCATCGCCCACGTAGACATGTCTCAAAAAGACCATTGGACAGTGCATATGACACTTACAGAGGAAGAGGAGACACACTTCTCTTATGCCATCCCCGTGGTGGGGCAGCACTGGGTACATAACAGTGCAGCAATTTTAGCAGCGGTTCATGCCCTTGGAAAAGATCCTCTAAAAGCGTCCCACGCCCTCAAGGATTTTTATCCTTTAAGAGGTCGGGGGATGCCCCTTGTTTTTTCCACAGTAACGGTTTTGGATGGGACCTATAATGCGGCGCCTGCAGCCATGATCTCCGCCCTTGATCACCTTCGATATTATCCTCATACAGGAAGAAAATGGGCCATTCTCGGATCCATGAGGGAGCTGAAGGACCCAGTACAGACCCATCTGGACCTTTTGCCCTCTCTCCTTGCATCACAGGCAGAAGGCTTTGTCCTCTGCGGGGAGGATATGCGCTCCCTCTATGAACATTTGCCCCCCGCTTTACAATGGGGTTTTGCCCATGATCTGGAAGAAACACGTCAGCACCTTACAGCTGTGGTACAGCCCGGCGACATTATCCTCATGAAAGCCTCCAATGGATGGGGTTTTTGGCAACTGTTGGAGTGTTTTCAGAATCTCTCAAAGAATGAATGATGACATATTTTACATTTTTTAAATATTATTTTTTATTTTATTTCATATTATTAAGTTGTTTTATAATTATTTTGTGTTGACACGCAAATCAATAAGAAGTAAAATGGATAGAGGTGTATGATATTTATTTGAGAAGATGGAAGAGGAGATGGAATGAAAAACAGAGGAAAATTTTTCCTCGTGACGCTTGCTTGTATGGCATCCATGGGGGTGCAGGCAGGAGATACGGGATCATCAGACAAGAAGCGTGGGGAGAATGTTGCAGTCCCAGAAGCAGGTGTGCAAAAAAATGTCAAGATTTTAGCAGCTGCAGGACAAAAGAAAGCAAAAAAAACGCAAACACTCGCATCACAGAGAAAAAAGAGAAGGCGTCGTACTTCTTCAACTGCTCACAAAGCACTCACTTCCCCCGTAGTAGCGCCAGCTCCTGCAGGAGCATCCTGGTTGTGGTCCCCCAAAGGTCTTCTCTTGACCGCTGGTGGCATCCTCGCATTGGGCCTCATAGCCTCCTATATGTCTGGAGATTCAATGGGATCTGT
>CAZLKT010000009.1:16988-33868 GCA_964560205.1 uncultured Holosporaceae bacterium | reverse complement strand
CAACTGTTAAAGCACATCGTCATGGCATAGGGGCGTTAAAAAAAAGAGGGCCACATCAGAGTCTTGGTAAAACGTGGCCGGCAAAGGAGCTAAAACACAGAGTATATGGGGAAGAATGAGGAAATATGGGTGCAGAAATGCATGACTCCACAGTTGCAATGCGAGATGATAAATTGTACTGAATGAACATGCAATAGAAAGGTTTGTTGGAGGGTATGGCACAAAAAAAATAAGGGATTTTTTAAAACAGAAGGGTATCAATGCAGAAATACCAAACAAGTGCAACAGGAAAAAGAAGTTCAGGTTTGATAAAACTGTCTATAAATGGCGTCATAGAATAGAGAATCTATTTTGCAAAATCAAAGAAAATAGGAGACTATCGATGCGATTTGATAAACTAGATCATACTTTTATGGGCTTTATAGCCATGGCTCTGATCAAATTGGAGGTTTGTTAACAGTGCCTAATTATTAGTGATTTTTTCATGATACTTATAGTTTTTTATTAACGCCTCTCATGAGGGTAATCTCATATAATAATTTTTTCAATACATCACAGTAGATTTTGAGATATTCTTAGAGATAAAAGTTTCTGATGGTGATATCTGCAGCTCTATGTGCAAGAAAATATAAACAGCAGAAGCATTGTGTGCTTTGGTGGTGTTTTAGAGAAATCCGAACCATGTGCACATTGTTCCTTTTGAGCATCCTTTTTGACTTGAGCCGCCGCTTTTCATGCATCCAAGATACTCTCCCGCGAGCTCGTTATATTTTTTGAGAGTATCAGAACATCATGCTTTCATCGCATTCTGAGAGAAGAGACGTCTAGGAAAATGCCCTACTGTGTTTATGAAGGTAGAGAGTATATTCTTGAAGCTATCATTGGAAAGGAGGCTCATGCCTTCTGGGAAGAATATCGTACATATCCGCATCCTCGTACTCATCTAAAATTTTTTGAGGTACTTTTTTTCTGATGGTGTTTCTGTAATCGCTGATCTCATTGAATATATCGGTGGATTTATTATGTGTATCTATGATTTTATTGTTTAGCACTATTTTTATATCTGCGCTTTTATCTTGATTTTTTTTGTAATCCTCATGGAGTACGCGTGAGAGGTGCATGGTCTCTACCAAAGTATCTTGAAGATATTTAGTATAGGCTTTTTCCTCATGAGGCATCTGACCTATTAATATATTTCCCACTGTTTGGAGTTCATCTTCATGTTCTTGTGTTGCTTCTCTGAGATTCAGAGCTGCCAGTTGGAAGTAATCCAGATAGAAAAGAATCCAGTGTTCATTACCTCTCTTCCTATTTTTCAAAAGACTTGCGAAGTGTTCATATCCTTTTTCCTCGTACTCTTTTAAAGCTTCTTTGGAGCACTTTTTTTCTATTTTCTCTTTGATACGATCCATCTCTTCTTTAATGACTCTTTCTTTCAGAGGAAAAATCTGTTTATATTTTTCTTCAGATGCTGTTATCTTGGCTCGTTTTATGATGGGAAGATCATACAAAGTTGCACTGTTAACGCACTTTATCTCCCGAAGATTTCTAAAAAATGTAAAGATAGTATCAGTCAGTAGTGGCGAGATGTATTTTTCATAGTACTGAGGAGGTAACATGGGTGCGAGTTCTTTTTTTGTGATGAAATGTAAAAATGTTTCTTCTATCCACTTTGTCGTGGGGGGTGATGATATTTTTTCCTCCAGACAGTCTTTTGTGAGCGATAAATTCTCTAAACTTACTTTTTCTATGATGTGTTTAAGATGATCCATAAAAAAGAGGGGGATGGGGCTTGTTATGACAAAGTCTTTTGCATCTTGCGTGTTCAGAAGTGCCCTTTTTTTGAGGAGTTTGCCGAGGATGTCTACCTCCATCATTAAATTTTTTTGTTCATTTGCAATGAAGGGTGTTGTATGAGAAGGCTTGAGAAGACTTTCAAAGTCATCTTTTTTATCGGGAGGATTTTTTGAAAAATCTTTTTCTGTCAACCGAGTATCTTTCAAAAAAAAGTCCCCAATATGGGAGAATGTTTCTCGAATTTCTTTTTGCGATTCAGGACATTTTCTGAGCAGCTTGTTTTTGATGGTTATTAGAAGAAGATATACGTCAGTGCTTTTTTTGTATTCACGTGTAAGGATTTCATTGATCACTGGTAGTATGGAGTCTATCAGATGCACATTTTTGGCACTCTTCGACCCATGAGGTTCTTCACTACTTTTCCATGAAGTGATTTCTGCATTCACCAATGATGTGTCTGTTAACTTCTTTTTTTCATATTCCTCCAGAGCTTCTTTGGATATTCTTTTTTTGATGATATTTTTATATGTATTAAGTTCGTTGATGAGCATTCCGGCCTCGTACTCTACGTCATATAGTGAATCATTGAGCATTCTTTTTTCATCTTCTATGCTGAAATCAAGTATGTTTTCGTCGAAGCTTTTTAATTTTTCCCTAAGTTCACATGAACGGTGCATAACATCAACCATTCGATTTTTCAGGGACTCCATATATTCTGCTTGATCAGGAATCATCTCTATAAGCTCATGTGCTGTGTTTTTGATATCACTCTCTTTTTCCCTTGAAGCTTCTAGAAGTATAACCTGTAAATGTTCTAGAGTGGGTAGAGCCCGAAAGTCTTTTATGATATGAGCATCGTTTCTCACATCCTTATCCTGTGGACTACTATTCCATTGCTGAGCACATCCTTTTTCTTTCCATTGATGTTTAAACCACGCGTACCCTTTTTCTTTATAGTCTTTTAAAACCATGGGGGCACATCTTTTTTCTATTTTTTTTTGTAGGTAATTCAGCATTTTTTCTAGAAACATTTCTTTTAAAATATTAGCATGTGGTTTTCTTTCTATCTCCATCTCTATCATGGCATCTCGAAGAGCAGGCTCTGTCAAGCGGGTTCTAAAATAAGCTATGCGCTTTCTCAAGAAATTTTTATCAGAAAGCACATGAATAATGCTACGCATTAATGGTACGATATATTTTTCATGTTCTCTGGATGAAAATGCGGATAAGAACTCCTCATTTGTTACAAGATCTATTTTTTTTTGGTCCAGGACATTTTTCATAAGAGGTAAATCCTTTGGATTCATTTCTTTTAATACGCGCCTAATATGCTCTATGAAAAAGAGAGGGAATGGGCTTTCTATGGTGATTTTTGTAGTCTGTCTTTTTTGAAGCGTTTCTTTCAAATGATAATGAAGTTTCTGTATCATCTCCATGAGGATGTCTTTTTGATTTATTTTTTCTAAGGGCACTTTTTTCCTAAAAAAGACCCACATATGATGAAAAAATTTTTGAATATCTGTTCGCGCTTCTGGACAGAGCTCGAGTAGGCTTTTCTTAAAGGCGAGCATATAAGGAACATCTTGAGCTTCTCTTCTTGGTTTTTGGAGTATCTTAAGAATTGTATTTGCTATGGAATCTAATGTATTCAGCTTTTTTGTCCTAACCTTCGTTTGAGGAGTTTGGGTGGTACTAAGATATGGGCTTTTATCCTGAGGACTTCTCATCATGGCATACGCTGTTTTACTTGCGCATAATCCGAGATAAAAAATAAAAAACACTGCACTTTTCATTATAACAACAGCACCTTATTTTTTCTTAGTATGACATATAAAAAAATTTTTTTAAAGATCAATGGGTTATTCCCTTCTATGTGCGTAAAAAAAGAGGACATATTCAGGAATACTGAGATATCCTCAAGGAAGCTTTTTTTCAGGGAAGAGGAGTGCCCTTTTTTGGCGCATGGTTTTATATTTGTGAAGAGGGAGGGCGTAGTGGCCCTCTCTGGGGTAGAGCAGCAGATATCAGTGCTCATGAAAAGATTTGTATTGTTTTCGGAAAGCATCGTATCCGCCACAGTTCTCATACTCATCAAGAACCTCTTGGGGCACTCTTTTTTCTATGGAACGTCGATATTCGCTGATGTCATCGAATATCCTCCAGCATGTGTGCTTCAAGTCCATCTCTCTATTCTGTAGTATTCTGTATTCGTTTTTGAGATTATCGGAGGATGACCGATGAGCGGAGTTCTTGAGTTCCCTATTAGTTTTCTGCTGATCGTATGCGAGATGTATGACCCATACTATATGATCTCTGAAACGTTCAATGGTGTTTTTTTGATCAGGCATCAATTTTATTAAGCGATCTGCTATGTTTTTGACCTCATCTTCACGTTCTTTTTTCACTTTTCTGATCATCAGAACTGACACTTGCAAGTACGATAAAGCAAAGAGGACCCAAGGATCTTCTATGGCTAACTGAGGACCTGCATGCTGTGAATCATGGTTCCATTTTTCATCCTTTATGGTTTTTTCCCATGCATCTGTAAAGCATTCGTCTTTTCTTTCTTTATATTTTTGTAATGCTTCTTCGGAGCACATTTTTTTTATTGTCTTTTTTATACGAGAGAATTGCATTCTTGTACATTCTTCTCTCCACATGTGATCAGATGCTATTTCATTTTTCATTATTTCTACCTCGGCATCTTGGAGCACGGGATCTCTGTGTTGATCTCTGGATCGAATAAGCTTTTGTCTTACGCGGTCATTGCTGAAAAGCATACTCATGACGTTGATCACACCTTGTATCATATGCCTATCATAGTACCTTAATGACAGGGGTTGGATCTCTTTTCCTGAAGGAATAGACAAAATCATTTTTTCTATGGAGGAGTTCGGGGATAAATTATCCAGGCTCCCTTGTTCTAGTATACGCTCAAGATGATTCATAAAAAGGAGAGGAAGAGCGCTTTTTATGATGCCACCCTCCATCTCTTTTTTCTTTTCGATGAGAGTTGTTTTGAGATGTAGATGAAGCTCGTCTATTGTTTTTTCTTTGTAAGGTTTCATGAAGAGAGGGGAGGGATGATTCTGCAAAAAAAGGTTCCATATCTGATCGAAGGATTCTTGAATTTTTTCTCGTGCTTCCGGACACATTTTCAGGAGTGTTTCTATAAATTCTTCTATAAAGAGAAGGTCATTATTTTTTTTATCTGAGTTAATACATTTTTTTATTTCATTCATGATGAAATCCATTTTCTCGAGATCTTTTGAGAGTTTTTCTGAAGAGAGGTTAAGATTTTTCATTCCATCCATGGTGTGACTTTCTAGAGGATTTTCTGGAACGAGGCCAAGAGAACCAAATGAGGAGGCCTCCTCCGGTTTGAAAGATGTATATTTTTTTTGGAAACCATCGTATCCACCGAGTTGCTCATACTCAGCAAGAACATCTTTTGGTATTCTTTTTTCTATGTCACGTCTATACTTATTGATCTTATTGAAGATATCAAAGCATGTGTACTGCAGGTCCAGCTCTCGATCCTGGAGTATAGTTTCTTGGCCTTTGAGTTGATCGGAGAACTGTTGATTGGGAAAGGTCATATATCTCTTCTTAAAATCAATCTCTTTCTTAGCATTTTGCTGATCGTATGCGAGATGTATGACTTTTAGTATAGAATCCCTGAAACGTTCAATGGTGTCTTTCTCTTGAGGAATCAGGTCCATTAACTGATTTGCTATGTTTTCGATCTCGTCTTCGCGTTTTTTTGTCGCTTCTTTGATATTCAGAACTGACACCTGCAGGTATGATAAAGCATAGAGGATCCAAGGATTGTTAAGGTCTAACTGAGGACATACATCTTGTAAATCATCGTCCCATCTTTCATTCTCTATGATTTTTTCCCATGTATCTGGGGAGTATCCACTTTTTATTTTTTTATATTTTTGTAACGCTTCTTCGGAGCACATTTTTTTTATTTTCTTTTTTATATGAGACAGACTTTTTTTTCTCATAATAGCTTTTGTCTTGTAATGACTTGTTTTTTCACGTGTCATTATTCCTACCGCAGCATCTTGGAGCATGGGGTCCGTATAGGCATTTCTTGTGCTGATAAGCTCTTTTCTTATTTCATTTCTTCTGAAAAATATATTCATGATGGAAATTATTTCCGGTATGATATGCTCGTTGTAGCATCTGGAGAACAAGGGGATGACTGATGGAATGGACAAAAGCATTTTTTCTGCGGAGGAGTTCGGGAACAAATTATCCATTTCCCACTCTTCTAGCATCCGTTCAAGATGATGTACAAAAAGGAGGGGAAGGGGGCTTGATATAAGGATACTTTCGGTCTCTTTTTTCCGTTGGATCATAACTTCTTTCAGGTATTGATGAAGCTCATCTATTTCCTTCTCTGCATCGCTTTTTTTCTTGAGAAGTTCGTTGGGATCAACCATCTCTTTTTGAAAAAGCTTTTCAAAAAAGGTCCATATATGGTTAAAGGATTCTCGAATTTTTGTCTGCGCTTCCGGACACTTCTTCAGGAGCATTTTCTTAAATTCTCTCATGAAGAGAACGTCCTTGGCCATTGAATATGGTTTGAGATGGTTTTTTATTTTATCTATGATGAGATGTATTTCGTCGGGACCTTTTGAGGTACTTTCTGAAGGGAGGCCAAGAGAACCAAATGAGAGCGTTGCTTGCCATTGGTTTTTCTCGGAAAATGGTGTCCTCATCATGGCAGATGCCGTATTACTTGCCCATAATCCGAAAAAACACAAATAAAGTATATTATTTTTCATCATAATCCCATTTTTAGATTGTTTTTAACATAATATGGAAAAAATGTTTTTTTTTCAATGGTATATTATGTGATTTTTTTCTGCATAACAGACGATATATTTGGAAATAATGAGATATCCTGTGTTACATTTAACACATAGCTCAAAAGATCATATATGTTCTCTTTTCAGATATGGGGGGGATATTCAAGGACAAGATGATTTACGGACAGTATGTTCTGTCCACAAAAAAAAGAGAAGAAAAACCACTCTGTTTTTCTCCATGATGATATTTTTTTCTTGTGAAGGGAATTTTTATTATTCTCCCCTCTCAGCTTCTGTTTCCTTCATGTTTTTTTTGGGTTGTTGGTTTTCTTCCTTCTCTTCTTCCTCTTCTTCCTCTTTTTTCCATACACCTGTTCCAGGTATTCTTTCATATGACCTGATAATTTTTACGACATGCTTACTGCCCTGATGTGAGGTGTCGTGATGAGGGGTGTTTCCTTGTGTTCCTTGATCTGTGTTGCCATGTTGTATTCTACCATTGTGGTCGTGCTCCTCTCCCATTATTGCAGAGGTCGTCTCAGCTGCACACATTATATACAGAGCAAAGACGATAAAAAATTTCTTCATATACTTCCTGTTCTTTAGAAAACTCTTATAGGAGTTTAGAAAAAAAAGAGCAGCTGTTCAATGGGGTATTCTGTTTTCTCTGAGGCATTGTCATACCGTATGATTTTCGGAGGAGGATATATGATTCTTTTTTTGCGTTAGTGCACTCATTATTCTCTATAGAGATGGAGGTGGGCAAGGAGAGAAGGGGGTTGTACTTTCCTCTCCTCCATGAGTTTAGGTTTGTAGGCACGTCTATGGGATTGTGATTTACGAGTTTTCCTTTGTTGTGGGTGTTCTGCCTTTTTTCATCCTCTCCCATTCATCGATGAAAGCCTCGTGGTTTTTGATAAATAAATTATCACCTGCCATCTGCTCATACTCTTTCACAAGATCGTCTCCGCATTTTTTTGCTATTTTTGCTCTTATATCATCTTTTTCAAGAGATCTTGTTGATGTGCAATGAGTCTATTGAGAGTGGAAGATTGTAGAGTGTATCTACGGTCATAGACTTCCTTTCTGAGTCTGTCTTGTTCAAAAAAGAGGCTGATAAACGTATAAAACACCCTCTCTATGTCAAGCAGCTCTTCTGAATCAGTATGTGGTGCTATTTCAGCACGTAAAATCCGAAATCTTATGGGGTCCAGAAAAAAGAAGGGGTGATTGAAGAATGACACAATATCGAGGTGGGGCGAAATTTCATGTGTTTCCTTGGATAGATTTATTACTTTGTGCTCGAGCTCATCCATGAAAGCGAGGGGGAGAAGCTTTCTCATCTTTTGCATTTTTTGTTCGTACTCTTTTTCTGCATGTGGGTTCATTGGTGACGTTCTCATGGAAGTTATGAGGGCATTCTCCATAATACGAAGATCCTCCAGGAGTTTCTCTGCTGTACCATCTAATTCATCTAAGCTCTTGTGGAACATCATGACAGAGAGATATTTTTCTAAAAATTCACAAGGGCGATTTGGAGAACCACATGTGTCCTGATAGTTCTGGGAAATACGGATCGTTTCCTGAATGCTTTGAGACTTTTCACGGAGAAACTGCATTATTTCGTGGAACGTTTCGAAATCCTTTTTTTCACTCTGTGTGTCATCATAGCTCAGGAAAATGTCCGTCCCTTTCAGAGTGCTTTGAGATCTATCATGGAGAAACTGCATTATTTGTACACTCACATCACGAATGCTTTTATAGAGAGGAGCTTCCGAGGCAAAATCTTCACAAGCTTTTAAGGCACGCGTGAGGGGGACATATCTGTACTCATGATAGGGGTATTTTTTCTGAAGAGCTGTTCTCGCTGTTCTTATGAGATCTACTGCCAGCTGGTTTTTTGTGCTCTCTTTTTGGATGTTTTTTTCTTGTTCCTTTTTTATCATTTTCTTCATATATAATTCTATTTTAGCCTTCATCCATTCAGCACGTTTTAATAACTCATGCTTTTTTTCGTCGAGATCCGAAGATTTTTGAGGCACGGGGATGATGTCTTTCTTTCTATATTCTTCACCAATCAGTTTGTTCGCTTCCATGAACAGAATTTTCATGGAGTCACTTTCTTTTGCAAAAGTATTTCCCCTTCTATGTTTTTGGAAAAGGTTTCGCATCTTCCTAAGATCATGGTACACGTATTCTTCTTGTTTCAGAAGATCTTGTACTTTTTTGATATCTTTTGCAGCTTTTATGAGAAGATTTTTTTTCCTTTCTTTCCACTCCATATATTTATCTGGATCACGTTGCTCTAGGCTTCTTTGAAAGGTACTGGTCTCATATTCTTCCTCCTTTGTCTGAGGCTCAGTGCTGGCTGATTCTTTTATCATTGCATGGCCTGGAGTTGCCATGCATAACATCAAAAAATTTACGCAAAGTAAATATTTGTTCATATGGTTCTCTTTTTATTGTATTTTCTTTAATATTTTAAATAAAAAATATTTTCAATGCAATATGGAAAAAATTTTTACATAACAATATGATAAAAACCTTTCTCGTGGTGATTTTTCCCTTGTGGATAAGGAAATTTTTTATGAGGATCGGGATTGACAGCATTTCTTTCAGAGTCTTCCTGTCCTATGAAAATGCGTTTTATGAAAAGTTTTTTCTGCTGCAGGCCTTCTTTACATTCCATATTTCTATAATTTTTCAAGGTGCTGAAACAATCTTTGGAATTATGGTCTCATGATGGTTGTTACACTCCCGTTATCAATTATCTTCCGTATCCATGCAACTCTAAAACAGGGAACTCTTTGTTTCTTCCATTGTGATAAGGTTGTCTCATAATCCAGATCTGAATAGGCTTGTAAGGTTTCTGTGGAAAGTTTGTTCTCTATATCCTTTTTGAGAGCGGCAAGCTCCCTCATTCTATGTTTTTCCATTGTTTTTACCGCTTCTAAAGAGAGTTTGAGTGGTGTTGATGCTTTTTCTTCAAGTAGGAGTGCATGGTTTTCTAGATGCTCTGGTTTTATTGTGTTAAAATCAAGACAAATAGCTACGAAGGTCGGTAATGCAGAGTTTTTAAGACAAATTTTTTGTGCATGAAGCACAGCTATGTTATCAAGGAGACGTTCAATTTCTTGTTGTTTTTCGGGCAACAGAAAGAAAAGTGCCTTCTTCTCGTATGCGGTGAGAGTCAACAATGTGTTTTTCAGACGCTCGTGAGGCTCCAAGGACTCAAGCTCTTCGATACTTTTTACAGGGGGAAACAATATAGTGAGATCAATTTCTTGTAGAGTTTTTCTCAAATAATCTACTACGAAGAGAGGGAAAGAATCGGACGAGGATACCAACTCTGACGAAGGGGTGTCATAAGTGTTTTCTTTGCTGAGTGCCGCTTGTATCTTACAAGTTATACCCGTGGGAGGTCCTGCGTCATAAAGGGCTTTCTCCATGACGATTGCATATGGTTCTCCTTCTCTGTGGAAAATCCACACGTTTATTTTACTATCGTTGAATCCCAATGCTGTAAATGCCGTTCTATGAGGATTACGATCCTCCTCTCCCTCATCTTCCTCCGTCTTCATTTTGGAAAAATTTTGGTTCATCTTGTCTAAGTAGATTTGAAGAAGAGTCTCCAAAGACATATCCTTCTCTTTCATGCAAGCGTTCATAACGTCTTCTTTTGAGATGATGTTTTCATATCTCTCGAGATAAAAAAACATACTATCTTTTTTATTTTTCATGTCTTCATATTTCTCTACGAAGGAAGGTGGTCTTTGTGCTCTCCACTTTGACACAGTTGAGGTATGGCCAAGGTTTTTATAGGCAGTGATGGTTTCGGGAGACATTTTTTTGAATATATTTTCTCTCAGAAATAAAAAATCCATCATGAGGCCTTCTCGTTTGATTTTTTGTGCCGTGAGCTCCATCTCCAGTTCTTCGGGTGCTTCTTCCTGTATGAGTGATGAAGGTTTTTTGAGATGTTTCTCCTTTACTTTATGAGAGTCAACACAATATTCGATGAATTCTGGAAGGACTTTATTTTTCAAAAAAAGATCTTTTGCATAAAATATAGACATATCATCAATGAGGGTTTCAATTTCCCTTTTTTTGTTTGGGAGGAGAGATGTGAGAGCATTCCTTTCCTCTTGTGTGAGGGCAAATAATTTATTCTCCAAAAGTGGCCCGTCTTGTTCAGGCTGGTCCCAGGATTTATTCCCGAGTAGCTCTATTATAAAATAATCCACCACCAATAATGGAAAGAAAGGAGATGAGGCAACAGGCACTGGCGCAGAAGTCTTTATGCCAGGAGGATCTGTGTACAGAATCCCCGAGCTGTCTATATACTTTCCCATTGTGCCGATGATAGGAAGAAGATCATGAGAGTTCCCATCCATGGCATATCCTGTTTTCCCCATGCATAGCATAAAAAGAGTATATAAGAATAAAGTGTTTTTCATGTGATAATCCCACCCTCCCTTCATTTTAAAGGCAAACATCATAAAAAAACATATTTTCAATATTGTATATAAAATATCGTTTTATTGTAAGATAAAAGGCGGGAGATATGTTATAGAAAAAGTCTTTGGTTGATTCGCTTTACTTTCGTGGTGGGGTGCGGTTTTTGTGCATTATGCTGTGGTGTATTTTGAAATGATTTTTATGGGAAGATGCCTCTTTTTCATAAAATATGGGGAAAGATTTTTGTTAAAATCATTCTTTTTTGCAGTCCTGCCGTGCACAGAAAAAGCTTTGAGTCGCCAGCTTTTTCTGGTGCGTTGTTGGTGGAATTTCTGAAAGCTCTGAAACAGTCTCTTCCGCTTATTCTATTGTAGCATGTAGCACTCGTCCATTATCATATACCTTTCTGATTCGTGCAACTGTAAAACGGGGACTTGTTTGCTCCTTCCATTGCGATAAGATTGTCTCATAACCAAGATCTAAATAGGTTTGTACAGCTTTATTGGAAAGTTTTTTTACTATGTCCTTTTTGATAGCAAGAAGCTCCCTCATTCTATGTTTTTCCATTACTTTTACTGCTGCTAATTTGAGATGCAGTTTTTCTGGTGTCTTTTCTTTGAGAAATAATGCAGAATTTTCGAGATACTCTGGCTTTATTTCACCATCAGGGTATGTAAGATAATAATCCCCTATGATGAATGGAAATTTGCTTTTAAGAGAAACTTTTTTCCAATGGAGCCTAATTATGTCAGTCATGAGACGTTCAATTTCTTGTTCTTCCTCGGGGAACAGAAAAAGAAGTTGTTTCTTCGCATCTTCGATGAGCGGTTCTGGGTATGAGGAGAGAATTTCCAGGATGAATTCTTCCTCATTTTCTACATGTGGAAACAATCCCTTAAGCTCCTCGACATTTTTTACAGGTGGATACAACGTAGTGAGATCAATCTGTTGTAGAGCTTTTATCAAGTGATCTATCATGAAGAGGGGGAAAAAATCAGAAGAGGACACAAGTTCTGATTGAGGGATGGGAGGATGTTTTTCTTTCGTAAGTTCCACGTCTATCTGACGAATCCTCGGACCATTGGGGGAAACTACTTCATAGGGAAATCTCTGTAAAGTGATTCCATGTGGTTTCCCTTCCCTATAAATAATAAACACTCTTATTGTACTATCGCGAAATCCTAGTTGTTCAGTTTTGACTCTATGAGGATTAAGTTGTTCCTCCTCCATTTCTATTGTGCAAGGAGATTGGTTGATCCTGTCTAAGTAATCTTGGAGAATCTCCTCCAAGTTGGTGGTGGAGCACTTTTCCCTGGAACGACTAGAGTTTTTTTCATATTTTGTGATAACTTCTGTATATATCTCGGGATAAAAAAACATACTATCTGTTGTATTTTCCATGTCTTCATATTTCTCTACGAAGGAAGGTGGTCTTTGTGCTGCCCACTCTGATACGATTGACGTATAGTCAAGCTTCTCATAGGCAGTAAGAGTTTCCTTGGACATTTTTTGCACCATGTCTTCTCTCAGATCCTTTAAATCGGCTATTAAGTGTTTTTGTTTTATTTTTTGTGCTTTGATCTCCATTTCTACTGCTTCGGGTGCTTCTTCTTTTATGAGTGATGAAGGTTTTTTGAGATGTTTCTCCTTTAATTTCTCAAAGTAAACACAATGTTTGATGAGTTCTGGAAGGACTTTGTTTTTCAGAAAAAGGTTCTTCGCATAAAACATAGAGATACGTGGAAGGATATGATTCATACGCCATTGTACATACTCTTGTATATACTCTTCTCTTGGAAAGAAAGATATGATGGCATTCAGTTCCTTTTGTGTGAGGGCGAACAATTTTTTTTCCTGATGCTTGAAGGATTGCAGCCATTTTCCCGGAGTTATTTCTTGTATGTTTTTTATAAAATAATCCACCACCAATAATGGAAAGAAAGGAGATGAGGCAACAGGTACTGGCGCAGAAGTCTTTGTGCCAGGTGGATCTGTGTACAGCATCCCCGAGCTGTCTATGTGCTTTCCCATTGTGTCGATGACAGGAGGAAGATCATGCGAGTTCCTCTTCATGGCGTATCCTGTTTTCCCCATGGATAACATAAAAAGAGCACATAAGAATAAATTATTTTTCATGTGATGTCCTGTGTCTTATTTTTATTTCAAAAGAGATGTAGCATAAAAAAACATATTTCTCAATATGATATGCCTTCTTCTTTTTATTCCACAAAAAAAACTCCTTTATCGTAGAGCATAAATTTCTCCGAAGCATTCACAAGCCATTTTCATGGTGTTCTTGTGAGAAGTGTAAGATGGGTGATATTGTTCTGGGGTTAATCTTGGGGTTTCTCCTTCTGAGATGCTTTCTTGAAAGATGAGGTTCTTTGTTCCACCCATGTAGATAAAGCTGACTCATAATTCAGCTGCGAATATGCGGTGAGAGTTGTTTGAGGAAGATGCAGTTCCATGTCCTTCCTAAGAGCAGAAAGCTTTTTCGTGATGTGCTTTTCCACTATTTTTAATGACTCTAAGTATATTTTGAGTTTTATTTTTGCTTCTTCTTCAAGTAGTAATGCGGAATTTTGTAGATGCTCCATTTTTATTTCTAAAGTATCAAGATAATCTTTTATGAAGGTGAGAAAATCATTTCCCAACTTAATCTTCATATCCTGAACCATGGATATGTCTTGTATGAGTTTTTCAATGTCCTGTTTTTTGTCTGGCAATAAAAGAATGAGGGCCCTCTGTTCCCTTTCCGTGAGAGACAATAATTTATTTTTAAGATGTTCTTCAGAGAGGAGCGGCTCAAGCGATGTCACGCTTTGTTCGGGTGAGAACCACTGATTCAGATCAATTTCTTGGAGGGTTTTTCTTAAATAATCTACAACGAACAAGGGGAAAAACTGATCCGAGGCAACAGGCACGAATGAAGGGATCTGGGCCGGATTTTTTCTCTTGTGTTCCGCTCGTATCACCATGTTCATCCCACCGGGGAGTGGTTTATGCGGGATGTTCTCCACGCTGATGATGATTTTATGAGGATCCTCCGTCTTCTCACAACATACTCTTATGACACTATCCGTGAACATGAGTTCCCTCAGGTATACTCCATCTTTATCAAGCTTTTCCATCTCAATGCCGTAAGGGTATTGATTCATCTTCTCCATGTACATTTCAAGAACATATTCTAAGGGGGTGGGGTGCTCTATGCTATGTTCTGTTTGATCTTTTCCCTCATAGAGTTTTTTGAGAAAAAGGGGTGTTTCGTCGTTCATGTCCTCATATTTTTTTACGAAAGATGGGGGTCTTTGTTTCATCCATTGAGATAAAATTGAGTCATAATCTATTTCTGAGTAGAGGGCTGCAATTTCGGGAGGAATTTGTTTTTTTATTTTTTTTTTGAGAGAAGAAAAGCAGACTTTGATGTGTTTTTCCATTGTTTTTTGTATTTTGGTATCTATTTCAAGTTCTCTTGGGGCCTCTTCTTCGAGTAATAATATGTTATTTTGAAAATGCTTTTGTTGTATTTTTTGATGATCACAACAGTCCTTGATGAATTTTGGAAGTGCACTGCTTTTCAGAAAAATTTTTTTCGCAGCACACAGAGATATGGAATCAAGGAAGTCTTCAATCTCGTTTTTAAACTCTGGTATGAGAGAGACGAGCACATTTTTTTCTTCTGGTATGAGAGCCAGAAGATCATTTTCCACATCTTCTGTAGGTTTGATGGTCTCGAGCTCCTCTGTGTTTTTAAAAGAGGGTATGACGTCATCTAGACACATTTTTTCTGCGTATTGTATGAAATAGTCTATCACCAATAGGGGGAACCACTGTGTCGAGGAAACATTGACACTAGGAATCAGATGATTCTTGCCTACACTCTTTTTAGCAAGACTTGTCTCCCCTATGCATAGCATGAAAAAAAGCCCAAAGAATAATTTTTTTTTCATATGATTTTTATGTTTTTTATACTGTAAAGAGAACTATCATAAAAAAACATATTTTTCAATGGAGTGTTTTTATTTTTTTTCATCCTTTTTTATGAGATCTATAGGTATGAGGGGGGGATGTATATGTAGGCCACACAGGGTGTATACTTCTAGAAGGACAGTGTAGATGGAGAGGTGCGCTGTGACACAGCTGATGTATATTGACAGCCCAGCTCTTTTCCAGACGTCTGCCCAGGTTGTGTCTTCAGGGGTGGATGAGAAGGGGGGGTACCTTATATTAACGCAAACTATATTTTATCCTCAGGGGGGAGGCCAGCCGGCAGACCAGGGAAAAATTATGATGAAGGATAAGAGTTATGATGTTTATGATGCCAGATATGTTGGGGGTGACGTGAGACATTATCTGACATCTCATCCATCGGATGTGGGGAAAGGGTGTATGGTTGTCATGGCTATAGATCCTCTGCGACGGGGCATGAACACACAATACCACACAGGTGGCCATCTTCTTGCGGCTGTGGTGGAGAAGGTTTTTCCCCATGTCAGGGTTGTGAAGGGACATCAATTTCCTGGGGAGGCATATATTGAATGTGATGGCGTCATAGAAGGAGAGGAGGACATAGTTTTGGATGCTCTGCAAACAGCTTTGGTGAAAGCTGTGGAGCAAAATGCATCTGTGACAACACGAATGATGGAAGCACAAGATATCAAAAAATTGAGTGAAAATGTTCCGTATGCGTTGCCAGAAGATAAGCCCTTGCGGGTATGTGACATAGAGGGGTTTGGCCCTGTGCCTTGTGGTGGCACCCATGTGGATGCGTTGGGGGACATTGCTACTATTCGTGTTATTGCGTGGAAAAGCAAAAAGGGCAAAACGAAGGTATCTTATGAAATAAAATAGTGGATAGTGGTGTGTGTTTTGACAGGGAAGATATTCGGTTGTAAGGTCTTTGGAGATAAGATGCTGGTGTGGCCGTCTTGCTTACTGCTTTCTTTTACTGAGGAAAAAAGCGATAAATAAAGTATCTTGTGTATTGTGTGTGAGTATTTTATGGAGCCTTTACCATATCATAACCCTGGGGAAAAACCCTTAGAAGAGGGGGAGGGGGGCCTTCCAGTTTTTTCGTTTATGGAGCACCTTCAGGAGCTCCGTAGGCGACTCCTGTATTGCATTGTGTGTCTTGTGTGTGTGTTCCTTGTGGCATATTGGCACAGTAATGCACTTTTTGCCTTCTATAGTCTTCCCTTAAAAAAAACATCTTGTGGAATGCCGTCTTATTTTTTGTATACATCGGTGACGGAAGTATTTTTGACCTATGTGCACATGGCATTTATGACCAGTTTTGTGGTGTCATGCCCTTTTTGGACGTATCAGGTGTGGAGATTTCTGTATCCAGGGCTCTATCCCAAGGAACGTTTCTTTTATGGGGCATTTTTCGCCAGTGTCCCCATGCTTTTTTTTCTCGGAGCATTTTTTGCGTACGCTGTTATCTGCCCCTATGCCTATGATTTTTTTCTAGGATTTGGGAAAGATGTGAGCCTACCTTTCCCTCTTGTTTTTGCTCCACGTCTAGGGGAATATTTATCCTTTATGGCCCACCTTATCCTTCTTTTTGGATGCAGTTTTCAGATGCCCCTTCTTGTGGTTTTTCTTGTGAGGACAGGGATTTTTTCCCTGGAGACTTTTCGAAAAAAGAGAAAGTATGTTTTTTTGGTTATTACCATTGTGGCTGCTTTTATCACACCGCCAGATATTTTCAGTCCTTTGGCCTTGATAATTCCTGCCTATGGATTGTATGAGATGACACTTTTATGGTTGTCCTCTGTGTATAAAAAGAAGGCATAGGTGTGTTCT
>CAZLKT010000009.1:0-16888 GCA_964560205.1 uncultured Holosporaceae bacterium | reverse complement strand
CATGTTCCAAAAACATCTCCAGATTTTTGTGGGGTGAGAATTTTTGTGCAAAGACGTCACCTGAGCATAGGTGTGTGTATGGGATGACACTTTTATGGTTGTCCTGTGTGTATAAAAAGAAGGCATAGGTGTGTTCTTATGGCAGTTTTTCCCATGTTCCAAAAACATCTCCAGATTTTTGTGGGGTGAGAATTTTTGTGCAAAGACGTCACCTGAGCATAGGTGTGTGTATGGGATGACACTTTTATGGTTGTCCTATGTGTATAAAAAGAAGACATAGGTGTGTTCTTATGGCAGTTTTTCCCACGTTCCAAAAACATCTCCAGATTTTTGTGGAGTGAGAATTTTTGTGCAGACATCACCTGAGTATAGGTGTGTGTGTATGGGATGACACTTTTATGGTTGTCCTCTGTGTATAAAAAGAAGACATAGGTGTGTTCTTATGGCAGTTTTTCCCACGTTCCAAAAACATCTCCAGATTTTTGTGGAGTGAGAATTTTTGTGCAAAGACATCACCTGAGTATAGGTGTGTGTGTGTATGGGGCACCATATTTTTTTGTGGTGGGCGATGTTGGGATCGAACCAACGGCCTCTGCCGTGTGAAGGCAGCGCTCTCCCCCTGAGCTAAACGCCCCATGTTCAAAGAGTAAAAGACAAAGTATGGACTGTCAAGAAACCAAAAATAAAAAGTTTATGCAGATGGCTCCGGCAATATTTCAGGATACTCTTCTGGCCGTTGCGTGTAATAGCTGATGCAAGGATTATCACTGTCCATCTCCATATGAGAGCAGTAGACCTTTTGCTGGAAACCTCCTCGCTCTTCTCTTTTTTTCTTTTGAAGAGCCACAATGTCCTCTAAAGCATAATCACATGCTGTGCATAGCGCGGACACCACCTCCAGTAGATCAGCCAGCTCCTCTTTGCGTTCTTCATGGGAAACCGCGCGGGCCACTTCAAACGATTCTTCTACAAGTTTGTCTCCTAATTTTTCGATATACAGTGGGTGCTCTATAACTTCTTGAAAAACATTGATATTTTTCGCCTTGAGATGGTCCTGCATGCCATCACGAATGAGCTTTTCCACTTTAAAAGATTTTTTCACAGCACTTCCCTCTCCATTACATGGATGTGGCCATTATATGTTCCATTGGCAGAGTTGGCAAGAGAGGACATGTTTTCCACGGATATAAAAGGTCATGGCTCCATGGCCGATGACGGAGGAAAAAGATGGAAGACTCTCAGTGATGTCTGAAAATCTATTGAGAGTTTTTTCCTTTTTGACGAAGAAACGCTGGCACATCGAGATTTTCTTCAGGATTGAAATTATCTGAGGTGTCGGGGAAGGAGGGAAAAACTTTTACAGAGTGCTGCCCATCGTCTTGTTGAGGTCCAGCAGCCGGTGATGTGTGGTCGCCTCTTCCAGAAGCAGGTTTTCCAGTAGGAAATGTAGGGTCTGCATTTTTTCCAGAAAAAGTTCCCTGCCTTTCTTCAGGCTTTTCCTTTCCCAGCCCCATGAGTCTTTGAAAAAAAGAACGCTTACGAGGCGCATGGGATTTTGCAAAGGAAAAATCCTGATAGTCCATTCTTTTCTCCGAAGCGTCTCGCGCTGACTCTGAACCAAAAATTTCTTCCTCTTCCTGTAAGGAGAAGGAGGAAAAATGTCCCTGATCCATGGAAAAATTCTTATGAGACCTTCCCAAACTCTGGAAATTTTCCTCAAAAGAGTTTTCGGAGTCAGAGGTTTTTGCGAAAGGAGAGGGCGCCGCATCAGCTTTTGTTTTCTCATCAGGTGATTCCGCAGAAGCTGCAGAGGTGAGAGCAGATGAGGAGGACGTGCTGTCTTCTGCTTCAATACCAGTGGCCACGACAGAAACTCGGATGATGCCCCCTGTGATCTCAGGATCGAGGGTGGCCCCAAAGAGAATGTGTGCCGGATCTAAAGATGATCGCGCATCCCTGTCCACTTCTTGCTTCACGCGGCTGATGGCCTCGTCTATTTCATAGAGTGTAATGTCTTCACCGCCCACAATGTTAATGAGGGCTGCCCTTGCACCTTTCACCGATATATCATCCAGCAAAAGCCCCCCTATGGCCTTTTCCGCCGCTTCAATGGCACGATTTTCGCCACTGGCTTCTCCTGTTCCCATCATGGCTTTTCCCCTGATGTTTTTCATGACCGTACATACATCGGCAAAATCTAAGTTCACAATACCGTGCTTAATCATGAGGTCTGTGAAGGTACGTACCGCAAAGTACAGTACATCATCCGCCATGGCAAAGGCTTTTTTCAGTTCTGTGGTGGGGGTTGCAAGGCGAAAGAGATGTTGGTTAGGAATCACCAACAAAGTGTCCACATTTTCTCGAAGCTCCTGCACGCCTCTCTCAGCAATTTCCATTCTTTTCACACCTTCAAAGGAAAATGGTTTATTGACCACACCCACAGTTAAAATCCCCTTTGCACGGGCTGCCGCTGCTAAAACAGGTGTTGCCCCTGTCCCGGTTCCGCCCCCCATGCCAGCGGAAAAAAATACCATGTGAACTCCTTCCAGCTTCTCCATGACTTCGTCTACAGTCATTTCTGCTGCTTGCCGACCAACCTCTGGCTCTGCCCCGGCTCCAAGTCCCCTCGTCACATCAGCCCCGAGATGGATGCGAAGCTCTTCAGCACAAAGAGATTTTTCCAAAGCCTGTGCATCAGTGTTGCACACCAAAAACTTTACCCCCTCAAGCTTTTTCTCGATCATGGTGTTAATGGCATTTCCTCCGGCACCACCAACACCAACAACGGCAAGTTTTGGCGGGACAATGGCGGAAATTTTGGGTTTTTCTACTGACATTTTTTCCTTTCGCTTCGTATCTTCCTGCTGGAGAGAGTTCATCATAACAAAAATCCATCATGAAAAAATTACCTGATATCAAGATAGCATACTTTTTTTTTCATATGAAGAGAAAATGCTCTTTTATTGTTTTTGTAAGGGTTTTTCCTTGTGATCTAGTGAAATTTTTTTTTATAAAAAGATAAGAGTGTTTTTTTCTTTTTTCTATCTGTTTTTTCTTGTTTTATTTTTTATACAAAATTTAACAAGATGTATTATTTTAGAATTTTTATCAGTATAATAATATTTTTTTGTCCATATAAACTGAGTGGAAATGCTTTGCATATCGTGATCATGCTTTTCGTGGGGCAGTTCTCTTGAAGTGATATGTTGTATTAAAGTAGAACTAAATAAAATGAATGATTTTTATTTTTTTATTAATATAATGATTTTCTCTTTATGACAGAGACATTTCTGATATTGAAGGGTGTGGTGATGCAAAAGCTTCTTGATTATCACCTTGACCTAAAAGGCTTTGGAGGAACGAAACCATGAGGGCCTGAAAAAAAACATAACAACTCGAAAAAAGTGAGTTGCGTAATTCTGAGGGGAAAATAACTAATAATTTATATAATTTGGTTAATATTGACACAAAATAAAAAGATGTGTAAAATCGACAGGGAGGGTTTTTTTATGAAAAAAAAGTGTTTTCTCTGTTATTTTTTTTTGTTGTGTATGAATGCAATGAATGGGTATGCCATACCTGAAAGAAAAAATGAAAGTCCTGGACTCAAAGGGTCTAAGTTAGTATCACATAAGAGGGGAAGGGGGGGCAGGAGTAAGAAGAAGAAAAAAATACAATGCGGTGAACAGAAGGTAGGAAAGAAAATAGGACGTTTTTCTTTCTTACAAGCTTTTGTGCCAAAAGCCTCTACCCTTTTGAAAGGTGCGGTATTTCTGGGAGGATGGACCGCGGGAGATTTCATCATGAGAAAACCCAACATGAGGGGGGGGGAGGGGAGCTCAGAGAGGATAGGGGGAGACGATCTCAAACAGGGTAAAGAATTTCAAGAAGGATCTATAATAAAGCCTGTAATGAAGATAGTTGAGCACAATAAAGGGACTGCAAAAAAAGTCAGTCCTCCTATTGGTGCTGGTACCACAAACGGCACCACAGAAGGGAGAATGACTGGTAATGGTACCATGAAGGGAGGCACAGAAGGGAGAATGACTGGTAATGGTACCATGAAGGGAGACACAAAATGGAGGATGATTGATGATGGTACTATGAGCGGTACTATAGGGTTGGATTTTATTGTGCCAGTAACAGTACTGGGTATTTTAGGTTTGAGTTATGGGGTATACAAGAACTGGGACAATATTAAAGGTTGGATAACAAAAATAAGCCGAGACAGAAAAAAAGAAAAAACTCTTGAAAAACATAGAAGTGAAAGACAAGAGAATGAAAAAAAGGCGAAAGAAAATTACGAGAAGTTGGAGCGCGAGTTCGCGGATATTAATAGTAAAATCAATGAGATGCGTGAATCTGTGCGTACTAAGACGGATGAAGTGGCACAAGAAACTTTGACAAACTTAAGAAGAAAACTTTTTGATGCTGAACAGGGTGTTATTCAACAGAATTCAGCCATAGAAAGCATCTACAGTTTTAATGGTTGGGAAGAGGTGGAAAGAGATCGGAAACCTCAAGTGAGCGAATTTTTGGAATGTATGGACAGGTCTGATTATTTGCAAAAAACAAAAGAGAACCTGAAGAAGAGAGCGGGGGAAATAGAAACCATGTTGAAAGAGCTGGGAAGTATAGAAAAAGAAATGAAAGAGAGGGGGGAGGAATTGAGCTTGAACAACATTGAAAAGGAAATCGATGACATAGAAAAAGAGTTTCAAAAAGTTAAGGATGAATGTTTTGCATGTGCTGAAGGAATGATTGGTGCAGAGGAGAATTTCGGATCTTCTCATATAAGCATTGAGGGCATAGGTGGTACGTACCCTAAAAAAGCGCAAGAGACTTTGCTCGCTTTGGAGAAAAGAATGGGTAGTGCGCTGGATTTTCTTCGTATCGGTGATTCACGTATTCCTATGGGGGCTAAGGGTGCAGATGATATTCTCTCTGATGTAGAGAAGAAAAATAGTGATCTCAGAGAGAGAGTGGAAAGCATGCATTCTGGGTTGATATGTTTCAAGAATTTGATTGACAATGAAAATGAAAAGAAGATAGACATCGATGACGAAGACAAAATCATCAGAAGCAAACTTACAAAAGAGAATCTGGAGCAATTGGACGCACAGGTGGGTGCTGCTTTAGTGGAGCACAAAGATGATGACCGAACTGATTTTTACTCTTTCTAGGACCAAAAGGGGCCGAAAAACAAAAGGCCGGTTCGCAGTTTTGGGGGACTTTCGGGTTTCTGACTCTTTACCTGCTTCCACAGAGCTCTCCAAAAGAAAAAAAGCAAAGGAGCCATCTTCTCCGAAAAGCGAAACAGTTTCCATGAAGAATAAAATAAATGGCTTCCAGGTTTAAAAAATTTACTTACATCTTGACATAGAAGAAAAAACACAGTATAATAAAAATGTTTTTTTACTTGCATTGTTTATGAAAAATAAAAACATTATATTAGCTCAATATTTATTTTTATTGCTTTTTTCTGTAATTATAGGGGATGGGCATGCTCTTAGGAATAGCGAAAGGGGGAGTCCATCGAGGGCAGAAGGGTCTGTTCCTCTTCAGAAAGGGGTAGATTATAGCTCAAAATCTGGCTCAAAAAAATCCTTCGTGAAAAAAAAGCAGGATGACAAGGGAAAAAAGGAAGAAAAAACGAAAGAGAGTGTACAGGGAGGAAAAAAGAAGGGGGGCCCTTTTTCTTCTATACAGGCCTTTTTGTCATATCCTGTATTTTTGAGAGGTATGGCAGCTCTGGGGGGATGGGGTATAATGTCTTCCATCATGGCTAAAAAAGAGGAGCGCAGAGATTCTACGGCTGCTGGTCATAAGCAAGTTGATCAATCCATGGGAGGCTATAATCCATATATGAGTTATAGCAGGGATACGTCATCGCTATTTTCTATGTTAGGCTTACCTTCAGTGCCGGATAATAAAAAATCTGTGGACCAGCACGTTGATCCATGGAGGAGCAAGGTGTTACCGACACCAGAACCTGATCAGCAGAAAGTTGATCAATCGAAGGGCAGCGATAGTGGCAGCGTACAGTCATTTCCTATGTTACCAGTGGATGATGGTAAAGGTTTTGGCTCAATGATGTCAATGAATCTACTAGGTGGCTTAGGATTATTGGCAGGAGGAGGGTATGTACTTTACACGAAATGGGAGGACATAAAATCATTTTTATGGGGCCCAAGGGGGGGCCAGGGGGGCCAGAAAGAGAAGGAAGACGATGCTCCTCCGGTGATCTTCTCTTCGAAGGATGTGGCCAAAGGAGAGGGTCAGGGAAAGTATTTTGACCCTGAAAAAATGGGAGATCCGAGTGATTATCTTCAAGAACTGAACATACAGAAAGATAATCTTTATAAAAACAAATTTTTATATGAAAAGAAACTTCATGCTTCTAGTGATGATGGTGAGAAGTTTTTATTGGAAAAAGATATAAAAAAATATGCAGAAGAAATTGACATATTAGAAAAACAAATCAAAATAAATAAGAAAGAAATCGCAAGAGGGAAGAAAGGAGGCTCGAAGTTAGCAGTCACAGGTGGTTTGGAATCTGATCAGCTCCTTTTGAAAACAGAAACGAAGGATGTGGTGGAGGAGGAAATATCAGAAAGGGGAAGTGGTGAAGAAAGACAGGAAGAGCGGTACGAGGAAGGGAAGGAGAATGTTGAGAATGATCCTGATTTTGTGAGAGGAGCCACACAGGGCTCTGCTGGGAGTAAGTTAGATGAAAAAATAGTCTCGCTGCCGTGGATCCTGTCCGCCGTGGATGGTAGGATAATACAGTCTGATAAGGACATGAAAGACCTTGAACGTACTGTGAAATTTGACAGTTTTAATACTAATGAACACTATTACAACCTTAATAAAATGGAAAAATTTGATTATGGAGACATAACTTATATAAAAAGAATTGTTCAAGAAAAAATGAAAGAAATTGACAAAATTACTAATAATGGGACTGCTTCTGATGATGATTTACAATTATTAAGCTATCTTGACGAATATAAAGAGATAGAGTCTTTCATGGAAAGTGTATTGCATGTATTCAAATACAAAAGAAATAGTTACGATTCACAAGGTCCTCTGATCACAGAGGCTGATGTTCGTAGCTATAAGAACTTTTTGAAAACAAAAGTGAAGGGTGTTTTGGATTTGGATGTGGTAGGGAATGGTAATGAGCCTGTTGGAGTCATGGATGAACATGATGAGGAGATACCGTTAGTAGGGGAGAAAAAGAAGTTAAAGATACAACAGAATCAACCTATTGAAGAAATGCATAAAAGTACTCAAAGTATAAGATCCGTAAACTTCGATGTATCAGACCAACTAAGAGAAGAGCAACAAAAAAAAAGTGTAGAGGGAAGGTTCTTTTTTAATTTTAGCTCTAAAGAGCAGGAAGATAAAGAAATAGAGGCATACAATTCCAAGAAGAAGAAAATGCAGGGAGGTTCTGTTAAAGATGGAAATATCCCTCAATCTAAAAGAAAAACAACGAGATCATGGCTCAAGTTTGTTTGACTCATTTGTCGCCCCGGAGAACAAAGGTTCTCATGAAGAAATTGAAGAGGCTGAACAAAGACAAAGGTCAGGCTCATTCTCGGCAAAAAGCAAAGCCCTTGAGTTGACATAAGAGTCATGAAAGAATTATTCATTTTGTGCGCAGTGGTGGCAACAGTCTCACCACTGGTTTTTTTCTGTCCACAATATGACGGCTGCTCCGAACATTCCAAGGGGAGTGATTCCAAAAAGTCCTATGGGAAAAGAATATGATCGAGATAAGGCAATGAGGTATATATATTCCTGGAAAAGATAGAAGAAAAAGCACAATACTCCCCCCATACACACTCCTATGAGACGTCTCTTATAGGGAGAGTGTCCCATGACAATCCCCGCCGCAAAAAACACACAGAAAAGGATGGTGCATATAGTGCTGAGGAGATAAAAAAATTTTACGTACATATTGCGCCCAGATATGTCATAGGAAAGAAAGTGGGAGATAATCTCTGTGAAGGACATGAAGGCGGGATGCACACTAAAATCCTTGTGAGAGAAGTTGTAAGGTTTTTTTAACGTCAGTTCCTCCAGTTTTTGAGGAGTTTTTTGAGGGTAGAGTGCCCAGACATCTTTCAAAATAATATGCTCCTCGTCGGTGTGGTATTTTTTCGCATAAAATTGTCGTAAAAACTGTCCATCAGAGGAGAAAAAATACCATGCGCTTTCCCCCTGTGGAGAAAAATAAAAGAGGATACTTCCGTCTGGAACATGTACTCTCCGCCACCCTTTTTCAGAATGCATGATCTGCCCGTGGGAAGATGTTATTTTTGTTTTGAAGAGCAAGGATTGACTGAGGGGGTCAACATAAAAAAGATCCACCATACAGAAGAAAAAAGTGAGGACGAAAACAGGGGAGACCATCTGCCATAAGGAAAAGCCCGAGGAGGACATGGCGATGTTTTCTCGCCACCGCACTAACCCCCAAAGAGAAAAACACGTTACAACAAAAATGATGAAAAACAATCCTTTGTGTAGCACAAAAGGAACCTTGAGCAACACCTCATAAAAAAACTCTCCGTGGGTAAAGCTGTCTGGTTTTTTTCGTGTTACCACCTCGAAGAGCCAGGCTACTAAAGCGATCATGGAACTGAAGAGCACAAAATTCCATAAGAACTTTTGAAAAATATATCGCGTTATTCGCTGCACCGTCCCACCTTTATGGAATGCTGGAGGAAAAAAATATTGTCTCTATGATATGGCGCAATGGGGAAGAAATCTATGGGAAAACCAACACCGCTGACGTTTCGCGTATTGGCAGGTTTTTTGCAGGTAGAGGGTGTCCAAGGTGTCCTGAGAGATGTGTCCTTGAAGATACTGGAGAATTTCTCGAAACCCGATGGCTTTGCACAGGGGAGATACAGTGTAATCAGGATGTGCACAGAAGGTGCGTACCTCCTCCATGACGCCTTGTTCCTTCATCTGATGCCACCGACGCTTTATGGAGTGAAGAAAATTTTCTCGTGAGGGGGTCAGGAGTATTTTATAGAAATCATAAGGTGGTGGTTCCTGACGATTTTCATGAAAACTGGAAAGGGGTTTGCCAGTGGCATGAAAAATAAAAAGCCCTCGTAGGATTCGTTGTCGATCATTGGAGGAAATTTTTGCGGAAAATGGCGGGTCTTTTTTCTGTAAATCTTGATAGAGCACAGGTGTGGCCACTTCCACCAGAGTGTGACGAAAAGAGTCCTGTTCTTCTGTGGAAAAGCTCGGAAGAGCGGACATCCCCTTCATGAAAGTCTCCAGATAAAAGCCTGTACCTCCCACAACCCATGGCGTGATGCCTTTTTTGTGGGCATGGTGAATGAGAGCGTGTACACTGTCCACCCAGGTGCTGACAGAATGCCCATGATGATTGTATGGGTACATCTCATAGAGATGATGGGGGACGTGTTGGCGGTCTTCCGGAGAGGGCTGTGCGGTTAAAATGGACAATCCTTGAAAAAGCTGTTGACTGTCTCCATTGATAATGATGCTGGGGTGGCGAGCAGCCTCGTGAAGGGCAAAGTTTGACTTTCCAGATGCAGTGGACCCCGCCACCACCACAACGGTTTTAGGAGAAAATTTCTGTTTTTGCCACACGACTGTTTTCCCGTGAAGATTTTTGCTGATGTAAAGATCGATTATGCCGGAGAGTGGCAAAGTCTTCTCCCGCATGATAAGAGGAACGTGTAAAAGGGGAGGCAGATACCATAAGAAATCCTTTTTTGTATGCAGTTTTTTTCCATCCATCATATTCATCCGGTGGCACATAGCGACACACTGGATGATGGGAGGGTGTTGGCTGCATGTATTGTCCAATGGTAAGAAAATCCACATCCGCCGATCTCAGATCATTCATGACTTGACGAATTTCCGTATTTTCTTCCCCGAGGCCCACCATGAATCCAGACTTTGTAAAAAGTGATGGGTCCAGGGTTTTTGCGCGCTTGAGTATGTACAGGGAATGAAAGTACCTCGAATGGGGCCGCACCTGACTGTACAGGCGAGGCACTGTCTCCACGTTATGATTAAAAACGTCGGGTCGGGCAGCGATAACATGCTCTAAAGCGCCATCCTTTTTTAAAAAATCTGGGGTGAGGACTTCGATGGTGGTGGCGGGACATGCTTTTCGCACTGCCTGAATGACTTTGGCAAAATGTTGTGCACCCCCATCTGGTAAATCATCTCGGTCCACGGATGTGATGACAATATGGGACAGCTGAAGCTTGAGGGCAAGCTGTGCTACGTTATCTGGCTCCTCTGGATTGACCTTTTCTGGCTTTCCAGTCTTAATGTTGCAAAATCGACACGCGCGGGTGCAGATGTCTCCTAAAATAAGCACCGTGGCGTGCTTCTTCTGCCAACACTCCCCCATGTTAGGACACGCCGCCTCTTGGCACACTGTATGAAGCTTTAAATCTTTCACCAGGGCAGCCGTCTCTTGGTATGCTGTGTTTAGAGACGTTCGAACTCGAAGCCATTCTGGCTTAGGAGGATTGGAATGCGGATGCACAGACATCATCTCTCCTCGTCATATCATATCTTTCCTTCCCAGTATTGAGATATTTTTAATAAATGTCTATCCATACTCTCTTGTGAGGGATTTTTTCAGAAGAAAGAAAAATGGAGAATCTGTGCAGAAAATACTTCTTTTTTCACTTGATCAAATGATATACAATCAGTTGCATAAAAAAAACATAGTAATGAGTGTATTATGAAGCCTGCCACTATTCCTTTCCTTATAGGAGAAGACTTTCCTGAAAATTTAAAGAAATTCATATGCGATATATGGGATGCCTTGGTGCCACACGTTGCCCTGCAGCCATCGTTCTTGCATCTCGGGAAGAGATATTCTGCATCTAAAGGCATAAAAGGCATAGAGGAAATTATCAAATATCCCATGGTATTAAAGGGGTTTTTGGAGGAGACTCGGGCCTGCCCCGCATGCGGATATTTTTTTCATAGATGTTTGGGGGTGCATACAGGAATCCATTATGTCCAAACCCTTGGAGCAAAAAATGTAGGAAAAAAACCTGTGAAGTTTTTTATGGTCCAGGAGTATGGACCTTGGAAAGCTCCCCATGCATGTAGTCCCGTTTTTAATGCGGCTATGATTTCACCCTTGGTGAGTCGTCATGCATCCGATAATATTGCTCTCCTTTTAGCCATGACCAACCAAAAAGAAACTCCCACCATCCACTACATTTATCAAGAGAAAGAAGAACCTTTTTTAAAGGCATTGCAGACCCATGCCCGGAAGCATCCCAAGGTGCGATTTCATGAACTGAGTTTTAAAGAAGCTGTTGTGCACCTCCTGCATCGGCCAGAAATTTTTCATGTGGTGTGTATGACTCCATTGGTGGCCACCGCCTTTCACAGCATTTTGTCTGGTGTTTATGAGGAATCTGTGGTGTATGGATCCGCTTACATTGGTCCCAAAACCCTTGTTTTTGATCTTATGCCCCATGAAAGCCATCTTTCCCCTTTGAGTTTTTTTGCCACCCTTACCCTCATGATGCAATATTTGTCCTATCAGAAAACTGCGGAAAAAATAGAACATTTCTTGGATAACGTATCAGAGGAGGAAATACGAAACCCAACGCCAGCTCTGATCCAAAAGGCTTTTTTCAAGGAGATTGTGGAGGTGCCTTGTTCGGATAATCAACATTATTGGAGACCCCTCGCGCGGCGCTATCATGAAAATAATGGAACCAGTATGACGAAAGTGGGCTTTGATATTCTCCTGCATACATCCATTCCCATTATGGAACTTGGAAAAAGTCTTGAGGAAATGACATGTGATACAACATTTTATCTTCAAGGCATTATTGATAATGGGGTGGTTGTGTATCCCTCTCCTGCAACGGCGGTGCTTCCATCTCATATGCCTCTTTGCTGTCGATTCCTCTGTCGCCACAAGAATGGATCTTTTTCGCCTCAGGAGCTTGGACGTTTTATGGGGGCCCTCTCTGGGCGACACCCATGGCTTCAAATAGCCCAATTGTATCATCTTGCTGATGGGGCCAATTACCAGTCGTTTCCCGAAATATTTTGAATGGGATAATGTCCTAATCCTCCGATGTACGAGAGTCGTCTTCTAGGGAGTTTTCTCCTGAAGGGGAGGTGTCGACCATATTTTTACTGCATGCAAGAAGAACAACACATGGTTGTTTACGCGCCCCATATCCAAAAAAGAACTTTAAAGGTCCACTGTCTTCTGCTTTTTTTTCTCGTAGGTCTTGCTGAATATACCCATCCCATTCTTTACCATAGGGGCGTGTGTATACCCCGAATTTCTTTACCGTGTGCGTTTCTTCCAGGGTTTTGAGGGGAATTCCCGTATCGTCCTGGACGATGACCTGTGCGTTCTTTGCAACGAAATCACGCATCTGAGAGAAGTTTTTTTGGTGCATACAAAAACTTGTTGCCTTCATGACCACACCCTCTACTCCCTGAGCTTTTACCCATGCTAACACCTCTGGCAACCCCTTTCTGTCGCTCAGGGACGTTTGGCGATAGGTCACTTTTCTGGGAATGCCTCTGTACACAAAAGATATGACAAGAATGTTGAGCACACTATCATGGGACACATTCATGTCCTTTACTCCCAAAATGCGAAGCTGATCGCAGATACGAGCAAAAACTCCCTCCTTATAGTGTTTATCATTATCCCACATATCCTTGGACACGCTGAAGCTTCTGGCAATAAGGGAGGACACATCTTCGCACAGAGGTGTCTCCTCAAAGGAATCATGCAAATCTTCGTCAGAGGTGAAATGGATGTGCTCCAGCCCTACCAAAAGAATTTCTTGAGCATTGGGAAAAATACTGAGAGGATACAGGATGTCGGATCCGCCAAAAGGATAGAACACTTTTTTAATGGGGATAAGTTCAGGCTGGACATAGAAAAACTCTTCTAGAAAGCGTTTTTGCCCTGACAAAAAAAGCTGAACAAGGGATGTATCAGAAGATGTGTCTTCTTCCTCTGTTTTCGCTTTCTCAGAGGGAGGGGGGGCTTCGTGGAGTGTTGGTTGTGATTCGCTTTCTGACTGTGCGTGTTGAGAAAGCACAGAGAACATGAGGCACCACAAAAATATTCCTGATCTTTTGAGAGAAAAAACTTTCATAAACCACACTGTTTTCATACTTAGGAGCAATTTTCTACAATTTTTTTTTCTTTTTCAAGTAGAAAAATATCATTTTTCCTCCATGATTCTCGAAAATCATACTTCGCAGAGGATCATGGACTTTTTTATGTCTGACCTCTCAGATAGCTTAGATGTATCGCCTTTGAGTATGGGATTGTATGTATCGTGAGCGTCCCATTCTCCGCCAAAGATTTTGAATGGATAGGTGGAAAGGCACCCATATCATGAAGGGAGCCATTCATAATAAAGCGTACACCGGAGGCTATCTGGCAGAATTTACCGATAATCAACTTATCACCTATGAAATCAAAGAGATAAAGGACATTCTTTTCAAAATTGTGTACATCCTCTGGGTCATCATAGTATGTGTACTCACCTACAATAATCTGCGGATTGTGAATGATGTTTTTCAGATAGACGAGTCTTGTGAAGCCTTCCATGGGGTATATAACATGGGGATCAGGATATACTTTCCTTGACATTTTCCTTGCTTTTCTACGCGCATGCCCTTGCGTCATTATGAAGACATTTTTCTCTTTTTCAAGAATGTTTTTGGTCCATTGACAAGGGCCCATTTTTTCCTGATACTAGGGGTACAAAATTTTTTCATGATCGACATATGAGAGTCATAAACTCCCTAAAGAGTCAGCGTAAAAGAGATCGGCATTGCCGAGTGGTGAAGAGAGGGAGACGTCTTTACGTTATTAATAAGCGCAATCGCCGTTTTTGTGCGCGGCAAGGGTAGGGTGATTTGTGTCAAGCCAGCTTGTAGAGGATTGCCTCAAGATTGTTAAGGATCATTTTGAATTGGCTGTGGTTGTGGCGTATCGGGCCCAGGAGATTTCCTCCAGCTCCTCTGCGGCTTTTTTTGGAAAGATGAAGCATAAGTCTTCCATCTTGGCCCTTAAAGAGATTGCTCAGCATAAAATAGAGGTGCCACAGGTGGTGGAGCGCATTATCACAAGTTTTCGTCAGTATACATTTTTAGAGGATATTGCAGTGGAACCTTCTGTTCAGGAAGAAACTGCGACGGCATCGCTCTCTTCTGAAACAAAAGAGACTGCTCGGACAAAAAAAGAAAAGCAGTAGCAGTAGAACATATTTCTTATGTTTTGTGAGAAAGGGATGTGCAAGCGTTTCATGTGAAAAGAACATGGGACAGGTTTGATGGCATGCAAAGCTATGCCCGGTCCATTTCAGCATAGAGAGTACAATCTTTGAATATAAAGTAAGGCTTGGGTACAAAAGAGGGGGTCCCTGTTTACCCTTTTTTATGAGCTATCTGCATGTGAATTTTTTAAAAAAATATGTGATTGAATTTTTTAAGTTTTCTATTGATCTAGTTGTTTTTTTAAGCATACTATAGCCAATGGGGATTAAAAAATAAAGGAAATAAAAATGCATTTAGCTTCTGTTTTTTTTCTATCATTTTCTCTTCTGGCCTCATCGGTGAATGCTCATGATAAGGGGAAAGGGATAGGCGACGGCATTGATGTGTGCTCTGTGGATAACTTTTGTCCAGCTCTTGAGGAAAAACAATGGTGGCATATTAATGGTTATGTTCCTGCTGCTTTTTTTTGCATTGGTCTCATTTCTCTATGGTATTGCTATGAAACCAGGAGACCAAATGCGGTGAATATAGGGAATAAATCGCATAATATGTCACTGAATAAAGGGGAAGCTGGTGGTGTAAAAAAAAATGAGGAAGAGCAGAAGAATGACGAAAAATCTGATGATGTTGCCTCTGTTTTTAAAAAAAGAATTGAGAAAATGGATGAAAAAGAATTTTATAAATTCGTATTGCTTGGTTTTGATACAACGAATTTCAGTACACAAAGAACGAAAGAAGTTCTTCAGAACTTAGAATTTTTGAAGCAACATTGTGAAGTAAAACAATACAATGAGCTGAAAGAACTGTTAGATGGTATTGGTGTAGGTAATCAGAAAGAAGAGGGGGGTGTTTCACATGAAAATTCGGCCATTATGGGGAAACAAGATGAAAAACAAGATGAAAAAATTATTAAAAAACAAATATATAATGAAGATAACAGTGTTCTGCAAAATCCTTTCCAATGCAATGATAAAAAGTCAGATGTAAAAGATATTTCTGATGCAATTGGCCGCCTTGCGCGTGCTCAATTGATGGTTAAGGAGAGAAATAAGGAAAAATTTTATGATGTAAGCAAAGAAATGGGGGATGTTTTTGATTTTTTACAAGAGCAATATGGATGTGTTCGTAATGCAATAAAAACGGAGGGGGGAAAACTTTCCAATGAGGATATAAGCCTTTTGGAAAATCTAGAAAAAGAGTTCAGGAAAACAGAGAGGCGTTTTTTTTGTCGACGGATAAGGGGGGGGGAGCCTTTTTCTTATTCACATTTCAATGAGAAGGGAGAGCTTACCGACGAAGGTTTGAAATTTTATCAAGAGAGAAGAAAGGAAATAATGAAAAACCCGAATAATAACTTTCATGATCATATGTATGAACTCTTTAGATTTCTACCTCGATGGGATTTGTTGCGTGTTCAGAGGACACATAGTTTTTGGGGAAGTGATGATACTGACTGGGTAGACATACAACGGTTTGACTATAGTGGACAGCCTGGTTTTTATGTACATAATGACATGGTATTTGATGATTTTACTGAGGCGGAGTTGTGTACCTTGAATGATTATGAAAAATTAAAAGCAAACGGTGTTTCTCTTGAAGATTGGGATGGATATAAACAAAAAATTGAGGAGGCATATAAAAAATATAATGCTGCAAAAAATGAACAACAATACTCGCAACAACAATACTCTCAGCCACAATATGTTCAACAACAAAACTTTCAACAGCAATACTCTCAGCCACAATATGTTCAACAACCAAACTTTCAACAACAATACAATGAACAACAGTACTCGCAACAACAATACCCTCAGCTACAATATGTTCAACAACAAAACTTTCAACAACAGTACAATGAACAACAAAACTTTCAACAAAACCTATATCAACAGAACCCTCAACAGCCATACTCTCAACAGGATCAATACCGTATGGTTGCTCACTCAAAAGGTAACAATCAAGAGGAGGATAATTTTCAATAAGAAAAAAAGGGAAGTTTTAGGAGGGTGTGGTATTGACTGTTGTGTGTCAAGTCGATAATAAGGCGAAAAAACAGCTATAAACATCTTGAATCTCTATAAATGAGATAACGGTAAGAGTGCAGAAAAATTACATGATGAAAATATCTTTGTGTAATTTTTTGCATTTGTTTTTCACTGTAAATTTTTATGGAATAAAAAAGTCTACATAGTGTGAAAAACATTTCCTGTTCATATTATAAAAAGTGATATATGAAAGAGAGGATTTTAAAGGTTGAAATCAACAGAGATCAACAGAGGGGTAAGAATGAAAGGAAGATGATAAAAGAGTGGAGACGAAAAAAGTAGTAAAATTAAGAAATAGGTATGGCAAAATCTGTCTCTAAAAGTAGGCACTGTTAACAAACAACTTGAAAGATAGAAGAATAGTGATAAGCTAGTTCTAAAAGGAGGTTTGTATGGCCTATATCTAATATCAGAGGAAGTATTTCATGAGCGAATACTACCAATCATAAGGAAACGTACCACATTATGTGGAGGAGGGCCACCTAAGATAAGCCATTACAAGTGCTTTTGTGCTATATTGAAGATGTTCATGGTTTCGGTGCCGT
>CAZLKT010000008.1:0-37125 GCA_964560205.1 uncultured Holosporaceae bacterium | reverse complement strand
AAGATTCCGTATCCTGTGCATATGCAGGTCAGCTCTGTGGTGGAGTTTTATTCACCAGAGTCGTGGGTGGTGTGGGGAGCTATGATTTTATGAATATGGGCAGAGCATGTTTTTTGTAGGTACTGCGAAAGCTTTATACTGGGGGGGTGTATTGTGTTTTCCATTTCATTCGTGAGAATGCCGTGTGGTATGCGTATAGCTAGGTGATGTCGACATTTATTTGAGCCATAAATAAATTCCAGCAAGAAAAACAAAAGAGAGATGGAGATATCAAGCTTGTCGTATCGTGTTGCTACGCGCCTAACATGCTTGAGTTTATTGAATGATTACATTTCTCTCTTTATATAGTTCTTGGTCATAGGTTCTTGCTATTTTTCTTCGGGGTCTTGGACATATAACTGCCTCCGCCTCATCCAAAGCTTTTACGTCATCAGACCCCTGCCCAGCTGTTACAAAAAATCTTACAGGGTTACCAAGTGCATCGCAAGCAGCATGGAGCGTACTGCTGAAGCCACCCTTGGATCTTCCGAGCCCTTGTTCTTGCATACCAGCCCAACGCATAAATCTTTTGTGAACTGTGGGCCATTTGCCGTACTCTAGTGGCAGAGCCCTCCATGGCGCGCCTGTTCTTGCAAGCCACACACGGCCCTTATGGTTGTCCAATCCAGTTCGCCCTCTGTCACCATCCTTACCTGGTAAGATATCTTTTATTATTTCCCATTGATTATCTCTTAAATCGTATAACATTCTAACCTCCCTTCTTGATGCTAAAATGCTGAAATGTTATAACACAAAAATACTAAATGTGGACACCACCTAGTCCAACTCCCCTAATTGATCAGGGCCATATTCATGAGGGCATATTGAAAAAGATTTTTCATGCATACATAGGAAATGAATTATTTTAAGTTTTATTTATTTTTCTTTATAAACTATATTGCCCTTTTTTTTTGTGCTGTTTAGAGTTATTATTGCAAAAAAAAGGGGTTCGTATGAAAAAAAGAGTTTACCATGTACTGTTTCTGTGTGCTGTGTGCTTCACAGAGAGCTCGTATTCTGTAAGTAGGTTTTCGCAGGATGCCCAGCAAAGAATGGACCGAGAATTAAGACCACCATTCGGATATACTGTTGTAACTGTAAGTATACGTAGCCTGCTGACGGAGATAGATGAGTTATCATTACAGAGAGGGAAGTTGGAAGAGCAGCAGAATGAGATTTTTCAAGAACTGGAGAGTCTTGAGAAGAGTGCTAATGAGGAGTGGAAACGGATTCAGATGATAGGGTACAAATACGATGATGCTAAAGCTGATGTGCATAAAGATGATGAGAAAAAGAGTGCTCTTATAAAGAAAAAATATGCTTCTGAGATAGAGAATATTGATAATGAACTGAAAAAAAGAAAAAATCAGGATGAAAAAGAATCGCAACTCAAAAAACACTTTACTAATCTTTCTCGTGATCCAGTGGCAAGATTGGTTATGAGGAAGGAAAAGCAAAACTTACTGAATGAAAAAAATATAGAAAATATGACAGATTTTGAGCTTCAAAAAAAGCTTGAAGAACTAAAAAATTCTATGCAGAAAGAATCGGAGGACCTTGCTTCCACGACAAGGAATCAGATAAATGCTATCTCTAATAGGGAGAAAGAAGAGAAAGACGAAGCGGAGAAACGTTACTATAATACAGTAGGAAAATGTAATCAAGTTCGTTATAAATTTACAGAAAAAGAAGAAGAAATAAAGGATGTTGGTGATAAACTGAGAGACCTTAATGAACAAATAGAGGAACTCGAAAGAGAGTCAGAAGAGTATCTTGAAAAAAACAAAACAGAGGAAAGAAGAAGGGGGAGAGAAGAAAGAAAAGAAGAGGAATAAAAGATAAGGTGAGAGGGAGGCTTCATTGCTGTGCCCCCTCTCTGAATATGGTGGTGGTGTTACGATGCTGCGAGGCGTTGCTGTTCTTCCTGTGAAAGATCCGAGAACTTTGTTTTTTGTCCATCAAAATGAAGCATCATGGAGGTGGTGGGGCCATGACGTTGTTTTGCTATGATGACTTCTGCGATATTGTGGATATTGGACATGGTTTTCTGCCACGTTACCATTTTTTCAGACCCAGGGGCGGGCTTTTTCCGTGCCTCATAGTACTCTTCTCGATAAATAAACATGACCACATCCGCATCTTGCTCTATGGATCCTGATTCACGAAGATCTGCTAAATGTGGTCGTTTGTCTTCCCTTTGTTCCACCGCCCTGGAAAGCTGTGAGAGGGCTAATACAGGCACATCAAGCTCTTTGGCCAAATTTTTAAGTCCTCTGGTGATTTCTGAAAGCTCCTGCACACGACTCTCCCATCGTTGATGCCCAAGGGTCAAAAGCTGTAAGTAGTCCACCACAATGAGCCCAATGTTTTCCTTTCTTTTCAGGCGTCGAGCTCGAGTGAGAAGGCTTGCAATGGAAAGGGCCGGGGTATCATCAATAAAAAGAGGCAGATGAGCAAGGGTTTTGGAGGCCTCTACAAATTTAGGAAACGTATGTTGATCAATGGCACCACGTCGTATGCGATCGGATGACACCCCAGTTTCTTGGGCCAATATACGCATGGCCAACTGTGTGGAGGACATTTCAAGGGAAAAAAATGCCACCGCTGCTCCTTCCACTTTCTTTTCTGCATAGGCTTTTGCTGCAAAAAAAGCAATATTTGTGGCCAGGGCTGTTTTCCCCATGGCAGGTCGTGCGGCTAAGATAATCAAATCAGATGGGTGAAGACCGCCCAGTAACTTATCCATTTCTGTGAGGCCCGTTGGAACACCCACCACATGGCTGTCTCGTTTGTATGCTTTTTCCGCCGAGAGAATGGCATCTTGCAATGCGGAAGAAAAGGAAATGGCACTTTTATTTTGTCCCCATGTTGCCAGAGAGAACAGCTTGTGTTCTATGGCTTCAATGTGTTGTAGAGGCGACAACCCATGAATACGAGGTATTTGTGCCTCTTCAACCACATCTTGCCCTAAAGTGATGAGCTGCCTCCGAAGAAAAAGATCATAAATCTGTTTTGCATAATCTTTTGCATTGCTGACGGGAAGGGACAATTCTGACAGTTGCAGAAGATATTGCACGGGGTCCCATGTCTCTTCAGTATTTTCCTCTGTGTGGTGGCGAAAATACGATGCAAGGGTCACGGGATTTGCCAGCTGGCTTCTTTGAATGAACAGCGTGATGGCCTCGTAGAGTTTTTGATGGAATGGATGGAAAAAATGCTCTGGACGCAGGCAATCTGGAATGTTCTCTAAAGCATAGTTATGGTGGAGAAGAATACTCAGGATAGCTTGCTCTGCCTCATGACTGTGGGGTGAGACCATCTCCTGGGGGAGGGCTTCCTCTTGAAAAATATCCATGGGTCGTGATGAGGCTCTTGGCATGGTACCATTCACAAATATCGTTGTTCATAGTATAAAAAGATCTGAACGCTGTGACTACCCTTTTTGTTGTGTACTTTTATGATGATGGATCAGCCTCCGCATCCTTTTGTGAAAAAGGGAAGCATTCTTCATGTTACGAAACAAGTGAGTATTCTTTTTCAGAGTATGGGTGATTTTTCTCCAGAAGAGGCGTGGAGGCATGCTAAGTGGTGGGTGCAAGAAATATGTCATCTTTCGCCCACACAATGGGTGTGTTGTCTCCAGGAAATATGTCCGGACCTTGATACACTGAATGCATACCTTACAGCATTTTTTTATCAGCATAAACCTCTGAGCCGCAGTGTGGGGAAAAAGTTTTTTTGGAAAAATTTTTTTTCCATAAATCCATGGACTCTGGACCCTCGTCCAGAAACAGAAGGTGTGGTGGAGCACGCTCTTCGTGTGGGAGGGGATCTTTTTCTCTCTGGGGGACATATTCTTGATATGGGGACGGGGACGGGTTGCATTCTTTTGAGTATTATAAGGACATTTCCACAGTTGAGAGGAATGGGGAGCGATGTGGAGGAAAGAGTGTTTCCCTGTGCACAGGCCAATGCTCGTGCCTTAGGTGCATCTCACAACGTACAGTGGATACAAAGTAATTGGTGGGAGAACATTCCTTGTCCTGAAGAAAAATTTGTGTGTGTTGTCAGCAATCCTCCCTACATACCCCATGAAGATATGCATCACCTTTCTCCCATGGTGACTGCGTGGGACCCGTCGTTGGCTTTAGATGGTGGTGATGATGGTCTTTCAGCCTATAGAAAAATTTTTTCTGGTGTGGAAAATTATTTGGCCCCCAATGGATTTGTGGTGCTGGAAATAGGTGCATCACAAGGAGCAAGCGTAAAAAAAATGGCGTCCATACTTTTTCCCTATGTCATCATCCATCAAGATTTGTGTCACAGGGATAGGTACTGTATCGCATCTTTTCGTCCATTATGAGGCCATGGTTTGTTCTGCTCTCGCAAAAAAGCGAATTTCTTCTTGAATTTTTGGGATATTTTTGATACTAATCGTACTGTGGACCTTTTACAAAGGGTATTTTATAATGAAGAAAGGAATTTTTACAGTGTTTGCTCTTGGCATGACGTCGATTTTGTTGGCGGGCTGCTGGGGGAAGAAAGATAAGACTGTGACGAAAACAGAAGAGACAAGAGAGGAAAAGACAGAAGAAAAGGAAATAGAAAAAACAGACTCTGATGAGAAGAAAGAAGAGGAGAAGTAAAAAAGATTTCTCTCTGTACGTTGGAAGGACATATTATCGCATGCATTATGTGTTGTGATTATGTTCTTCTTTTTATAAGAAGAAAGGCTTATATAAAAATTTACATAAAAAATGAAGAGAGGAGAGGATATGAGAAAAAATTTTTTGAAGATGACTGTTTTTACGATATTGTCCATGCATGCTTTGCAGGAGGCCTCCGCGTTGCAGCGAAGAGCTGTGAGGAAAAATGCAGCTAGAGGAAAACCTATGGTTGCAACAAGACCCACAGGAAGGAATACAGTACTTCAAAAAGCTGGAGTTGCAGTAAGAGCAGCAGGAAGGAATGTGGCGGTTCAAAAAGCTGGAGTTGCAGTAAGACCAGCAAGAAGGAATGTGGTGGTTCAAAAAGCAGCGGTTCCTGTAAGAGCAGTAAGAAAAAATAGTCCAGCTCTACAAAGACCTAAGGTGACTGTCTATCACACTCCTATGGTGAACCCTGTGCAGCCGGGAAAAGTATCTATTCTTGGTGGTGCTCCACAGAAGAATATCTCCCCCTCTGTGAAGAAAAGTCCCCCTCAGGAAAAAAAACCTGTTCAGACATCCATAGCGCTGAAACATCCTTCTGCGAAACCTGGTTCTGCTATACAGAAAGCTGCCCTCCGGAAGACTCCTCAAAAAACGCAAGATCTTAGATATAATTTTGCAAAAAATTTGTGTAAAATGACGGGGATTATTGGCGTAGCAGGTTTGATAAAAAGCTATTTTTTTTCCCAGGATACCAAAGATATCTTTGGTGTTACCACTCATTCTGTTCAGGGGATAAGACAAGAAAATATCTCTTCTATTGAGGAGAAAGAAGAAAAAGAGGGCACATCAGATCTTTTTGAAGAAGGATTGGATGTCTGTTACGCCCAGGAAAATTCGCATGACTCTTTTCAACAGGCACCTTTGCCCTCTCAACAGGAAGAAAAAAAGCAGAAAAATACCCCCCAGAATAGCAGTTCTCATAATAAACCTGGTGTGTTGAGAGAGAAAATCACCTATGGTGCTCTGAGTCATATGATGTCGCTTTTTATGGTGAATGGTGCTTTTTCCCTGCAGTCTTATTTAGAGACAGGAAGGTCCATTCGACAATATCTCCAAACTGGAAAGATTATGTGGAAGGACACTGGTGCCTCCCTGGCGCTTGGTGTAGCTTTGAACTTTTTTCCCCTCGGCACGCATGTGTTTGAAGGTATCTTGGGCATGTGCATTGGAGCATATCACTGGAGTACATTTCATGCCCTCTTTTCGAGGGACTCTCTGACAAAAAAATGCTTTCATGAAGCATTGGCTGCCCTTGCATACGGGTTGCCCGGTTTTCTTTTTGGATATAAAGGACTTCTCGGTACCCTTGGTCTCTCCCTTTATAATAAATGGACCCATGAAGATCCTCTGCAAGAGGGATTGAAGAAAGTGAAATGTGCGCAACAAGAGTTGAAAAATTCCATGCAGTATCTTCGGAAAGGCACTCACCCCTTAACGAAAATTTCACAGTTTCTTCAAAAGACCCAAAGTATTGTGAAAGAGTGGCTTCCAACTTCTGCCCATGTTCCTGCAGGGCATGAGGTAAGAAAGAACGGACGAGAGGTGGTGAAAAAAATAAACTATGTACAAGATCAGCTGAAGAATGTCGGTGGACCTTCTTTCAAAGAGGTCAAACAAGATGCTGTATATAACTTAAATGATGCGCATAAAGGACTTGAAAAAATGAAAAAAACTTTGCAAGCACGTCTCCAGGAGCAGTACACTGGTGTTCCCGTGCATCCTGGAGCCTCTTTACAGGATCCTGTGGTGCAAAAAGCTGAGGTGAGAAAAAGTGACACCCAAGATTTGCAGCGTAGTGATAGTTTTGTGAAGGAGGCGCCTCCTCCTCTTGCAATTATCACATCGCCCCAGACACTGGGCATGTCTATGATAAAAGTGGATGCTCTGCAGGAGACCTTAAAGTCCATTATTACAGATATAGACAACAAAAACACCTCTCTGGATAAGTCCATGGCTCGTCTTCAAGAAGCAGAAGATACGGCGAAGGAGATGATGACGGTGACTCTTCAAAAGCAAAGTATAGGTCACGTCGCCGAAGATGTGCTCAAAATCGTACGTGATGTGCAGGAAAAAAGACAAAATCTTTCTCAGAGGCCAAGTCAGGATATACAAGAAAATATGTTAAGCGACCTCAGGCATAGCCTTGAAAGAATTGATGAGCTGAAGGCACGCTATGATCAACTTGGAGGCCGTTTTGCAGAAAGTATTTTTCCATCTCGGCTTGATGACAGTTTCGCACAAACATCTCAGGAGCTGCGTGAGTCGTATATGGCGAGGGCTAATGCTCTGCAAAATGCCATAAAAGAATCCGTGATAGAGCTTGAAAAGAAGGACCTTCTCTCAAGAGACTCCGTTATATCTCTTCAGAAACTAGAGGGTGCTGTGGAAAGTATGGTGTGTCCTGCTGCAGAAAAAAATCTCTATAAAAAATATAGGGAAATTTCTGAGTATGTGTTAAAAGCATCCCAATGTATAAAACAAAAGGCCCAACAGGAAAGCAACATATCATCATGGAGTTATTCACCAGAGATTGTGGATGGTGTGAATGTTTTAAAACAGAGTTATCAAAAGATAGAGGAGCTGAAAGGGGGGCCCATACAATTTGGTCCTGTGCCTGCAAAAAATCCTATCAAGGAATCTAAGGCGGATATTTTAGCAAGAAAGCTGTCAGAAATCCCTTCCATGAGAATGATGAAAAAAGCAGCTGACCTAAAACAAAAAAGAGTGGAATCACCTCCTCAAAATAGAGGTCCAAAGCTTTATATGAAAATGAAGGGAGGAGATAGGAGTGAGAGGGAGCTTTCTCCTGCTGAGCGTGCAGATATGGAAAAAAATCTTGCCGACTATAGTATTATTTTCCATGATAGCAATAAAGTGGTTGTTGAAGAAAAAGATGCTGTTGAAGAAAAAGATGATGCTCAGCACATCTCTCGTCTTGAAAAAAAGGAAGCCCCAGGACAGAAACCCATTGATGCATCAGGTTTCTTGGATGATTCCCACATGCAGAAGTCTATTCTTATTTCAGAAGAGGAGGAGGCGTCATTTGGCAAAAGACAAGCCCCATCTGTGGAGGAGAAAATACTGAGGGACTCACAGAGAGGATAAGGGGCCTCATAACTTCGCTTCACAAGAAAAATACATGAAAGGTCACATGCACTATTCATGGAGAGGGGAGCAATTACCGTGCTCCCCTTTCGACCGCAGGTGTTCTGTCTGAAAAAACCATATAAAAAACATGTGGCAGATATCTTGATGTTCTTTGCAACACTTGCTACCATGATGGGACCTTGTGTGGCATGTGTAGATGCGTATGGCAGAGTTGCCTGTACTAACAGTTCGAAAAGCCTTGTGTGAGGCTCTTGAAGAAGAAATGAGTCTGGACCCCACTGTTTTCCTCATGGGAGAGGAGGTGGCGGAGTATCAGGGGGCATATAAGGTCAGTCAAGGACTTTTGGAGAAGTTTGGGCCCCAACGTGTGGTGGATACCCCCATTTCAGAGTACGGATTCTCTGGCATTGGTGTTGGGGCCGCGTTTCTCGGTTTGCGTCCCGTGGTAGAGTTTATGAGTTTTAATTTTTCCATGCAGGCCATCGACCATATTCTCAACTCTGCAGCAAAGACGTTGTACATGTCCGGGGGGAAGGTGTCTTGTCCCATTGTTTTTCGCGGCCCTAATGGAGCAGCCTCTCGAGTGGCGGCACAACATTCTCAGTGTTACGGCAGTTGGTATGCCCATTGCCCGGGTCTTCGTGTGGTGGCCCCCTATGATTCTGCAAGCGCTAAAGGTTTGCTCAAAGCTGCCATTAGAGATCCCAATCCTGTGGTGTTTTTGGAAAATGAAATTTTATATGGTCGGTCCTTTCCTATGGACCCTTCTTTTCCAGAAGTGTGGCCCTTGGACAAAGCTCTTGTGCGACGTCATGGAAATGATGTCACCCTTGTGGGATTTTCTCTCATGGTGGATGTCTGCTTGCAGGCTGCAGAGATTTTGTCCGCGGAGCATGGTATAGAGGCTGATGTCATTGACCTTCTCTCTCTTCGTCCTTTGGATATGGAGACCATTCTTGATTCCCTCCGGACCACCAATAGATTAGTGGTGGTGGAAGAGGGGTGGCCTGTATGTGGCATAGCATCGGAAATAATGGCGCAAGCTCTGGAGCTTGGGTTTGATGATTTGGATGCGCCTGTGGCCCGCGTCACAGGTCTGGATATTCCCTTGCCCTATGCGAAAAATCTGGAAAGTGTGTCTCTTCCAAAGCCATCTCAAGTGGTGGATGCCGTTTGTAAAGTGTGTTATAAGAGCTAACCCTTTCAGGAGTATGTCATGTCTGTTCGCATCCTTATGCCAACCCTTTCCCCCACTATGACCGAGGGCCATTTGGTACGGTGGAAAAAAGATCTTGGGGATCTTGTGAAATGTGGTGATGTGCTCTTAGAGATTGAAACTGACAAGGCAGTGATGGAAATGGAAGCCGTGGATGATGGCACCTTGGTGCACATTTTCGTTCCCGGAGGTACCAACGGCGTTCCAGTGGGATCGGTGCTGGCCATTTTGAAAGAAAAAAATGATACGGAGGAAGATATTGCCAGGGAGATAGCGGGTGTCTCTACTTCTGAAGAGGAGATAAAAGAGAATGTTCCCCCTGCTGCATCAGAATCACTGTCTACATCACCATCACAGCAGACGAAGACGCCCTATGAGGAAGAAACCAAACCATTACCTGGGGACTTCACCACTCGTCGTCGCATTTCTCCTTTGGCTAAAAGGCTTGCAGAAATTCATCACATATCGGTGGAGCATCTTTCTGGGTCAGGGCCGTCCGGGCGCATTATCAAAAGAGACATTGAGGCTTTTAGGGCGTCAGGACAAAAAGCGTTTCCATCATCCATCCAAGACTCTTCGGAGGGTGCCCAGCGTATTCCCCTCACACCCATGAGAAAAACCATTGCCCAACGGTTGATGCATTCTAAGGGCACTATCCCCCATTTTTATATTGCGGTGGAGTGCCTTATGACCGAGCTTTTAAACACTCGGCAGTCTTTGAATAATGTGCACAACTCTAAACTTTTCTCCATTAATGATTTTTTGGTGCGTGCGTGTGCCATTGCTCTTCGAGATGTGCCAGAGATGAACAGTGTGTGGGGAGAGGACCATATTGTGCGATATGATGATGTGGATGTGGCGGTGGCGGTTTCTGTGGAAGGAGGGCTTTTTACACCTGTGGTGCGTCGTGCGGCCCAGATCTCTTTTGTAGAGATGGTGTCTCAGCTGAAGGATCTCATTCACAGGGCTCGGAATCAAAGTTTGCGTCCCCAAGAGTTTCAAGGAGGTGCCCTGACTTTTTCCAATCTTGGAATGTTTGGTATAGAAGATGTGCAGGCCATTATTAACCCGCCCCATGCAGGTATTCTCGCCGTTGGTGCCAGCATTGAAAAGCCTGTGGCCCTTCACGGTCATCTTTCTGTGGCCCCAGTGATGAGGGCCTGTTTGTCTGCAGATCATCGCTTAGTGGATGGGGCCGTGGCCTCTCGTTTTCTTATGACTTTCAAAAAATATGTGGAATGCCCCTTGCTGATGTTGTGTGCTTAGGGTTTACTGTTATTCATAGGCGATTTTATAGAAAAGGAGGAAATTTTTTATGGAATATTTCAATAATATAGTGAAGAAATTGTCTTTTTTAGAGTCCATGTGTGGAACTGATCCCTTTTGGTCTTTAGCTATTGCTGGCGTTTTCTACGTAGCTTTGATTGCCATTGTTTACAGTCTCTGGACTGCCCGAAGTATTCTTCGTCTTCCAGCCGGCAATGACAAAATGATTACCATTGCCAAAGCCATTCAAGAAGGAGCGAAGGCATACATGATGCGGCAGTACACCACGATTTTTGTGGTTGGGCTGGTCATTGGTGGTGTGTTGTGGTGGGGACTTGGATGCTACGTAGCCTTTGGATTCTTTTTGGGGGCGGTGCTTTCGGGGCTGAGCGGGTGCATTGGTATGGCCATATCTGTGCGTGCCAATGTGCGTACTGCAGAGGCGTCTCGTCAAGGTTTAGCCCGAGGGTTGCATGTCTCTTTTCGGGCTGGTTCCGTCACGGGCTTTTTGGTGGCGGGCCTCGGACTTTTGGGTGTCTGTGGATATTTCATCTTCTTGCACATGTGCCAGCTGTCCATCCCACATATGATGAAAGCTTTGATGGCTCTTGGTTTTGGCGCATCTCTTATTTCTATTTTTGCTCGTTTGGGAGGGGGGATTTTTACAAAGGGTGCGGATGTGGGTGCAGATCTTGTGGGAAAGGTGGAGGCTGGTATTCCCGAAGATGATCCACGAAACCCCGCTGTTATTGCAGATAATGTGGGGGATAATGTGGGGGATTGCGCTGGAATGGGGGCGGATCTTTTTGAAACATACGTGGTGACATTGGTGGCGTCCATACAAATTGCCTTTTTAGCAGTTCCTGCAGGGTTGTCTCATCCTGTGGGTATTTTGTATCCCATGGTGGTAAGCGGTGTATGTCTTTTGGGATGTTTGCTGGGGGGGAATTTTGTGCGTCTGGGAGCAAAACAAAATGTTATGCATGCACTGTATAAAGGGCTTTTGGCATCGTTGATTTTTTCTCTTCTTGGTGTGGGCGTGCTCACCTTTGGCTTTTTTGGTGCAACACTGGAGGCACAAAAACTTTTTGCATGTGTGGCCATTGGTATGGGATTAACGGCTTTGCTCGTATGGATTACTGAATACTATACTTCCACACACTATGCCCCTGTACGTCGCATTGCAGAATCATCCACATCTGGAGCAGGTACGAACCTTATTCAAGGGCTTGCTGTTTCCATGGAAGCATGTTTTTTGCCCACTGTTGTGGTGTGTGCTGCCATGCTTGGGGCATATATCCTGTACGGTTTATATGGTATTTCCTTGGCTGCAGCCTCCATGTTAGCGGTTTCTGCCATGATTGTGGCACTAGACGCCTATGGTCCTGTTACAGATAATGCCGGAGGAATTGCAGAAATGTCTGGTCTCCCGGAAGACGTGCGTAAGGTAACCGATGCTTTGGATGCAGTGGGAAATACAACAAAGGCAGTAACCAAGGGGTACGCCATTGGCTCCGCTGGGTTGGCCTCCTTGGTATTGTTTGGTGCTTATGCGGAGGAGCTTCGATATTATTTTCCTGATCTTGTTTTAATCTTTAAGTTGGATGATCCCTTTGTGGTGGCAGGATTATTTCTTGGTGGCGTTGTACCGTATCTTTTTGCATCCATGGGGATGAAAGCTGTTGGTCGAGCGGCTACGGCGGTGGTGGAAGAGGTGCGCCGTCAGTTTCGAGAAATAAAAGGCATTTTAGAGGGCGTTGGAAAGCCAGACTACAGACGTGCGGTGGATATTTTGACCAAAGCATCCATTCATGCCATGGTGCTTCCATCGCTTTTGCCCGTGCTTTTTCCTGTGGCACTTTATGCCATCGTGTGGTGGATTGGAGGAAGAGCATCTGGGTTTTTGTGTCTCGGTGGAGCCCTCCTCGGAGTGATTTTAACGGGATTCTTTTTGGCGGTTTCCATGACGTCGGGTGGTGGCGCGTGGGATAATGCAAAAAAATATATTGAAGAAGGTCACCATGGTGGAAAAGGATCTGATGCACATAAAGCGGCAGTGATAGGTGATACCGTTGGGGATCCATATAAGGATACCGCTGGTCCAGCCATTAATGCGCTTATCAAAATCATTAACCTTGTGGCGCTTTTGTTCTTGGGCTTTTTGTAATGAGCGTTCTTTGTGGAACAGCTTTTTTCTCCTGTGGAAAAAAGCTTTCCCGGGGGATAGTGACAAGGAGAAAACTTTTTTGTACAATTCCTTGGTAAAAAGGCAGACGTGGTGAAACTGGTAGACACGCCAGATTTAGGTTCTGGTGGAGTAATCCATGGGGGTTCGAGTCCCTCCGTCTGCACCAAGGCAACGAGAGGTTTTCATGACGACACCAACAGTTGAAGAAGCAGCTATTACTCTTGTGAAGGATGAGGCTTTATCCAAGAAATACAAAATCACTCTTGCGGGAGCTGATATTCTGGAACACGTGCAGCCCTTCATCACTGCAAAAGCAAAAACAGCGAAGATGCCCGGATTCCGCCCTGGAAAAGTGCCAGTGGAGAAAGTATTTGCTCAGTATGGTGGTGAGGCGTTGGAATACGCCATTGAAAGATGTGTCAATCGTGAAGTGCAGAAGCTTCTGAAGGAAAACCCATGGTCCTTGGTGACACGGCCCCATTATGAGATGCTTTCTTTTCCTTCTGTGTCATCTTTACAGCATATTGCCTCATCATCCATAGATGTTTCCGTGGAGTTTACATTGAATCCCACCATCCAAGAATGCGATACAACACAATTTTCTGTTCCACACTATTCAGTGGTACTTTCTCCCGCATATATCCAGAAAGGTTTGGAGGATGCAGCTTCCACATCCCTTACCTCAGAGCCCCTGGAGTCTCCCCGCGAGGCACGAAAAGGAGACACCATCGTGTATTTCTTAGAATATTTTGATGAGAAGGGGATAATTAAATCCATGGAAGGCATGTTTCAATTGGGCAGCGACCTTTTTCCTTCAGAGTTTCAAGAGAGCTTTGTGGGCGCATCTGTCGGTCATACAGTAGAGGAGCGCATTCGGGTACCTAAGAATTTTCCAGATAAAGATCTTGCGGGACGAAAAGTAACTTTCAAACTTCTCTTTTCCGAAATTCGTCATACAGTGCCCCACAAAGTAGATGATGCCTTTGCAAAAACCTATGGATGTTCTGATGTGGAGGAGCTTCGACAGCATTTTACGGAAAAATTTACGAAAAAGAGCCATAATGATGCTCAAGAGGTATCTCGAAGAATGCTTCAGGAACAATTGGATGCATCACTTTCCTTTGAGGTTCCAGAGATTTTGGTACAAGAACGGTCAATGCATATATGGGAGATGGTGTTGTCAGCTTTAAAAAAATCTCAAAATCTGGAGCCAACTGTGGGATGGAATAAGCTTTCTGAAAAGATGAAGAAAAGGTTTCATGATTATGCGGAGGCTTCTGTGCGACGTCGATTGTTTTTGCGAGCCTTGGCAGAGGAAAAAGGTGTGAATGTGACACAAAATGATACCATGGCGGCCCTTGATGCCCTTGCAAAAGATCGTCAGGTGTCCATGGATCAGCTTGCCAATTATTTTCAAAAAAATAAGAGGGAGCTGCAAGAGTTTCATGAAAGCGTGCAGGAGGCGAAGGCAGAGGAATTTATTTTAGCCCATTGCGCAAGGCCGGAGGAAAGTATTTCTGTAGAGGACATGGAGAAAAAGCACAAGGATTTAATGGAAAAAACAGGGATAGCGCTGGAGGATGTCTTGAAAGATCTTACAGCAGCAAAAGCCTCTGCAGTGACTGAGAAGGCCGCTGCGCCATCTCCTGAGACTTCGGTGGCCTTGTGAAAATCTATGATGTGAGTATTCGCTGAGCAGTTTGTGAACAGTATATCAATGGGAGGGTAGTTTTATGAGTCGATTGGTCCCTATGGTTGTGGAACAGAGCAGTAGGGGGGAGCGTGCCTTTGATATTTTTTCTCGGTTGTTGAAGGAGCGCATTATCTTCCTTACAGGCCCCATTGATGATGATATCAGCTCCTTGATTTCTGCGCAATTGCTCTATTTGGAGGCGGAGAATGCTGATAAAGATATTTTCATGTACATTAATTCCCCCGGGGGCGCAGTGACATCCGCCTTTGCTATTTACGATACCATGTGTTATGTGAAGCCTGATGTGGCCACAGTGTGTATTGGACAAGCTGCTTCTGCAGGAGCTTTTCTTATGTCTGCTGGCACCAAGGGCAAGAGATATGCCCTCACACATTCCCGTATTATGATTCATCAACCCTTGGGAGGTGTAAGAGGTCAGGCCACAGATATTGAAATTCATGCGAAGGAAATTCTGGGTCTTCGAGCGCTTTTAAATCAACTTCTCGCAAAGCATACCGGGCAAGAACTGAGCGTCATTGAGGAGGCCACGGAAAGAGATTATTTTCTTTCTGCTGAAGGTGCACGTAAGTTTGGTATTGTAGACCATGTTGTAAGTTCTCGGGATGGCTTGATTACAAAAAAAAGATAAAAAATGAAAAAAGAAATAATAAAAAAATAAATAAAAAGTAAAAAAATCACAATATAGATTTTTTGTGGTTATTTTTTCATGACTCTATGTCATACTGTGAAAAATGACAGAGAAAAAGAGATGGAGGATCTATGAATGATAGGGATGGTTCAGATACTGGGATGGTTTTGAGATGTTCTTTTTGTGGAAAAAGCCAGTATGAAGTGAAGAAGCTTATTGCCGGTCCAACCGTTTTTATTTGTGATGAATGCTTGACTCTCTGCGATGATATTATGTCAGATAGCGAGAAAAAAGAGAATGCGTCGGGGGGAGGAACTGGTGCCTCTGTTTCTGTACCAACACCTCGAGAAATTCATACAATACTTGATGATTACATCATTGGTCAGATGCATGCAAAAAAGGTTTTAGCGGTGGCGGTGTACAATCACTATAAACGCTTGCATTTTGAAAAAAATCCTGATGAGGCGGAAGGCGTAGAGCTTTCCAAGTCAAATATTCTTCTCATTGGACCAACGGGCTCTGGAAAGACCCTTTTTGCTCAAAGATTAGCAAAGATTTTGGATGTGCCTTTTACCATTGTTGATGCCACAACTCTCACGGAGGCTGGCTATGTGGGTGAGGATGTGGAGAACATTATTCTGAAGCTTTTGCAGGCAGCCTCCTACGATGTGGAGCGCGCTCAGTGGGGCATTGTTTATATTGATGAAATCGACAAAATCGCGCGAAAGTCTGATAATCCTTCCATTACACGGGATGTTTCTGGTGAAGGGGTGCAACAAGCTCTCTTGAAACTTATGGAGGGCACTGTGGCCTTTGTTTCACCCCAGGGGGGAAGAAAACACCCGCAGCAGGAGTTTATTCAGGTTGATACCACCAACATCCTCTTTATTTGTGGTGGTGCCTTTGCAGGTCTTGATAAAGTGATTTTGGCACGAACATCAGGTCAGAACATGGGCTTTTTCTCCAGCGTCGAGAAACAATCTCCACAAAAAGATAACTCAGAGATTTTGCGTCTTGTGGAGCCAAGAGACCTGTTGCAATATGGTTTAATCCCAGAGTTTGTTGGGCGACTTCCAGTTGTTGCGACACTTTCAGATTTTGATGTGCAAACTTTAGTGGATATTTTGATCCAACCTAAAAATGCTCTTTTAAAGCAATACCAATTGCTTTTCCGCATGGAAGGGGTTCAGCTTCGTGTGACAGATGAGGCATTAACTGCCATTGCTAAAAAAGCTCTCGACCTTAAAACGGGGGCTCGTGGCCTTCGTTCTATTTTGGAAAATATCCTTTTGGAATCCATGTATGAGCTTCCCTCCGAAGAAAGTGTGGAGGAGGTCTGTGTGCAAGCAGAGACTGTGGAAAAAAATGCAAAACCTATTTTCATTTATGATAAGAACAAAAATAAAAAGTCCACTGTATTGGTCAAAGACGGAGAAAAAAAGACGAAAGCGTCTTCGAAAACACTTCATTAAATGAATCTCAATGAATGGCTTGTTGCTGGAATAAGGTCTTTTTCTTAGTAAAGGATAAAAAAAGAAGTTTTTTATCATATCTAATGATCACATTTACTTTGTTTCTGAAAAACTTTACTATAGGCGAGAGGCTTAGCTAGAAACTGAGAGGTGATGATGTATAGAGCTTGTAGGTGGTTTTTATTCTTGTGTGTGACGGTCGTGGCTCCAGTAAATGGAAGTGAGGTTAAAAGAGAAGATAGAGCCTTCTTGCACGCAAACCATGATGATGCTTACGATGTTTATGATGCTTACGATGCTTACGATGCAGAGAAGGGCTCCTTAGGTAATCCCATTTCGGGAGGAGTGAGGAGGAGTCCTTTTTATACGCACAGTAATATCCGTGGATTTTGGATCATGTTTGGTTCTCTTCTTACAACTGGCATATTGTGTGTAGCATATAAAATATATCGTCAGGGTTATATGAGGGATGGGTGGGATAGTATTTGGGAGCATCAGTCTATGTATTGTGCTTCTGCTGGTGGTTTGACGGCTGCCTTAGCGTATGCCATATATATGTTATCCATAGGCAATTATGATGCTTTAGGGGGTATTGTAGGTCTTGGTATTACAGCTGGCCTTTCATATTTTGCATATAGAATGCGGGAGGATAAATGTTGGTTAGCATCCTTTATGGGAAGTGCAGTTTTTTCTGCATTAGCAAATCTTTACTTTCTATCAGGGAAAATAAGGCTGTCTAGCGATAGTTGGAACGCCGCGGTACTCATGGAATTTTTCCAGCCGGTCGTGGCATCGTCTCCCACTCTTTCCGAAGGAGAACAGGAGTGGAACGACAGTACAATGGCACAAGGGGGTACGCTTCAAGATCCCACCCCATACGAAAATGATGGGCCACATATAAAAAAAATAATGGGTAAAGATGTGGTGTTGTCCTGAGGCTTTTTGGGATGCCCCTTTTCGTGTTGGACACAAAAAAAAGAATTTTTTGTTCAATAGTTAAGAAAATTTTATAATATATTTAATAATTTACTTTGCTTGCGAAAAACGCTACTCTACAAATGGTGTTCGCCAGTAATGGAGAGATGATGGCGTATGGATCTTGTGGATGGTTTGTATTCTTCTGTCTGACAGTCATCATTTCAGTCAGGGGAAGTGCGGTCAAAGAGGACAGCACAGTCTTCGTGCAGAAAACCCCTGATAATGCATATAGTTCTATAGTCTCACATGCTCCATGGCTCACAGGTAACAATACTCAGGACCTACCAGAGCTGAGTGGGAGCTCTTCTCCTCATACGCATAAAAGTATATGGGTGGCGGTGGGTTGTTTTTTTGCAGTGAGCCTATTCGGTCTGGGGTATTGCGTCTATCATTGGCGTAATAGGGATACCCGGCATGATTTGAGAAATGATGATAGTGGTTCCATGCGTTGGGCTTTCAGTGGTGGTCTTGGGGCCGTTGCTTTAACGGCTATGATTTATAATATGTCCATAGGTGATGATGTTGCTGCATGGAGTGTTCTCTTGCTGGGTACTGCCGCTTTCGCTGCATCTTTGGCATATGACGATAGAAATGAAACACAGAGGAGGAATGGAGTACTTGATGCATCGCCGTGCCTTATGGTATGTGCTGGTGGTCTTGGGTTAATAGCCCTTTATCTTTACTGTGTATTCAATCTTGGTAATATCTGGGATGCCGTATCACCTGTGCAATTTTTCCAGCCGGTCATGCCCCCCACTCTTTTGGAAGAAGAGTTGAATGACAGCAATGTGGGTATCGCTTCACAAGACCCTTTCCTATACGAAAATGATGAACCATATGTAAAAAAAATGATGGGTAAGGATGTGGTGTTGTCCTGAGGCTTTTTGGGATGTGGATAAAAAAGATATTTTACAATGTAGTTAATGAAAATTTCAACATATTTAGTGATTTACTTTCTGTCTGAAATACACTATCCTCAAAAAAATAGCTCCGTGGAGGGGCATTTTATATAGATTGACACAGGGTATAGTTCCAAAAGCAGGGGTTGCGTGGGCAAAGTTGGAGCCTTTCAGGATGTAGTGGTAACGTATAGTTATTACGATATGTTTTTATTAATAGAGGATTTTGGTTGGGATTGTTTATATTTTTTAAAAAAATGTTTTTATTTAATCAATATAATGATCATGGAAAGTATAGAGGAAATAAAATGAATAAAAAATTATTTAAAGTATGTGTGCTCGTAGGGGCTTTTTTTTCTGTTTCTGAAGGCATGGCTTTCAAGGATTTAGGTGAATGTCAAAAAAATTGGCAAATCTGTAGTGGTCGATTATATGTGTGCGAAATGAAGCCGAATGTAAAAGTGCAACAGCTCTCTATAGATGAATCTACGAGACTTATTTCTGAAGAGAATGATCGTTTATTAAGGAATTGCGATCAAAGATGCGAAAAAAAAGTACTTATAGAAAACCTTCGAAAACAAGTGGACGATCTGAGAGAGCTTGCAAGATTTCGTGGGGTTCTTTTGGTAGGAAGTGGTCTGTTGTTGAGCATGGCTGCTCTGGGATATGCGGGGTATAGATTGTATAAGAGTGATAAGCAATCTAAATTTTTGAGCGAAGCTTCTCGTCTGATGGGAAAAGTGAAAGGTAAGGTTTTGAACGACATTCCTCATCTGATAGGAGGAATGAAAGATAAATTTTTGAGCAAAACCCCGCATCTGATAAGAAAATGGGTCTACAAGCAGGAGAAGAACGGAACGCAAAAAAAAGAGACAAAGAGTGAAGAACAACCAGTACAGCAGAAGAGCGTGGGGCCTGATATAAAAAAAATGAAGAAATCTCATGCACCAGAGGCCTAATGGTGTGTTTTATCTGGGGGGAAGCTGTGTGCTATGGAGGCAGGACAGCAAAAATAATGCAGCGGTTTCAGCCCGCAAAATAGTGGGCCCCAGGTGAACCCTCTGGAGTTGTGGCGATGCTGTGAGCAAATAGTCTTTCTCCTCCCGGGAGAAGCCTCCCTCAGGTCCCACCATAATTCCTGAAGCTGTTTGGAAGTGCTCTGGTGATGCGTAGGGGAGGTCTGGGGAGCGTTCTATGGCAGTCACCCACGAGATAGAGATGTTTTGTTCCACGCACTGTTTGAGGTTTTTGAGGGGATGTATGATGGGAAGGGTGCACCGCTGGCACTGCTCTGCGGCCTCTTTGATGCGTTGCTGCCATTTGTGGTGGTGAGAAGCATAATGAGTGGAGGAGGAATGCTGGGTGATGATGGGATGGATATCTGTGACGCACAATTCCGTAGCTTTTTCATAGCATAAAAGGAGCTTATCAGGTTTTATAAGGGGAATGGCCATATGTCGTGGCAACAGCACCTCAGGTTTTCTGAGAAATGCGGTGACATGGGCGAAAACATGGTTATGAGATTTCCTGTGTATCTCTAGAGTGGCAGAAAACTCCCCAGACTTGGGGTGAAAAACCACAATGTTGTCTCCGTGTTTTTTTCTCATGACTGTGCACACATGGTGGGCATCCATGGGAGAAAGTATAAGAGTATCTCCCACGGTAAGACTGTTGGGGCTGTAGATGCGTATCATAAAATTATAAACAAGAGGACATGGGGCCTTTGACTTTGCCAAAAGCAAACTGATGGACCAAGGGATCAGAGCTGGAAACAAGCTCCTCTGGCGCACCTCGCCACACAATATTTCCCATATGTAGAAGCGCCACTTCATCAGCAATAATCTGTGCACAGCGGACATCATGGGTGATGGTGAGAGTGGTGGCACCAAGCTTTTGGCTACATTTTCGAATGAGGGTGCTCATCATGGTGGAAAAAATGGGGTCCAGACCAGAGGTAGGTTCATCAAAAAAAAGAAGTGTAGGATTTTCAGAGATGGCCCTGGCGAGGCTTACCCGTCGCCGCATGCCTCCAGAAAGTTCATTTGGAAAAAGATCTGCCGTTTTTGGAGAAAGCCCCACAGACGCGAGAGTATCCATGGCAATTTTCTCGGCCATTTCCCGCGAGGTGTGCTTTAAAAGCCGAAATGCAATATTCTCCCATACAGTGAGATTATCTAATAATGCAGAAGACTGAAACAATACACCGCTTTTGCGAAAACGTTTTTCCCTCTGTTCATCTGTTTCCTCTCGGATGGAGAGTCCATTTATATATATTTCTCCTGCGTCTATGGGTAAAAACCCTAAAAGACACTTCAAGAGCACAGACTTTCCGGATCCAGACTGTCCCATGATTACCAAAGAACGCTTTTGGGGGACGGTAATGGAGGCATTATGCAGCACTGTATGGTCCCCAAAACTTTTGTGAACGTTATGCAAAATGATGCTGTCATGTTTATGAGGAGATCGCTTCTTTTCAGATGTCATAAAAATCTTCGACGAAAAGGATGTGCCCATGATAGCACAAAAGTACTTCTGGAACAATGGGGACCCTACCATCGGAGGAGGCAAGATCCTCCTGTAAAACCAGCTCCAAAAGCTTGAAGAAATACTAAGTCTCCAGGTTTGAGCATGTTTTTGTGAGAAAGTTCCCACAGGGCTAAAGGAATGGATGCCGCAGAAGTGTTCGCATGGAGATTGCCGGTGAAGACAAGGCGCTCAGATGGGACGCCCATTCGCTCTCCCACAGCGGTGAGAATACGCTTATTGGCCTGATGGGATACGAACCATCGGATATCTTCCACAGCATGTCCTGATTGTGCAAGAAGTTTTTCTGCGGAGGCTTCTAAGTAACGCACTGCGTGGTAAAAAACCTCTGCTCCATTCATGACGATTTTTCCTCTCTGGACACCTTCCTCTGTAGTATTTTGGACGTAAAGGAGATCATACCCGTCCCCATGGGAGAAAAGTTCTGTGGAGAGGATTCCCCGGGGAGATGCCCCATGTGACGTATCTTTGTGTGCTTCGAGAAAAACAGCCCCAGCTCCATCACCGAAGAGAATGGCCGTTTGTCGATCACTCCAATCGACAATGGAAGACATGACTTCTCCACCGATGACGAGGGCATTGCGAAACATACCTTGCTTGAGGTAGGCATCTGCCACAGAAAGGGCAAATAAAAATCCACTGCATGCAGCGTTAATATCAAATGCCACTGCATTATGGGCAGAAATATTATGGTGAACGCGTGTTGCGGCAGGGGGAAACGCATGGTCTGATGTTGATGTGGCTAAAAGGATAAGATCCACATCCTCTGGCTTTTTATGTGCCATGTGTAATGCACCTTCGGCGGCTTTTGTGGCAAGATGAGATGTCATCTGTCCATTGTCCGCCAGATGTCGTTGTTCAATGCCTGTGCGCCTGACAATCCAATCATGGGATGTATCGAGGGTTTCCGAGAGCTGGTGGTTGGTGATAATTTTCTCTGGAAGATATCCTCCTACCCCATGTATAACAGAAAATGTGTGCATAAAGTCCCTTTAAGGTCAACGTGAATATATGTTTTAATCAGCAATTTTCTGTGCGAAGTCCTCTTGCAGAAGATGAAGGTGTTTTTCCAAAATATCTGTAATTTTTGCTTGCACCATATCATAGGCAATTTCCACAGCATGGGCAAAACCAAGTGCATCCGTTCCCCCATGGCTTTTCACCGCAATGCCTCGAAATCCAAGCCATAAGGCTCCGTTATATCGTCGATGATCAAAGTGTTCTTTGACTTCTTCCAAAAGTGGTCTGGCTAAAAACGCTGCCATTTTTCCTCGAAGACTTCCTAAAAGTTTTTTTTTGAGAATGGAGGAGAAAAAATGCATGACTCCCTCTCCTGTTTTCAGAGCAACATTTCCGGTGAATCCATCTGTGACAATGATGTTCACTGTGCCCCGCGGGATATCATCTCCCTCAATGAAACCTTGAAAGTGTAAAGATGTGTTTTGTTCTAAAAGCGCATAAGCTTCTCGAAGCACGTCCGTACCTTTGTTTTTTTCTTTTCCGATGTTTAGAAGTCCTACGGTGGGGTTTTTGAGTCCCAGCACATTTTTTGCAAAAACATCCGCCATAATGGCATAATCCAGGAGGTTTTTTGCAGTGATTTTCACATTGCCCCCAAGGTCAAGCATAATGCTTTCCCCTTTTTGTGTGGGGATGAAAGAGACAATGGCGGGTCGTTGGATACCATCAAGAGGGCGGAAACTCATGGAGCACAGCGTAATGTATGCGGCGGTGTTGCCTGCAGAAATGAGGCCATCTGCTTCACCGGAGGCGACAGCTTCGATGGCCAAAGCCATGCTGGATTTTTTTCCATTGCGGGCCGTTTGCAGAGCATCCATGTCATCGGTGATGTTTTCTTCTGTATGAACTACGGTGCTGCAGGCCGACAAAGCAGGATAGGAAGAGAGCAGGGGCGCCAGAGCAGCCTCATGGCCATATATGATGAAGGAGCAGGAGGGATTCCTTTTGCGGAAAATCTCTAGTCCGTCAATAATGGCACGAGGAGCATTATCTCCACCCATGGCATCAATTGCAAGTAGCGACATGGGGGTTACGACTCGTCTCGGGCTTCTTCTTGGGCTTTTCTTTGACGCCGAACTGCCTTAGGTATCATAACAACGCGTCCATCATATGTTCCGCAGTGGGCGCAAACATGATGGGGGCGCCTCCAGTCTCCACAAGACTCACAAGGGACCACGTTATGTACCGTCACATGCTTAGAAGCCGAACGTGATCGCCTCCTCGCCGGACTTGTTTTCTTCTTAGGAACTGCCATGTATACCACAAATAGTTAAAATACCATGCTCATTTGTACCAAAAAAATCTTTCTTGTGCAAGAAGCCCCTCAGTGAAAACCGCTTTCATAAAAAACCTTCCCACACCCTCTTGCTTTTTTCTCAAAGATGTGTATCATTCCCCTCGAGACTATACTAGCATGGAGAATTTATATGAAGGCACTTCTTTTAACTCTTTTGGCTCTTGTTTGTGCTCCTTCTTGCTTTGCAGAAGAGAGTGAGGGCGGGGCTTCGTCATCGACAACTGTTATTGTTAACGAAGCACCAGCTGCATCGTCAGAGGAGTCAAAGTCTGGTGAGCAGAAAGAAGAGAAGAAGGAATCTGAAGCAAGCAAATAAGCTGCTCGTTTCCTATGAAAGACAGAAAGGGGGGAGGATGTTTTCTTCCCCCTTTTTTGTGGGCGAAAAGATGGGGTTAGGGAATAAGTATTAGGTGGCTCGCCATACCCCATTTGCAAAAAGAAGAAAGCGTTGTACACTTTCCCCCAGGATAGCTATGTGTGGAGGTGGAGTTTCCCGTGTCACATCAAGAGAGAAAGGTGCTTTTAACTGGAGATCGGCCCACGGGCCCTTTGCATCTTGGGCACTACATTGGATCTTTGAAGTCGAGAGTGGAGATGCAAAACGACTATCAGACCTTTATTATGGTGGCGGATATTCAGGCTTTAACGGATAATTTCAAAACCCCTATGACGGTGCAAAAAAATGTTTTGCAGGTTGTGCGGGATTACCTTGCGATTGGATTGGATCCAGACAAAATTACCATTTTTTTACAATCTCAGGTGCCAGAGCTTGCTGAGCTGACCATGTATTACATGAATTTGGTGACTCTCAGTCGTTTGGAGCAAAACCCCACTATTAAGTCTGAAATCCAGCAAAAGGGATATCAGGGCCACAGCATCCCTGTGGGGTTTTTGTGCTACCCCATCAGTCAAGCAGCTGATATTACGGCTTTTCAAGGGGAGGCTGTGCCCGTGGGGGAGGACCAAGTGCCTATTTTAGAGATGACCAATGAGATTGTGCGGCGTTTTAATCATATCTATGAGACGGATTGCCTGAGGGAATGCCAGGCGGTGCTTTCCACCACATCACGTTTGGTGGGGATTAATGGTCAACAAAAAGCCAGCAAATCCCTGAACAATGCCATTTTCTTGAAGGATTCGGAGGAAGTTCTGCGAGAGAAAGTATGGCAAATGTACACGGACCCCACCCATCTTCGCATAGAGGACCCCGGACATGTTGAGGGAAATGTGGTGTTTTCCTATTTGGATGCATTTCATCCCCATAAGAGTGAGGTGGAGCAGTGGAAGGAGCATTATCAACGGGGGGGGCTTGGGGATACCACTCTGAAAGAGGCGCTTTACCATACGTTGGCAGACTTTCTTCGTCCCATTCGAGAGAAAAGAGAAAGTTATGATGATGACCTCGTGAAAGGCATTCTTGTTGCTGGACAACACAAAGCCCGGGAGAAAGCGCAAGAAACCCTGAAAAAAGTCAAAAAGGCCATGGGGTTGATCTACAGCTTATGACGCTGCCCACAGCTCTGGCCCTGGGGAAAGTTGTTGCATGTCATGGCATCCAAGGGCATGTAAAGGTGCACAGCTTCATGGAGCGCCCCCGGGATCTTTTCTCCTTTTCCTGCTTTACAGATGAAGGGCTTTCTCAAGGACCACATACGTGGAGGGATGTTTCTCCCTTGGGAGGAGCTTTTTTTCGTGCATGCTTTGCCCATGTGCATTCCCGTACTCAGGCAGAAAACATGGGGCGTCCAACTCTGTATGTTTCTTTTGACCTTTTGAAGGAGATCCAAAAACAACAGAAAGAATGGGATGACGATACTTTTTATTATACAGAGCTGTGTGGGATGCAAGTGATTTCTGTGGAGGGGGTGATGCTGGGGAAGGTGAGAGCGGTACACAATTTTGGTGCAGGTCATCTTTTGGAGGTACCAGAGGTGGCCTCCATGATTCCTTTTCGTGAACCTTTTGTGGTGGACGTGCAACGTCAGAGTGGCACCATTGTTGTGGAGGTGTCTCTTTTATGACACAAAAGCCTCGTTTTGTTGTGATCACGCTTTTTCCAGAGCTTTTCCATAACGGTCCTTTACAGGTGTCTCTTATGAAAAAGGCTCAGAAGGAGGGGAGGTGGCATCTGCGCACAGTTGATCTTCGTCAGTATGGAATAGGTCGACACCAGACGGTGGATGGCACAGTGTATGGGGGGGGCGCGGGCATGGTGTTGCGTGCAGACTGTGTTCATGATGCTCTGTGTGATGCCGTATCATCCCTTTCCAATCCTCGTATTGTGTATATGTCGCCCAGGGGTGTACCGGTGTCTCAAAACCTTTTGTTGGAGTGGAAGAGGCAGTCGCGGGATATGGTTATTCTCTGTGGACGATATGAGGGGGTGGATCAACGAGTTTTAGATCATTGGGAAATAGAGGAGGTGAGCCTCGGGGATTTTGTCGTATGCGGAGGGGAAACGCCAGCCCTGCTTTTACTGGAAGGATACTGTCGTTTGCTGGAACACGTGGTGGGCAACGCAGAGTCCTTGGTATGTGAAAGTTTTCATAAAAATCTTCTGGAATACCCTCAGTACACAAAGCCACAAAAATGGATGGACCGTGAGGTGCCGGAGGTGCTTTTGTCAGGGCATCATGAGAAAATTGCCCACTGGCGCCTACAACAGTCCATGGACCTTACAAAAAAAAGACGACCTGACCTCTGGAAAAAGCATATAACCCATGATAGAATGGGGGAAGTCGAGGATTTTTATGGCAGAAAAGACGAGGGAGCATCATGAATCTTTTGGAAAAATTTAATGCAAAGCATATGAAAAGTCTTCTGGAAGGGAGGACAGAGAAAGCACATATTGAGGATAGATCTTTTTTCAGGCCGGGGGATACTCTGTGCGTGTATGTGCGCATTAAAGAGGGCGAAAAGGAAAGGGTTCAGCGTTTTGAGGGTGTGTGTATTGCGCGATACCATCGTGGGCTGCATTCTTCCTTTTTGGTGCGTCGCACCACGGCGGGATCCAATGTGGAGAGGGTATTTCCTCTTTATCATCCTAATATTGAGCGGGTGGAGTGTTTGCGCCACGGGCGTGTGCGTCGTGGGAAGTTGTATTACCTGAGACATCTCAGCGGAAAGAAGGCTCGTATTGCAGAGAAGAGAACCCACCATCACACCGCCGCCGCTGCCCAGGCTTAGAAGATTTTGCATCACAGGAGGTTTTTATGACGTGTCCTTTGGAGCGCTTGCAGAGTGCGCTGAGGGACGAGAACCTCTCCGCCTACATCCTTCCCCACACGGCATCTTTTTTTTCGCCCCAGGGCCACGTGAACAGTCCTGCATATTTTCGTTATTTTTCGGGCTTTACTGGGTCTGCGGGGGTCCTTGTGGTAACGTTGACCCATGTAAGCTTGTGGGTGGATGGACGCTATCTTCTGCAGGCGAGAGAGGAAGCATTGGCCTATGAGAAAAAGTATCCTCATATGTCCGTGGAGGTGTATTTTTGGGATTGGACAGAAATATGGTCATGGATAGCAGCCCATGTGGAGGAATCTGCAGTGGTGGGGGCGGATGCATGGTTGTGGACGGTGTCTGCGTCACGAAAGCTCCAGGAGCAGGCTCGTGGGCATAAGATGTCGGTACAATGGATGAAAGAGGTGGTGGCAAAAACTGTCATGGGGGGGCAGGAGACCCCACCATCTTCATATTCTTTCGGTGAGATATGGTTTATGGAGCACGCGCTTTTTCCCTCTTTTCAGGAGAAGTGTCACAAAATTTTTCATACCAGAGTGGCTCCTGGAAGGAGTGTGCTCCTTTGTCATCCCTTTCATAGCAGTTGGCTGCTCAACATGCGTAGCACAGAAAATGAGCCTACCTTTGCTGTGGGAGGATATGCTCTGGTGACGCGCCAAAGCGAAGATACATACGTCGCAAATGTTTTTGTACTGGAAAGCACAAAGCTGGCGGGCGATGCGGCAGGTATAACATTTCATGATGTGAATAGGTTGTGGAGCATGCTGAAGAACTGGACAGGGGAAGCTATTTTTTGTCATGATGCTTTCACGCCTCTTGGATTTTATGAGGAATTTGTGTCCATTGGCTGGCAAGAACAGACATTTCCCTTTGGGGAGGCTCAAGCTCGAAAATCTATGGAAGAGCAAGGGGTACTTCGTACAACCCATGAGGTGGACAGTGTTGCTCTTGTGCGTTTTTTGCATTGGCTTTCTACATGTGGGTCAGGATCAGAAACGGAGATTTCTCTGGTCAAGGGTTTAGAGGCTTTTCGTCGACAGCATCCAGAGTATAGGGGACCAAGCTTTCCAAGTATTTCAGCTTCGGGACCTCATAGTGCCATTATCCATTATGTTCCAAAAGAGCATGAGCGTATTCCGGTGGAAGCAGGACTTTATTTGCTTGATTCGGGGGGACAGTACGGCGGACCAACACTTTTTGGAACAACGGACGTAACTCGTACTGTGTGGATAGGACCAGAGAAGCCTTCCCCCGAGCATTGCCAAAAATTTACAGCGGTGTTGCAGGCTCATATACATCTTTGCACACTTTTTTTCCCGCAGCAGACAACGCGGGGGGTGCATTTGGATGCTGCAGCTCGAAGTTTTTTGTGGCAAATGGGGGAAGATTATGCCCATAGCACGGGCCATGGCATTGGTACTTTTCTGTCAGTGCATGAGGCGCTTCCCAGCATTTCTTCCAGGGATGATGGCGTTCCGCTCCAGTCAGGGATGGTGTGTTCCAATGAGCCAGGCTACTATCAAGAGGGATGGGGGGGGATCCGCCTGGAGAATGATGTATTGGTGACGGAGGTCACGGATAGAACTTTCTTCCCAGAGCCGAGAGGTGATTCAGAGAAAATACCAGAGAGGCTCCTAGGAAAGTTACAGCTTGTGCCTCTGACATTGGTGCCCTTTGATGTGACCCTCATTGCACCTCATCTTTTGTCTGTGTGTCACAGAAAATGGCTCAACGAATATCATGCAGAGGTCTATAGAAGAATTAGCCCCCACGTGGAGGGGGCCGTTCAAGAGTGGTTATACCACGTTACTAGACCCCTTGAGATGCCTCTGTAGTGGAGGAAGTATTTTTCTTTTAGTGATTTTTTCCGCCAAGTTCATAGAAAGGGCTTTTTTGACCTTTTTCTTCCGAGAAGCGTTCTAATATTTCTCGGGACACTATGAGCAGCTTTCCTAAACTTTCCTGCAGCTCACTATCACGAGCCCCCAGTCGATGGGATATTTTCTCCATGCTGTGACGACTTTGTATCTGTTCATCCACCCACTTGTGAAGCATGGCATGCTGGTTTTTCATAAGATCCGCTAATGATTGTGCTTTTTCTGAAAAAAGCATTAATGAGGTGTGAAAACTCTTTTGTCGCTCCTCCAAGATATATATCACTTTTTGCATTTTTTCCATGGTCTCCATCCAGTTGGTGAGAAATGTCTGCAGAAAAGGTTCTGAGAGATTTTTTTCCACGGCAGGGGTCCAGGAAAAATTTTTCCAACACCAGGCTGACAGTTTGTTCATAAGAACATGGTGCAATTTTTGGCATTGGTTTTTCCATAAAACAAGTACACACATGGCGAGAAATGTGATGGCTGGTACCAGGATATATGCGAAGTTAACCTCATGTAATATAAAAAAAATCATGGATGCAGTTGCGAAAAGGAGCAAAAAAAGAAAGCTGTTTTTTATGGTGGCAATGCGCTGTCGTAAGTCAGATGTAACCTCCTGCAGAGCAGACTCTATTTGCCCGGGTGTAATGTGTGGTGCACGATGTGCAATGGAGGAAATGGGTGCAAGAATGGTGTAGGGCTCCACATCTGTCCAATACCATTGAAATGTTTCTGTGCGAAAGAAATGATGGTTTATTCTATAGATGGCATAAAACTCTCTTCCGATGAAAAAGACCATAACCGCAAGCATAAAAAGAAAAAAGGCTATTTCAAGGAGAGGTACAGGGGGGATGGAGGAGAAGATCATAGAGCAGTTTTCTGTCATTGCTTCTTTGTGTATTATCCTCATGTGCCCTAATATTATGTCCATCATATACTTTACCATGATGACGAAGACCCCAAGAGTCATCCATGAAAAAAGGACGTTGCACCATATTTTCTTTTGCATAGTCATAAACAGAGCACCCCTCTGATTCTTTCTCCTTGAGTATATACATTATTTCAGAGGAATATAAGGCATGAAAGGGCTCCCTTGTCTTTTACAAGAAATGGCATTAGGATTTTCCCATATGCGCTATGGAGAAGGTATGATGGAGAAGCGATATTCCTTTCACGAGGTGGAAAAGAGAATCCGACATATGTGGGAGGGGTGTTTTCAAGCAGACCTGGAGAGTTCTCAAAAGCCTTACACCATTATGATGCCGCCACCAAATGTCACGGGATTTTTGCATCTTGGCCACGGACTTTCTTCCACTATTCAGGACATCCTCATACGTTTTCACCGCATGAATGGGCGGGATGCTTTTTGGCTTCCTGGCACGGACCATGCGGGCATTGCTACCCAGATGATGGTGGAAAAGAGCTTAATGGCTCAAGGTATCACACGGCAAAGTCTTGGACGAGAGAAGTTCTTGGAAAAAGTGTGGGAGTGGAAGGAGCATCATGGATCCTCCATTGTGGAACAGATGCAACGAATGGGATTTTCCGCGGATTGGGATCGTTTAGCATTTACCATGGACCCGGATATCAGCAAAACAGTGATCCATTCTTTTGTGGAGCTGTACAGGCGAGGTCTTATTTACCGTGCTCGACGCCTTATTAACTGGGATCACGTGTTGCAAACGGCCTTATCGGATTTAGAAATTGAGAAGACGGAAGAAGAGGGCACCATGTGGACCTTGGCGTATCCTCTGCGGTCTTCTGGTTTTCTCCATGTGGCCACCACACGACCAGAGACGCTTTTTGGAGATGTGGCGGTGGCAGTGCACCCGGATGATGTGCGCTATAAACATCTGGTGGGGCAAGAGGTGTGCGTGCCCTTTGTGAACAGGTGGGTTCCCGTTATTGCGGATGAAGATGTTGACCCGGAAAAGGGTACTGGTGCGGTGAAAATCACACCAGCCCATGATTTTCTGGACTTTACCATTGGAACTCGGCATCACTTCACACCCATTGATATTCTGGATGAAAAGAGCTGCTTGAACCAGGAGGTGCCTGAAAAGTTTCAGGGTATGGATATTATAACTGCTCGTAAGGCGGTTCTTTCTGCCCTTGGAGAAGACGGGGTGGTGAAGACGGAGAAAATCATGCACAGTGTTCCCCTCAGCCAGCGATCGGGATGCCGCATTGAGCCACGACTTACCTTTCAGTGGTTTGTGGATACCACTTCCATGGCCATGGCAGCAAAGAAAGCTGTGGAGGAGGGCCGCACACGCATTATTCCTCAAGAAGGGCGTAACAACTATTTTGAATGGCTTGATAACATCCAGCCGTGGTGCATTTCTCGTCAGCTGTGGTGGGGGCACCAGATTCCTGTGTGGTTTGGCCCTGATGATGATATTTTTGTGGCTGAATCGGCGGAGGAAGCCCATAAAGCAGCCTCTGAAAAATACGGAGCTTCTGTGGAGCTGCGTCAAGATGAGGATGTTTTGGACACCTGGTTTTCCTCTGCTTTGTGGCCCTTTTCCACCTTGGGGTGGCCTGCAAAAACCTCCCTCATGGCTCGGTATTATCCAACAGACGTTTTGGTCACGGGGCACGACATCATCTTTTTCTGGGTGGCTCGCATGATGATGATGGCTTTGGAGCTTACAGGAGACATTCCTTTTCATACCGTATACCTCCATCCTCTCATTCAGGATGAGAGAGGGGCAAAAATGTCAAAAACCAAAGGGAATGTCATTAATCCCTTGGATGTGATTGATTCCTACGGCGCCGATGCACTACGGTTTGCCCTTGCCTTGTCAGGCACCCAAACACGTCATGTGCGTTTTGGCATGAAGCAGGTGGAGAAATCACGAAACTTTGTGACAAAGCTCTGGAATGTGGGACGCTTTTTGTTCCTCCATGACGTGACCTTCAAGAAAAAAAATCATGAATCCTCATGGATTTTCTCCCAATGGATTGTGGGGGAAGCGGTGCTTTTGCAGGAAAAAGTGTCGCAGCTTCTCCAGGAGTATCGGATTCATGAGGCAGCGACAGTTTTGTATCATTTTGTGTGGGATGTTTTTTGCGATAAGTTCGTGGAACTTGCAAAAAATGCTCTTCGTCAGGAGCGCCAGGAGGAAATTCTTGCAGTTTTGGCATGGGTTTTTCACCGAATTTTGCTTGTGCTGCATCCTATGATTCCTTTTGTGACGGAGGAGATATGGAGAATATTTTGGGGAGAAAATGAGTCCGTGAGACCACAAGCCGGATATCTTTGCCATGGGCAATGGACGCTGCCTCCCCATCTTTTTGATAAGAAATCATTTGCACATATTTCCAAGCATGTGGAGATTTTTTATGCCGTGTTAACTGCGGCTCGTCATCTTCGAGCGGAGTTTAACATAGGGCAGGATGTGTGTTTTTCGGTGGAGATATACAATGCATCTTCTGAGGAGCAGAGCTTTTTAGAGGAACAAAAAAGTCATTTGCTGGCTTTGGCAGGCATGGAGTCTTTGAATATCTTCATGGAGCCTTTAGATGGGCAGACAGAAAAAACAAAGGGCACTGCGCAGATTTCTGTGCATCAGATGATCATGGTGATTCCGATTGCTGATTTTGTGGATCTGGATTTAGAGCGAGCCCGCCTTCAGAAGGTTTTGGAAAAGGAGCAAGGTACCTACGAGAAGCTTATGGAAAAATTGCAGACAAAAGATTTTGTGGACCACGCTCCGCAAGAAGTGGTGGATGACATTCGACAACGTGCTGACAACCAACACGCACTCCTGCATCACATTCGCAGCGCCCTTGCCCATGTAAGCTGAAGGCTTCTGGAGAGAATGGAGCCCCTAGAAGGAAGCAGGTGGTGGCGGCTGAAGAGGCACTGCATCAGGTGCTTTTTTCTGTGGAGCTTTTGCGGCGAGGAGCACATGGAGCACGATTCTTCTTGCCTTTGTTTTCTCGCCGTGGCTTCGGACTAAATCCAGCTCCCTCTGATGTCGTGCCTCCCCTAGAATATACAGCACGTTATTGACGGCGCGTATGCGATAATTTTGAGAGAAAATGTCGGAGTCCAGAAAAAGGGCCGTTTCCAACTCTTTTCCCAGAAGAGCATCATTGGCGTACTGCCAATGGGTCTCTGTGCCAACCTCAATATTATCGATAACCTCTTTGATGCCCTCTACCTTTTTCACCATGGATACCGCTTTTTCTTTTATGGTGCGATTTTTTACTTTGCCTAAAAGGAGAACTCTTCCATTGTAGATCATGAACTCCACCTGATCTATATTTTCGTGCATATTTCTGGTCTTTAAAAGAAACAACTCATTGAGAAGGAGTCTGATTTTATTATCTTCCATGTAACCAGAAAATCCGCGCTCTTGCACGGGGCTGGAAAAAAAAGAACACCCCTGTAGGAGCAGTACTACCCCACCTAGCACAAGCCATTTTCCCAAAAAAATTTTCATGGGCACCCAGAGTTTTCTTCTCTCCACGAGAAGAGCATATCCCAAGGATGGATGCTATACAACATAAAAAACCATTGATCTTTTCAGAAAATATTTTCAGAATTGTGAGAGAGAGATACAGGAGGGACAAAGCATGACATCCATGAAGCAGTCTGTATGTGCAGTACTTTTCTGGAGTGGTGTCAGTGGTTTTTTTTCGGGATGTTCCTTTGAGGGTGGTGAGAGTTATACTCCGGCTCCGTTTACCGCCACCTCTCGTCCCTATAGTATAAGGGGTACCTGGTATTATCCCCAGCAGCATTATGAGCTTGAGGAGGAGGGGGTGGCCTCTTGTTATGGTGTGGGGGATGGATGTCATGGGGCTTTGACAGCCACGGGGGATCGGTTTAATGCCAATGCCATGACTGCAGCCCATAAAACGGCCGTCTTGCCGTCCATTATGGAAGTACGTAATATGGCCAACGGCCGAAGCATCCGCGTGCTTGTCAATGATCGAGGGCCTTTCCATGGCGATCGCATTCTGGACCTTTCCCGGGGGGCTGCTGAAAAATTGGGATTCTACAAAAATGGTGTTGCAAGAGTTTCCATCAAAACTCTTGTGCCCGAAAGTCTGTCCTTTGCACAACGGTACAAACCAGGACAGCATTCCATAGAAGGCACTGTGGAGCGCGCTTTCTATCAAAACATTGTGAAAAAAGTTTCCGGAAAATCCTTGTCAGAAAAACACAGAAATGCACTTCGTCTCCTTGAAAAAAAAGCACCATCTGCCCCCTCTCGTGAGCATCCAGTCTATGTGGAGGTGTTGATGCCCCATCATAAGTATATCCAAGCCATTCGCCGTTATTTCTCGCCTCAAAAAATCTGTATCTTCCAAAAAAATTCTGCTGTCAAACCCTTTCTTTATAAAGTTGTTCTGGGTCCATTTTATGGAAAAGCAGTGCTTGCCCCCGTGATGAAACATCTGTGTCAGTACAAAAAATGTCGTGTGCGATTTTTAAATAGACCTGTGGTGAAAAAATAGATTTATCTGTCATTTTTTTTGTACAATGGCAACAGAGCATTATTTCATGAAACTTTTGCTACGTATGCAAACGTTCTTTTGAAGGAGTCCCATATGAAAAGATATTTTCCCCTTTTTGCCTTGGTTTTTTCTGTGATGAAAAGGTTTTTTTACACCAGTCTTGTCATGAGTGCGTTTCTGGGGGCAGCCGTGCAGGATGTGCCACCCCATTCTCTGCCTTTTGTCTCCATGGAGTCTTCTGCTCCTACGGTTTTGCTTTTGGATATGACAACCAATACCATCCTCTTGGAGAAAAATGCTCATGAAAGAATGGTGCCATCGTCCATGCAAAAAATTCTTACGGTGTATATCTTGTTGGAAAAAATTCGCCACAAGGATGTGGGGCTCCATGACAAAGTTTTTGTTTCTCTCAACGCCGCGAAAAAAGAAGGAAGCAGACTTTTTTTGCTGCCCAATGAGGCCGTGGAATACGAAACCTTGTTGAAGGGTGCAGTGGTGTGTTCGGGGAATGATGCGTGTACTGCTTTGGCAGAGGCTATGGCAGGAACTGAACCTCTTTTTGCAGAAATGATGAATGCGAAAGCAAAGGAGCTTGGGGCCATTAACTCTCATTTTACCAATGCATCTGGACTCCCTGATCCACAGCAGTACTCCACGTGCTGGGATTTAGCCCGTATCGCACAAAGGACCATAGAAGATTTTCCGGAAGAGTACCGTTTGTACTACAGCATTCCAGAATTCAGCCACAATAATGTGCGACAAAAGACAAAAAATCGACTTATCTTAAAAGGTTTTGCTGATGGTGTGAAAACAGGACGCACTGATGCGGGGAAATGTGGTATTGTGGCATCTGCTCAACGGGATGGGCGACGGCTTCTTTTGGTCATCAATGGACTGGAAACAGAAGAGAAAAGGTGTGCGGAGGCCATTCGTTTGCTCCAGTGGGGGTTTACATATTTCCAGCCAGTGATTCTCTTTAGGGCTGGTCAGGTGGTGGTGAATGCTCCCGTATGGCCTTCTGGGTCTGTGGCTCTGGTGACCCCCAGGGATATTGCATTTTCTTTTCCGGCGGTAGAGCGATCTGCCCTTCGTATTGTGGTGAAACATTTCTCACCTTTTTTGACGCCCATTGTGGCGGGACAGCGCCTTGGAAAGCTTTTGGTCTCTTGGGAGAAAGGGGGGAAAACCTTTTTTCTGGAATACCCCCTGGAGGCGCAGCATGATGTGGAGAGTCCCTCCCTCCTGTACCGTTTGTGGGTCGCATTCATCGATATGTTTCTTTCTGAAAAGATAGAGCAGAAAAAGCCTGTAGCTCGTCGTGGATAAACTGGCTCCATTTTTTTTAACATTTGAAGGTGGCGAGGGCGTTGGAAAAAGTACGCAAGTTTCCTTGCTGCACCAGGCCCTCACCCAGAGGGGGTATCCATGTCTTTCCACCCGAGAGCCCGGCGGTACCCCCCTTGGAGAAAAAGTGCGGGAACTTTTTCTTGCGCCACCCACCTCCCCTTCAGGAGAGGGCATGTCTGCCCTCACCGAGCTCTTTCTGATGATGGCGGCTCGCACATGTCATATTGAGCATGTGATGAAGCCTGCATTGCAACAGGGCATGTGGGTGTTGTGCGATCGATACATTGATTCCTCCTGTGTGTACCAGGGCATTCTGAGGGGAGTGTCCCCCGAAGAGATTCTTGAGTGGCACAGGAGGGCCCATATGGATTTTTTGCCATCTCTCACTATTCTTCTTGTACGCCACGCGGAGGATGATCTTCATAAAAGAAAAGAAATTTTGGGACGTGCTAATCGTTTTGATGATGCGTCTCGGGATTTTCATTGCCGTGTGGAGGCTGCCTATGAATCTCTCGTGGCGTTGTGGCCCCATCGTTTTTGTGTCATCAGAGAGCATGGCTCTGCTTATGACGTGCACGAAAAAATCCTTTCTATTTTGTACAGCAGGGGAATGCTAGAGGTTTAGGTGGTGTCGACATTTATTTTAGCCATAAATAAATTCCAGCAAGAAAAACAAAAGAGAGATAGGAGATATCAAGCTTGTCGTATCGTGTTGCTACGCGCCTAAAATGCTTGATTTTATTAAACGATTACATTTCTCTCTTTATATAATTCTTGGTCATAGGTTCTTGCTATTTTTCTCCGGGATCTTGGAGGTATAACTGCCTCCGCCTCAGCATCTTTTGCAAATTGTACCATATAATCCGCATCGTAACCTTTGTCAGCTATTAACGCATCCGTTTCTCTACCCTCCACCACATCATCGCAAGCAGCATGGAGCTTCCTGCTGAAGCCACCTTTAGATCTTCCGAGCCCTTGTTCTTGCATACCAGTTTCTATATTTTTTTTAAAGCACCAGCTGAATGCTGATGTGCTCTGATTATTGTTGAATCTATCATCACTATCACTATCCACTGCTCATGTATGAAATATCATCTGCCACACACCAGCTTTAGCCCAACGCATAAACCTTTTGTGAACTGTAGGCCATTTGCCGTACTCTAGTGGCAGCGCCCTCCATGGCGCGCCTGTTCTTGCAACCCACATCACGGCCCTTATGGTTGTCCAATCCAGTTCGCCCCCTGTCACCATCCTTACCTGGTAAGATATCTTTTATTATTTCCCATTGATCATCTCTTAAATCGTATAACATTCTAACCTCCCTTCTTGATGCTAAAATATTATAACACAAAAATACTAAATGTCGACACTACCTAGATCCCCCCACGATTCGTTATTTTTTCCGCATAAAAACGATAGAGCATTAGGGATTTCGAGTCTACGGAGGTCTCTATTTGTCAGCAGGTTTATATACTCTCTCGTATACTTTTTTCCTGCGATATTACCACTCATAATTTCTCGGAAATTATCCATTTCATTTTCTTTTTCAGCAAAAATACTGTCTATTTTTTGTATAAGCTTTTGTTTCTCTTCATCTTTTTTGCTTTCTTCAATGTTGTTTGCTTCCCGCTGAAGTTCTACTACTTTATCAGCGAAATCTTCTTTCCATTCTCCATTTTTTCCGGAGAAAAACATCATCATAGCAGGGTTTTTAAGAGCAGGGAGGTCTTCATATTCAAGAAAATCAATATAGTGCCTTTTGCTCTTTTTATCAGAAATGCTACCCTTTAAAATGCCATCAAGTTCTTGACGATTTGCTGCTCTCGCATCTTTGCCATGGAGGAATCCTCCTCCACACAGAGCTGTCATTATAAGAGAGTACCATCCAAAAGGAATGCTCTTCACAGAATCTGGGAAGAGATAGATCCCCGCGCCCATTATGGAGGCTAGGCCAAGACCAGTTCGCCTCCACCCATCATTTCCTTGCCGAATGTTGTGTAGCCCACCTTTGATGAGGGCTAATCCTCCTAGGGCAATAGCGCTGGTAATAGGAACTGTTAACAAACCACTTGAAAGATAGAAGAATAGTGATAAACTCTTTCTAAAAG
>CAZLKT010000007.1:0-40883 GCA_964560205.1 uncultured Holosporaceae bacterium | reverse complement strand
GCAAAATAGATTCTCTATTCTATGACGCCATTTATAGACAGTTTTATCAAACCTGTTTCTTGTTGCACTTGTGTGGTATTTCTGCATTTATACCCTTTTCTTTTAAAAGCTCGTAAAAATACCCCATAAATACCATTCTCACTCCATCTCTTCAACCTTGTATATGTATGCGATGCTCTTTCGGGCCATGGCACTGAAACACATGTTCTTGGATACAAACCACAGGAACCTCTTTTTGGAACGATCTTATTACGATCCTCACATCTTTCAAATTGTTTTTTAAAAATGCCTATCATAAAGGTCACCCCCAGTGAGGATAAAATATTCTCACTGAGGCATGACGTTTATAGAGAAGAAAGAAGATGCTATTGGAGACCAAGTTCTTGGAATGTCTCTTTTTATTTTTTTTGAAAATTTTTCTCAGGGCTTTCGTATATCTTTTTTGTACTGCCCATATGGCGTGCACTTTTTCTAGGTGCATCGAAAAGATCTTTCTGGATTGCCGCGCCTAGCGCTTCCCATTTCTCACTCAGCTCAGGATTGTCGAGAGACACCTTTTCTATCTGTTCTCCTTCTTGCTCGTAGTCATTTTTTAGAGCATCTCTTTTGTCAAGAAATTTTGTTATTTTTTTTAAAATATTTTCTATTGCCTGACATTGATTGTAATTAATATGTTTACCATTCTCTATTTTTTGTACGTCTTGTATGATCTTATCTGCATTGTTGGTTTCCAGATGAAGCACTGTCTCTAATTTCTTGATCCGCAGGATTTCGTCACGTGACAACCCCTTTGGATTCGAGACGATTTTATGGAGCTCTTGAGGAATCCTCTCTTTTTCCTCCATGAGTTTTCCCGTTCTTTGCTGAAGTACCGTAATATTTTTTTCTATTTCTTCAGGCTTTTTAACTTTTTCGTCCTTCTTTGTGAGAGGGGGTTCGGTGTATTTTTTTCTTTTTCTTTTTCTCTCTTTTTTCTCTTCTTTTTTCTCTTCCTTTTGTTCTGGATTTTTTTTATGAGATGGCGAACCTCCTTTCTCCACAGAGGCATCATGTGAAATTTTTTCCATATCATTGGAAAGGCTCTGCACCACCTCTTGTTGTAGCATCTGCCCAGAAGCAAAAGTAGTCTCGTCCTCCGTGACACTTTCCACACCCTTACATATCGGTTCTGAAAGCATGCTTTGTTCTATCTCTTTTCTAAGATGCTTGATACTCCTGATGAAACCGTCAAACTCTGTCTTTAATGTATTATTTTCTTTTTTAAATTCCTTTTCTATTTTTGACAGCTCATCTTTTTTATTATTTTTTACCATGTCAAAACATAAAATGGTATTTTTGATTGATTCTTTATCTTTTATATTTATAGAAAAATTATTTAGATTTAGAAGATCAATGGTCTTTAAGAATGTGGTTTCTTCCAAAAGAACGAGATTTTCTAGTTTTTGTGAAATTCTTCTAATTAAATCAAAGACGTTATTTTTTGTTTCTTTCTTTGAAATGAAACTCATAACTGAATAAAGAATAGTTTTTAGTTCATATTTAGTCTTTTGTGCTTTCTCAGTAAGGTCTACACTTGGGTTCAGAATTTTATAGAAAAATTCATCTCCTGTCTTTTTAAAGGATGGAATGCTTGTGCAAACATCTTGCAACTTCTCTAAAGCAGATAGTGGGTCCCTGAACACGGGAGCATGAGCGCTCTGGCTTGATTCTTGAGGATATAATGAGTTTTCAGATGCTTTACCCTGTATGTGGGGGGGGCTGCTTACTTCTTTCTATATTGCTCTCAATAGAAAGTCCCTTATTTCTCTCAATGATAAATTCAGTTATACCCACATACGTTTTCCAGCATTCATTATTGATGTTCTCCAGTTCTTCTTTCATTATTTTTATTTTAGAAGACTCTCTAAAAAACCTATTGGATCCCATATTCTTCAAGGTCTCTTTTAGATCTTCTTCTCTCTCCGGAAAATCATCCTTCATCTCCTCCAATTGTTCATGCAGGGGGAGGGCAAAAAGTATCCAGAGTTTGTCTTTATATTTTTTTATGAAATCAATTTTTTTCTGAAGACACGTTGTAGTATTTTCTAGAAGTTTATTTACCGTATATTTCTCATCTTCTAATAAAAGTGATTCTATAGCTTTGTAGAGATCCTGGTACTTCCCTATTTCATCTTGCAGGTCATTTATACGCAATTTGAGAGTAGGGCCGAGGGGCAATACCTGTATCTCATGTTGCAGCTCCTCAAAATATTTGTAAAGATCAACTTCTTTTTTGCATAAGTTTGCCATCACATGATCTTGTGATGTTCTATTTGAATGACTATCATTCTCAGTATTATTTTTCATACTGTATGCAGTCTTTCCTGCAGAAAGTAGTATAAGGGACACAGCAATACATGATATTTTTTTCATAGTGTTACTCCATGGTTACAATCATAAGAAATATGTTAATAAAATAACTTATTTTTAGCAACATATAAAAAATTTTTTGTATAAAAAAGAAAATCGTAATTAAAGCTAAAAAATATTATGAGGATGCAACAGGGTGAATATGAAGATATCCCTTGTATTGTTTTCCATATATGCCCGCTGATTTTTTTAAGACAGATATCCTTCTTTAAGGGCCACAGAGTCTTGGTAAAAACGTAGCGGATCTCAAATACCTATTATTATGGGAGGGATTGGGCAATATTCGTACAAATAAGTGGTGCAGCTAAAATCGCTATAGAAATGACTTGTAATGACTTATCTTAGGTGGCCTTCCTCCACATGTGTGGTATGCCTTTTGGTAATATCCGTTCATGAAACACGTCCTTTGATATTGGATACAAGTCATACAAACCTCCTTTTAGAACTCGTTTTTTACTATTTTTGTATTTTTCACGTAAAAGAATCAATTGTTAATATTTTTTAATTATTTTATATTTACTTTTTGTTATTTTTTTATTTATAATAATCGAATTGGTAATGTTCAATAATGAGGTTAACATGAGTGATGTATCAAAAATGCTACGGATTTTTTCCATGACATGCCTATGTATGGGAGGGGCGATCTGTTCAATGGATGTCGTATGGTCCAATTGCAAGAAAACTACATTGGATCAAAACAGTAGACCTCAAGTGAGACCAGATGATGTGGGGGAGCAACCACAAGATGTGATGGGGGCTGGTAGCCGAAAGCCCTCAGAAACTAATTTCTATACTTCTGGAGGTGAAGAGATGAGAGTTCTTGATATGCCTGATATGAATGAAACGAAACAACACATAAAAGGTAAGCAAGAAAAGAAGCTTAAAAAAAATAAAAAAATCTTTAATGAAAATCAACATGACGAGGGAGGGCAAGTTAATGTGCCTGTGTTTCCAAAAGTTTTTATGAGCAAAGAAGATGAAGGTAATGTAGAAGGTGATGGGTTGGAAGGAGGAATTCGTCCGCCTCATGTTTACAAAGTGAGATAGCCTTATGAGTAATAAGGGCTGTGGGTTGCTTTTTCGCCTTAATACTATAGTTTTCATAACTTCATTGGATATGCAGAGAAAAGACAGCGGTAGTTTCTCTTCATAGTGATGCAAATATAAGATGATGGCTCATATCTGGCTGTGAAATTTCCTTACAACATCATTTTTACTTAAACAATAAACAATTTTTTAATATATTTTATGTATTATTTAATAAAAAATATAATAAAAGAGAGAAAAAAATGAGAAAAAAAAATATTTCCACGTATTTATTAATACTTTTTTCTTTGCCCCATGGAGCTTTTGGTGCGGCTCCAGATGCGAGGATTATAGAAATAACTGAAGACAACTTTTCGAAAAATGGTACAATTTATACACTTTCATTCTTGGATGCTATCAAAGATGTGGTTAGGAGTAAAAACGGAGCAACAGGAAGATCAACATTCTCTCCGCTGAAAAGCTTTACACATATAAATTTAAAAAAGCATATTGGATTAAATACCTCAGAAAATAACGCCTCCAAATGGAGATGGCTTTATAAGGGGATGAATCCTTTCGGTGGATATGATTCTCGCCTTGTAAAAGAAGGCGAATATGCTCTCTATGATAATGATTATGATTATAGAATGCAGAGCATCCTGGGGCGGTCTCTAGGGGGTGCATTGGCTTTCCTAGGGGCTGTAACTGGATTGTATGTAGCATATCATGGATTAGGTGGTATAACTTCAGCACTACCAGGTCTTTTAAAAATTGGAGGATCACTATTTGGTTACGATCTCGTGAGAAATGGATGGTCCAGATATAAAGAATTAGGAGAGCTTTCTGCTAAAACAAAAAGGGACTATGCAACCGTAAGTGGTCTTCTCAAATCCAATGATAAGAAATTGCTTGTCATGCCAAAATCTCTTTTTGAGGAGTCCATTCTTCCTGGTATGAGTTCTTCTGATAGAGACAATTTAGAGATCAAATATTCTACTGCTCTTAGGAATGAAAACAAATTGAGTGACAATAAAGAAACACTTGTTGTTCTAAGAAAAGCAACAAATCCCATCAAAAATAAAGTAAACCCATAAAAACTGAAATATTCAATGAACATAAATCAGTTTAAAGAATACCGAATATCCTGTCATCTTTTGTTATCACCTCTATGCATGAAAACGGATGGGTCTGTTTTTTCTGTGGGCACCAAATAATCGGCGCAGAGAATGCCGGCCCCCATCAGTAATTGTCCTTTTGTCAGCCAGATGACGTCATCATCGAAGCATCCGACCTCGCCGGGGGCTGGAGTGATGGAAAAAAAATTTTTATCATTGGCATTGCGTTTTTTGCTTTGGGACCAGGAGATATTTTTTTGGGGCATGTATCGATTTTTCCCGTTATGAAAGCTTCCCCACCCTGTTTTTCCATGGCTCACTAAAAGGCATGCCACGCCATCCCCTGCAGCATGTTGCATCATTTTTTCGCCTTTATCTTTTAAGTGGAGGCTGCTTTTGGAGGAGAAAACATAATCGCACACGATATAGCGAGATCCCTTTACCTTGGCAGTCATATTTCTATCCACAGCGTAGGTCATCCAATGGTGAAATCCATCTTTAGCAGTGTTCTCTGGAAGGCCCAGCTGCCGGAAGGGCACAATGCCCACCAGAACTTCTTCATGGGCTGGTGCCAATGCGTCAGGATATTCTGGAGTGGGCAAACACCCATGAAGCAGGAAATGGTGGGTGAGGGCTTGGAAAATAAGCTGTTGATGGTGGCGCGTTTTTTGTATGGAATGAAACGTGTGATAGGAGCGCATGGCCGATGTCATCATCATGAAAATGGTCCCCATGACAAGAAGCGTGATACAGAGCTCTATGAGGGAGAAACCCCGTGAGTATACCTTTCGAGAAGAAAATATTTTTTGAGGGGAGAAATTTTTTCGAAAGGAAAAAACTTTTTTAAAGAAAAATCCAGCCACAGCATACTACTCACTTTTTGCATCACCTTTAAAACGCTCTACATAGGTGCCATCCTCAGTACTTACAACAACTTTTGTTCCGGCTTCAATATGGGGTGGTACCATAATGCGTATACCGTTTTCCAACTGTGCGGGCTTGTAGGAAGAGCTTGCCGTTTGGCCTTTCACCACCATGTCTGTTTCCTCGATGGTAAGAACCACGTGGGGGGGCAGATGAACAAAAATAGGTTTTTCCTCATGAAACCCAATGAGAACTTCCATATCTTCTTGCAGAAAATCTGCAGATACATTGAGTAAATTTTCCCCCACTGAAATTTGCTGATAGGTCTCTGGATGCATGAAGGTATATTCCCCCTGCTGTTGATAAAGATATCGGTACGGCACCTCCTCTAAAAACACTTTCTCTACAGTTTCGGAGGAGCGAAAACGCTCGTTCTTTTTCGTGCCATCCTGGATATCTTTCAGCTCCGCCTGCATGTAGGCGCCCCCCTTTCCTGGCTGCGTATGCTGTGTCTTCGTGACAACCCACAACCGATTCTGATGCAAGATTACTTGCCCTGGACGAAGGGCGTTTCCATCAATACGCACGAGGCCACCTTGTACTTTTTTCTTTCTATTTCCATTGTGAGGGAAAGTTTTTTTCTGTACAAGTGTCTTTTTTAGAGTGATTTCTTTTTTTTTGCAGAAAACATATAGGATACAGCAACGCTTTCACAAAAAATCCACTCATGAAGAAATGGCAGAAAAGTGATACCTTGAAAAATAGGTAATGAAAGCTGGGCGTGTGTGCACCATTTTTGTACATCCTCTATGGTACAGAAATGCTCCCATGTATGGGTACCTGGGGGCACCCAGCTGAGGATATCTTCTGCCACCATAATAGCTAAAACGTAGGAGATCCATGTGCGATGAAAAGTGGATCCGCAAAAAATTCCTCCTTCTTCCAGAAGATTGCTGCATGTGTGTATAAAATCTTCTGGGGAAGAGAGATGCTCCATGATTTCCAGGGCCAAAATACAATGGAATTTGTGAGAAAAGGTCAAGGTTTCCAAGGTTCCTACCTGATACTCTACAGAAAGATTTTTTCCAGCTCTATGCGTGTAGGCGGAGGAAATGGCATGGGGGTCAGCATCTATGGCCATGACATCTGCACCCAAACGGGCCAAAGGTTCTGCCGTAAGCCCGCCACCACATCCCACATCTAAAATGCGCATACCTTTGAGAGGTGCATGCCCCCCCTTGTAGAGGGGCATATGCTGCAACTGTTGCAAAATCCATGTGAGGCGAAGTGGTGTGATAAGGTGCAAAACAGCAAAAGGGCTTGTCTTGGACCACCACTGGCCATCACGTAAAGCTCCACTTATGGGCATACAGTATATTTTTTCTTCTATAGAGCATCATTATGCACGAACTTTTTGAAAAAAATCAGCCCGTTGACTTCATGCTCAGGGGGAAAGTACATTTTTTTCTTTGGACTCCACAAAAAGGTATGTATAATATGAGGGAAGTTGTTGGAGTGTATTTTTTTGTTTCAAAGGGAGGTGTCATATGTCTACGGGACGTATTATAGGTATTGATTTGGGGACGACAAACTCTTGTGTGGCTGTGATGGAGGGTGGGAAGCCTGTGGTGATTGAAAATGCAGAGGGTTCCAGGACCACGCCTTCTGTGGTGGCCTTTACATCATCTGGGGAACGTCTTGTGGGCCAGGTGGCAAGACGTCAGGCGGTTACGAACCCGCAAAATACGCTTTTCGCCATTAAAAGACTTATTGGGCGGCGATATGATGATCCCACCACCCAAAAGGATACGCAAATGGTGCCCTACAAAATTGTGTCTGGAAAGAATGGAGATGCATACGTTCAGGTTCGTGAAGAGAACTTTAGTCCAAGTCAGATCAGTGCTTTTATTTTGCAAAAAATGAAGGAGGCTGCTGAAAGCTATTTGGGAACATCTGTGAAACGGGCTGTGGTAACTGTGCCAGCTTATTTTAATGATGCGCAACGACAGGCCACAAAGGATGCTGGGAAAATAGCGGGTCTTGAGGTAGAGCGTATTATCAATGAGCCCACAGCGGCTGCCATGGCTTATGGCATTAAGGCCCATGAAGGACGGGAGAAGGACGGTGATCCGGAGCTTATTGCGGTGTACGATTTGGGAGGTGGAACTTTTGATATCTCCATCCTAGAAGTGGGAGGAGGCCTTTTTGAGGTGAAATCCACCAATGGAGACACATTTCTTGGAGGAGAAGATTTTGACAACGTTGTGATTGATTATCTCGCCGATCAGTTTAAAGGGGAAAATGGCATTGACCTTCGTAAGGACCCTTTAGCCCTTCAGCGTCTCAAGGAGGCTGCAGAAAAGGCAAAAATCGAACTCTCCTCTACGCAAGAAACGGAAATCAACCTCCCCTTCATTACCGCAGATCAATCGGGTCCAAAGCATTTAGTTTTAAAAGTTACGCGTGCACAGTTGGAAAAACTTGTGGATCCTCTTATTCAGAAAACCATTGGACCATGCAAGGCTGCCATCAAGGATGCAGGCATTTCTGTTTCTCAGATTAAAGAAGTGATTCTGGTGGGGGGCTCCACAAGAATGCCTAAAGTTGTTGAGGTGGTGGAGAAGTTTTTTGGTCGCAAACCAAACAAGGGGGTGAACCCAGATGAAGTGGTGGCCATGGGAGCTGCCATTCAAGCTGGAATCCTTCAGGGAGATGTGAAGGATGTGGTTTTGCTTGATGTGACGCCGCTCTCTCTTGGTATTGAAACAGTGGGCGGTATCACCACAAAACTCATTCAGCGAAATACCACCATTCCCACGGAAAAATCGCAGATCTTCTCTACGGCAGAGGATAACCAGCCTTCTGTTCGCATTCGGGTGTTACAGGGAGAACGGGAGATGGCCCAAGATAATAAGCTTTTGGGCGAATTTGATTTAATGGGCATTGCTTCTGCGCCCCGTGGTCGCCCACAAATTGAAGTGACTTTTAAAATTGATGCCAACGGTATTACCCATGTTTCTGCAGAAGACAAAGATACCGGCAAAAAACATGAGATTCGCATTCAAGATGCGGGTGGACTCAGCAAGGAAGACATTGAACGTATGGTCAAGGATGCGGAAATGAATAAAGAAGAAGACCAAAAACGCCGTCAGCTTGCGGAGGCTCGTAACCAGGGGGAAACCATTGTCAATGAGGTAGAGAAAGCGCTCTCCGAGGTGAAGGACTCCCTCTCCTCCCAAGAGCTCTCCTCCATAGAGGAAAAAATCACACAGCTGAAGACTGCTCTCACGGGGGACGATGCACAGGACATTCAGACCAAGGCCACGGATCTGACTGGAGATCTTGCTAAGCTTCAAAAAATGGCTTCGGAAAAAAAGCCAGAGGAGGGTGGTGATGACAGTACATCCTCTGCAAATTCCCGAGAGAATGTGGTGGAAGGCGAAGCGGAAGACGTGAGCGATAAAGAATAAAAGTTTGACATATCACCGAGGAAGGTCCACGTTGTGGACTTTTCTCATGGTGATTTTGAAACCATAACAGTGCTTTTCATATGAACACAAATGATCCATGGGGAAATATGCTCACGTGGAAAGGATAGTGGTGCTCTGGAAGAAAGCATGACATGAGAATCTCTTACTCATTTTTCCACACTCATGAAGGCAGCAGCCACTCAGTCATTTGAAAGAGGTGAAAAACGGAGCGGGCGAAGGGACTTGAACCCTCGACCCTAACCTTGGCAAGGTTATGCTCTACCACTGAGCTACGCCCGCGCATCCGAGAAAATTCTAAGAAAAAGAGCAAAATCTGTCAAGCCACGTCACAACAGAACAGCATAGAATAGGGGAAGGAGGCATCGTTTTTTCCCCCAGGAATTTCTTTGTTCTTTTTGGAAAAAATTGAAGAAAAATTGTACTTTAAAAAAAAATATTTCATACTGCAGAGTAATGTATGCATGATATGGATATTTATGAGGAAAATCGCGCAGTTGACACTGTGCCTCGGCATTGGTGTAGCGGTGGGGGCCTCCATGCTTTTGTGGAAAAAAAATCCGCCCTTGGAAAGAAATGTAGCCCGAAGTTTTGTCATGGAGGTTCCCCTCCTGCCGTCCTATGCATGGAAGAGGGAGAACACTCCGCCCGTCAGAAATTTATCCTGGATTCCATCAGTCATGAGGGGGGTTGTTCATATCTCTCCTGCTCGCATGGCTTCACCACAAAAGAGCCATGCGGATATGCCTTTTCCACCTGGACTTCCCGCTCTTAAAATTCCTTTTCATCAGGTATGGGCACCACGACAAGTACCCTCTGAAGAGTTTATTCCTCTGCCCCAGGCATTTGGTTCTGGTTTTTTTATAGATCATAAAGGGTACATTGTCACCAACGCCCATGTGTTGCGCTTTGTCATGAAAAGAAGCCACAAAGAGGCTCAAAAGAAAAAACAGGTGAAAATCACATTGTATGGAGGGCAGACGGCCCTTGCACGCGTTGTTGGTGTTGATTCCACATCGGATATTGCGGTGCTTTGCATAGAAAAAGATAAAGATGGGATGCCATTTTTTGCGCCCATTACCTGGGGGGATTCCCATGAAATACAGGAGGGCGATGTGGTGTGGAGTGTGGGGACCCCCTTTGGTTTAGAGGGAACATTATCCCAAGGCATCATATCCCATAAGCAAAGACGCTTGTCTTTAGATGGGGTGCGCCATGTGGATTCCTATATTCAGGTTGATGCGCCCGCTATCAATCATGGATATTCCGGCGCGCCGCTTTGTAATGCACAAGGAGATGTTATCGGTCTTATCAGCACCATTTGTACTCCCAATGGCGGAAATGTTGGAATTTCTTTTGCAATTCCGTCCCATGTGGTGCGTTATGTCACAGATACTCTTATGAGACATGGTTGTGTGCCACGGGGCACCATCGGTATTATCGCCGCACCACGAAAACAGTGCAAAACCAACGTGCTGTCTCGAGGTGTTCTTATAGAGAAAATCGAGAAGAACAGTCCTGCTCATAAAGCAGACCTTCGTCCTCACGATATTATTACCCATATGAATGAAAGACCCATTGAAGATGTTTGTGAATTCTTTCGCCATATGAACACATTGCAACCGGACCATGTTGTGGAGATTTCTTTTCTCCGTCCCCCTGACATTACCATGCTGCAAAAAAAACGTCTCAAGGCGGTGCAGCTGGTAATGGATAATGAGGCCGTGTCTAAAAAAGAAATATTTCGCACGGTGCTTGGTATGAAATTGAGTGCCGTGGGGGATCTTTCTGAAAAGACTAAGGCTCGATATGGTCTTCATGCACGCCATCTTTCCAAGGGAGTCTTTATTCTCGCTTTAGACAAAAGCTCTCCATTTTTCTCTGTGTGTCGTCCTGGAGACATTATCCTGAAAATTGCCCCCCAGGGATATGCTCTTCGACCAGTGAGTACGCCATATATGGCCGAGGGTATTTTTGATGAGGCCATGGCATGCTATCATGAAAGCATCCTTATGGAAATTTATCGCCCTCAGAAGGGAGTTTTCTATACAACACTTAAAATTGGAGAGCCATGACAGAGTCTTTTTCCGCCATTCCTTACGGTCGTCAAGACATTCGCATGCCAAGGACCCTTGGTCGCTTGGCGGCAGTGCAGCTTTTATTTTGGGCCTCTTTCCAAGGACTTTCTCCTACGGATCTTTTATCACAGTTCCTTTCGTGGAGTGTACAGGATCATCACTACACACTTTTGGAGGAAGAACCTCATAAATGGTGGGATCAAAACCATTTTGGTGCACTTGTGGAGGGGGCCTCTTCTAAGCAGGAGCACATTGATAATGTGATTCGCGCATGTGTGCCCCCATCATGGACCATAGAAAAAATGGAGCTGACCACATTGTGTCTTTTGCGTTGTGGTGTTTTTGAGCTTTTATACACGCCAGAAACGCCATCATCTGTTCTTTTTAATGAGTATGTGACTTTGGCCCACAGACTTTTGTTACCTAACAGCCATACCTTTATCAATGGGGTCCTCAACACGATTTTCCAGAGGAGGGGGGAGTTTTTGGAAGTGCCACAAAACCCTGTGCAACACGCACAAGAAATGGAGGATGCTTTTTCTCTTTTGGGGATGGAGCCGAACTTTTCTTTGGATCGTCAGGAACTTGAAGAAAAATACGTGAAAGCACAACAATATGCCCATCCTGATTTTCATAAAAATCCGTTGCATCATACCTATGCAGAAGATTTTTCTGCAAAAATCAACGCAGCATATCAGCAGCTCAAAAATCCTGTTACTCGTGCTGCAGTCCTTTTAGAGAGAAAAGGATGGTGGCCAGTGGAAAATAATCCCAGTATTGCCCAAGAGATTTTCCTTTTGCAGGAATCCTGTGCCTCTCGAGAACAGCTTCTCCAACAGATTACAGCAAGAGAAGCTGATTTCCAAAATAGCTGGGAAACGGAACGGCTTGCTGCGCAGAATGCTTACCTGCGCTTATCCTATCTCTATAAAATGCTCAAAACCTTGCCAGACATGAAATAAACTTTATAATGGGGGGACAATGAGAATCGTGGCCCCCTGTGTTTATGACAAATGAATATAAAGATCATCCCCATCGATCAAATTATCATCAAAGAAAACCTGTGAATAATGCAAAGAACAGTGATCCCGCCTCTTTATCCAAAACTTTTGTCTTTGAAAGCAATGGACCAGCAGGGAAAATTCGAGGAACTGCCGCGCAACTGATGGAAAAGTACGGAGCATTTGCCAGGGATGCTCAACGGGAGGGAGATAGCGTCCTCAGCCAAAATTTCTTACAACATGCAGAACACTATCGCATTATATCCATGGGACAAAATGCCTCTGCCCATCCCCATGTGTCCCCTCATAAGATTCTTTCACCTCAACATTCTCCATCAGAGAAAATAGATCCTGTGGAAGATGATGAGAAAAAGAATACTATGGAGCAGCAGACATCCTCCCATGAGTCCTCAGCGCAAGACGAACATATGAGAGCTCCTCGAGCCTCTAAAAAAATTCCACGTCTGAATCGTCCTAAAATTTTACGTAATTACAAAAAAAACCCAAGTCCTTCTCCTTCATCAACGGAAGTTATATAGTTTTTTCAAATGAAGTTCTTTTCTTTTGGTGGATTTTTTTTATTGTGCTGTTTTTTTTGTAATTTTTTCCTAACAGGATGGAATTTCTATTTTTCAAAAAGGGTTTATGATACAATCTATAGGTCTTGCTTACTATAGATAGAAACCTTGAGGAGGGTTTATCTCTCATGCCACTTTCTTTAACATCAGAGCTAGTTTCGCCTGGGACCCGCATAAAAATGCTTCGTATCCTTTTGAATCTTTCACGAGATGATTTTTGCAAAAGACACAATCTGAATTTTAATACTATTACATCCATTGAACTTAACCGCCTTAAGCTTTCGTCCAAGCAGTTGGGCAAAATCTTGCATGCATTTCATCAGGAGGGCATTGCGGTGGAAGAATCATGGATTCGCGATGCGCAAGGTACCCCACCCAGTCATTCTTTTTGTGGGTATCCAAGTTCTCAAGAAAATATTTTGAAGGAGTGGACACGCTCCTTTTTGCAATCTCGTCATACCATTATCGCCACTGTTTCTGGAAAATCCATGGAGCCTTTTTATGAGGATGGAGATCTCGTGGGAGGTATATGGAACACAAATCCCCACAGTCTTATTGGAAAAAGGTGTATTGTGCAAGTGCAGTCTGAGCTTCATGTAGGCATCTTGCTTCGAAATCGAGAGGACTTTATGTTGGTTCCTAATAATACAACCCAATCTTTCCAAATTATTCCGTTTTCGCCTCTGTCTTGTCGCGCTGCAGAGATTCTATGGCATATCAAACGCCAAGGGCACCTTATACCAGATACAAATACGTTTGCCATGGCTTGGAATGCAAAGAAAAAAAAATAATGTGTGGTTCCATGCCTTCTGCTCTCTTTCTCTCTTTTTGTGCAGAGCATCTTGAAGAAAAACTCAACTTTTTTTACAATGACACTGACGGAGTGTAGCGCAGTCTGGTAGCGCACCACGCTGGGGGTGTGGTGGTCGTGGGTTCAAATCCCGCCACTCCGACATAGAGAACAATGAATAGCAGGCATACCCTATCTTGGGGGTGTTTTTGTGGGGCGGTGGTGTCCGCCTTTTATAGATTCTAATCTTTGTGCATAGATGCCACCAGCGAAAGGTGTTTCCCAAAAGGTTTTGATGCATTCTAAGGCCATGAGGGGCCCTATGAGGCGTGCACCCAGAATGAGCACATTCGCATCATTATGGGATCGGGCTAGGCCTGCTGTGACAGAATCGGAACATAGTGCACCACGCACTGTTGGGAAGCGATTGGCCGCAATGCTCATACCAATGCCCGTACCGCACAATAGTACCCCCATAAATCCTTTCTCAATAGCCTCTAAAATGTACTCTGTGCAGATAGGGTAATCTTTTTTATCTTCTTCAGAGCAGGCGCCGTACGCTTCATGACGAATGCCATGCTTTTGACAAAATTGTTGAAGCACAGGAAGAAGGCTGTACCCACCATGGTCACAGCTAAAGACACATCCTGAAAAAATCATAGCTTTGATAAAAGGCAATCAGATGAGAAATAGTATACAGGTATTAGAGAAGAGATTGTAAGTGTTCTTCTGTGCACAGTCCCAAAAAAACAGGACTTTGTGGAGTCAGCGCTTTATAGTTCCAGTGGGTTCCCTCCCGTACGCCCCGCACAGTGGGTTTGGTGGTTCCAATAAGACCGGCAATTTGTGCATCTGTCAGATGAGGATAGTGCCGTGTCAACCATAAAATCGCGTGGGGGATATCTGATCTTTTCGAAAGTAGTGTATATCTACTACCTTTTCGTGCTTTTTTCGGAGGATAAAGTACCGGAGCCAAGGAAATCTGTGCGTTGGGGTCAAGTTCGCATCGTTTTATCTCCTCCGCAGTGAGCTGTCCTGTGAGAAGTGGGCTCACCGGTTGGAGGGTCCCCCTCTTGCCTTCCTCCAATGCCTCAATCTGAAGTACATGCAACCCACAAAAATCGGCAATCTGGGCAAAGGTGAGTTTTGTATTATCAATAAGCCACAATGCTGTAGCTTTTGGCATGACGGGCTTTGACACTGATTCTCCTCTTCATGTATTTTGACTCTCCAAAAGCAAGCATCCCCAACGGGATTCGAACCCGTGTTACCGCCTTGAAAGGGCAGCGTCCTAGGCCTCTAGACGATGGGGACAACTTCCCACTATTATCAAAAAAAAAGTGTCAGAATGCAAGAGATACCCGTGATGCTCTTTTTTTCCTTGGCACACAGAAAAAAAATATCTTTTTTTTCAAATGGTTATTGATTTATTTTTCCAAATATACTAAAATTCGTATAAAATCTTCTGTAAAGACATAATCTTGTTTTGACAAAAGATATTTTTAGAACAAAATAAAAGGAGGACATTTTTTGTTTACTATATAAAAAAGGGGAAAAAATATGCTTATCAGACAATCTTCACGAGGTGCTTACGTGCACAGAGAAATTTCTATTATTCCAAATGTAGTGCGAAATGCTGATGGCTCTTGCATTGTACAAATTGGTCACACAAAAGTTTTGTGTACTGCCCTGGTTAAAGAGCAAGATTCATCGGAAGAAAGGGAGCAGAATGAGGGGAGGGTCTTTGTTGAATACAGTGTTCTTCCCACTGCCATGCAGAAACGCATTTCTCGTCACCATCAGAATCATGTGATGCATCGGCAAATCTCTGACATCATAGAGCAGTCTCTTAGCACGTGCTTAGATTTGCGTGCTTTGAATCATCAAAATATTATTGTGGATTGTGAGGTGGTGGAGGATGACGGTAATACAAGGGCGGCAGCTCTTACAGGCGCGTATGTAGCCACTGCCAGTGCGTTATTGTTCTTTTCTGGATCAAAATATTTTTCATCCTATCCTTTGCTCTGTCAGGTGGCAGCCACGTCGTGTGGTATCCTCAATGGGCAAGTGATTCTGGATTTAGATCGTTTAGAGACAGAACAAGCAGATGTGTACGGGTTTTTTGCCTTTAATAGCGAAGGACAGTTGGTTCATGTTTCTGTTAAAGGGGAAAAATGTTCTTTCACCAGCACCCATATGGAAAAGTTGCTCAATGTGGCTTCAGAAAACATGTATCCGCTTTTTGAGGCACAGCGATCTATTTTGGATAAGGGACATTCTCATCTTCGTGCAGTGGCATAAGACTGAGAACCCTGTTCTTCTGAACGAGAATCTTTTATAATCGGCGAAAAGGATGCACATTGTGAAGGGGGCTTTTTCCCCCTTCCTTTGCGGCCTGCGGCTGTTATAGGGCGAAAGATGACGGAGTCTTCGTATTTCAAAAAAGAATTTTTGTTTGCCAGATTCGGTGGGGGATTTTTTTTCTCTCCGGTGCTCTTTTTTTTTGTAGGACTTTTAGGCGCATGCGGGTGGATTCCCCATAATATACCGCTTTTTTTTCTCTGCAGCCTTTCTTTTCTTGCATATGGTATATGGCGTATACAATCTCCGGGCTTTTCATTTGTATATGGATGGTTGTGGGGCGTAGGTTTGTGGCTGGGACACTTGTTTTGGATTGGGGAGAGCTTGTATGTTCAGCCCCATCGTTTTGCGTGGCTTCTTCCATTTGCCCTGGTGGGGGTTCCTGCAGTCCTTGCCATCTATTGCGGCGCGTGCACATGGGCATCCTCAAAAATTCGTGGCATGTATCCGGCTATGACGCCTCTCCAATATATGGTGAGCTTTGGACTTCTGTGGAATCTTCTGGAAGTGGCTCAAGGACATCTCTTCACGGGGTTTCCATGGAATCTGACAGCATATATATGGCACCATTGTCCAGAAATGATGCAGGGAGCAGCGTTTTTGGGAAGTTATGGGCTTGGGTTCTGTACCGTGATGCTCTTTCTTGTTCCGTTGGGTTTTTTTTTACACAAGAGGGCACCATTTTTACAAGCCATAAAAGGGTACTATCTCTGTGGCGCCATACTTTGTGGTATATACTGTGCTGGTGCATATCGTTTAAGAGAGGTGCCCACTTTCCATAAGGGCATTTTTTTTCGTTTGGTACAGCCGTGTATTTCGCAAAAAGAAAAAATCAATCCTGCGCTGGCCCATAGGCATTTTGCTTTGCTTGTGGATCTCTCTCGGCAGAGCAGCATGGGTACTATAACGCATGTTCTATGGCCAGAGTCAGCCGTGCCATGGACTCTCACCCCTCAGCATGTGAAAAATTTTCCAGAGATTATGAGGGAGGTGACACTTCTCACAGGGGTTGGCTATGCGGATGGGGAGGCTTGGAACAGCTTACTGGTGAAAAGTCCTCATCTACCAGGAGAAATTGTCTATCACAAGCATCATCTGCTTCCCTTGGGAGAATATATGCCTTGCAGAGCATTGCTGGAGACCTTTGTGCCCACAGAGTGGGTGCAAAAAATTACTCCAGGAAAACGTGATTTTTCCCATGGCAGTACGGCAGCCATCAATGGTACTGTGGTATCCTCATTGCCAGGAACACCACCATTTCGCCCTTTTATTTGCTATGAATCTATTTTTCCATCTACCATATCCCCATGGCAGGAACAAAGGCCCCAATGGATTTTTGTTATGACCAATGATGCATGGTTTGGAAATTCTCCGGGCCCATATCAGCATTTTGTCAGCGCATGCTTTCGAAGTGTGGAGGAGGGGCTTCCACTTTTGCGAGTGGCAAATACAGGAATTTCTGCTGTGGTGGACCCTTGGGGGCGTGTGATACATATATTGCCTCTGGACATGAGGGGATGTATTGATACAGAGCTTCCCCATGCACTTCCCTCCACGGTATACAGTCGCTTTGGGATAAGTATCTGGGGGATTTTGTGGGGTATATGTGCCCTCATTTTTCTGGTATGGGTGCGACGAGATGGGAGGGGACCGTGACAAAAAATACATCAGGCTCTTTTCCCATGGCTATTCCGTGCTTTTTTGGGCGACGCAAGGGGCATGCCCTCAGTTCTGCACGAAAAAATGCTTTGAGTACAGTGCTTCCCTCTCTCCTTATTCAGAGGGAGGAGCAAGAAAAATTTATGACGTGGGTGGCCGCCTCTCAGGATCCACTGTGGATGGAAATTGGATGTGGTACCGGGGACAATCTTCTGTCACTCATGGCCCACGACAAGCATGCGAGATATATTGCAGTGGAGCCCTTTTATAATGGAGTAGCGGCCCTTGTCAAGAATATTCTTCCGGAGGACCGTCCTCGGATTCGCATTTACCCAGATGTGGTGCACACAGTGCTTCCCATGATGCCAGATGAAAGTCTTCATGGCATATTTCTTTTATTTCCGGACCCGTGGCCAAAATCTCGTCACCACAAACGTCGACTTTTGCAGCGAGATTTTTTATTGTGCCTCACAAGGGTATTGAAGAGAGGAGCAGAACTGCATATTGCCACCGACAGCATCGAGTTGATGCTTTTTATGTTGCAGGAGCTTCTGGCATCACCACAATTTTGTTGGCAAGATGGCGCACGTCTTTCGGTTCCTCCAGAAGAGTGGCCAGAATGGACGCCACAAGCGTTGAGCCGCTATGCCCAGAAAGCTCTGAAAAGTGGAAGACGGAATATGTATACGTTATGGACCTACAGGGGAGGCATGGAATGACCCTACTGCGCGCCGTAGAAATCTTTACTGATGGGGCATGTTCACACAATCCAGGACCGGGGGCGTGGGGATTTTTCATTCCCCTCTGTCCACCAGATGGCACACCCTTTCATCATACGGGCTTTGTCCCGGACACCACTAACAATCGCATGGAGCTGTTGGCTGTCATTGAGGCATTGCAGTGGTGTCATACACATTATCCCATGGCGGAATCTCTTCGCATCTTTTCTGACAGTATGTATGTGGTACAGGGCATTACCACATGGATTCACGGATGGCTTCAGAACAACTGGCGTACAAGTCAAAAAAAGCCTGTGGAGAACAAAGATCTGTGGATGGCACTTTTGGAGGCTTCACAAAAGCATCCCCAGACTTCCTTTCACTGGGTGAAAGGGCACAGTGGTCATCCAGAAAATGATGCCGTGGATGCCCTTGTACAAAAATGTCTGCAAAATAACAAAAAAGCTCTCAGTGAGCAGAACATCTGAAGAGGCCTTATTTCTCTCTAAACCGAATACGTCCTTTGGTCAGATCATAAGGGGTCATTTCCACTGTGACGGCATCTCCATTTAAAACTCGGATTTGATGTTTTCTCATGGTGCCCGAGATGTAGGCTGTAATAATAGTCTCCGTGCCATCGAGTTTCACCAAAAAATTGGCATCGGGAAGACATTCTACTACGCGTCCCGTCATTTCTAAAAGTTTTTCCTTGGGCATTCCCCTCTCGCATTAGCATTACACATCCCTTTACTGTGAAGAATTTTTTTATAAATGTCCAGTTTTGCATTCTTCATGGACTTTTCAAGGAAAATCTTATAGCCTATGGAATGTTTTTTCTTGAAAAAAGAAGTGAGAGATGAAGATGACGTATACGCCCGATCTCAAGGATTTTTTACGAGATGTGGTGAGAACTTTGTTACAAGAGGCAAAAAAGTCATTCCCAGAGCATTTGGTGGATACCATTGATTTTTTTCCTCCAGAGGAGCGGACCCATGGAGATTTATGTACCAACAGTGGTTTTGTTCTGGCCCCTCTTCTGCGTTCCTCACCCCAGATTATTTCGGAGCGCATATGCCATATGCTTTCGGTGCATCCCCATGTGGAGAAAGCGTGGGCTGTCCAGGGTTTCTCCAATCTTCGTCTGACGCCAGCTTTTTGGCAGGAGAGTGTTCGACATATCCTCACAGCAGGAAAGACATATGGCCACAGTACACAGTATCAGGGACAAAACATGAATGTGGAGTTTGTCTCTGCCAATCCTACGGGGCCCCTTCATGGAGGACACGGGCGCATTTGTGTGGTGGGGGACACCATTTCTAATCTCTTGGAGGCCATAGGGTATAACGTTACAAAGGAGTATTATATTAATGATGCAGGACAGCAAATTCGCATTTTGGCTCAGTCTGTGTACCTGCATTATGAAGCACTTTTATTGCATAAGGAGGCCGTTATTCCGGAGGGGTTTTATCCCGGGTCCTATATCGTCCCCATTGCTCAAGCTCTTGTTGACACAGAAAAGGATGCGTGGCTGCATGCTCCACGAGAGCAATGGGAGCCACACTTTGCATCCTATGCCATGAAAACCCTTTTAGAACAGATTAAAGAGGATTTGATGCTTCTGGGTATCAAGCATACTGTTTTTACCTCAGAAGCTGAGATGCATAAAAATGGTACTCTGGCAGAGGCCATGGCTCTCCTCACAGATGCTGGGTTAACATACGTGGGACACCCCCCCCCGTCCAAGCACCACACCTCTGGAGATGTGGTATCAGAGGATGCTGCGCCCTGTTTGCTTTTTGCCTCCACACAATTTGGGGATGATCAAGACCGTGTGCTCAAGAAAAGCAACGGAGAATGGACATATTTTGCAGGGGATGTGGCCTATCATCTGGATAAATTTCGTCGAGGCTTTACAACACAAATTAATGTGTGGGGGGCAGATCATGGAAGCCACGTGCTGCGTACAAAAAATGCTGTGGATGCAGTGACCGGTAAAAAAGGATGCTTGGAGGTGATTTTGTGCCAAATTGTTCATTTTTTTCATCATGACCAGCCCGTGAAAATGTCAAAACGAGATGGTACCTTTGTGACATTGAGAGAAATACTTTCTGACATCGATGCAGATGCTTTTCGCTTTTTTATGATTACAAAAAGATCCGATACTCACATGGACATCGATTTAGATGTATTGAAGGAAAAAAATAGGGATAACCCGGTGTTTTATGTGCAGTACGCCCACGCCCGATGTTGTTCCGTTTTAAAAGCTGCGGAGGAGATGTTTTCTTTGGAGGAGCTTTCCACAGAGAACCTCTGCCATGCGCCACTCCATTGTCTTGGTGAGGAGGAGTTTGCAGTGCTGTGCATTGTGGTGGATTTTCCCCGTCAGGTTTATGGTGCTGCCACTGCGAGAGAGCCCCATCGCCTTGCCACATTTTTACAAAAAGTGGCCCACGCTTTTCACAGTTTGTGGCAAAAGGGAAAAAGCGATGCTACGTTGCGTTTCTTGCAACCAGAGGAGCGAGCATTGTCCCATGCCCGCATGGCCGTTCTTCGATGCATTGCTTCTGTGATTGCATCAGGTCTTCAGATATTAGGCATTTCACCCAAAGAAGAAATGCGATAGTCTTATAAAAAAAATAGAGCTTTGTGGGGACCGTGGGAAAAAAGAAATTTGGATCTTCTCCTTTTAGCTTCCTTCATCACAAAAGGCGTGGTGTGGCCTTTTATGGTAAAAGATTTTTTCTTATCATGGGGATTGGGTTTGGAGGCTTTGGTTTATATAAGATTTTTTATGGGGATGGAAGCGGCAAAATTCCTGTTATCGAAGCAATTCCAGGATACCCCATAAGGTTTTCGAGGCTTGCCTCCACCACCACGGAGGAAAAAAAGCTTGCCCCCCATGTGGAAGAATATATTACGGGGCAATCCTCCGTGCCTCAGGTGGAGAAGCTTTTACCACCGCCAGAAAAACCCATTGTGGAGGCTCCCCCCCTCACAGAGGAAGATGTTATGGAGAAAGCCATTCATGACACGCTCCAGAACAGTACTGCAGAGGTACAGAACCCCTCTGCAAACGCTGCTCAGAAAACCTCCGTACCTGTGACCTCTTCATCTCTCGCTCCTCGGCCTGTGAAGGTATGCACTCAAAAACGTCTACAGATTGGACCATTTTTTGTTTCTCGTGCAGAAGTCACTCGTGTTTTTCGTCTTTTCAAAAGGAAGCTTCGTCTGCCACCTGGGGCATCCTTCCTTATACAGTATGATCGATCCTCCAAGCAACCACGATATCGGATTTTGATTTGTGGTATTGCTTCCGAGGAGAACCTCAAAAAGGTTCAAGCAGCTTGTGCAAAGCAAAAAATCCCTGTGACTCTTCTTCCCTGATCACTTATCTTCTTTTCACAAAGAATAGCTCATCTTCCATTTCAGGGACGCCCCCGCGTACAAACTTTTCATAAAGGCGTTGTAGTTTCATGGTGATACTTTCCGGAGCCATGGAATTTAAGAAATATCCGTCGACGCTGCGAATGGGGAGAATTTCACTGGCTGTTCCACAAAGAAACGCTTCATCTGCCGTATAAAGATATGTGCGACAGACATGATGCTCTTTTACTGGGATTCCACAAAGATCTGCAAGGCGGAGCACCACTTCTCGCGTGAGACTTTCCAATATGCCATCAGAGAGCATGGATGTATGAAGTACGCCATCCTTAACATAAAAAAACGAAGCTATGGAGGATTCAGCCACATATCCATTTCTATTCAGAAACAAAATGTCATTATATCCAGAACGTTTTGCTTCTAAGACAGCTAACCGAGCATTCTGATAGTTTGCAGCACATTTAATGCGCGGAGAAACACTATTCTCATCAATGCGCGTCCACGATGTAATGCATATGTGCTCACCATCATGGTATAAGGGCTTGCGACCATAAGGAAAAAAGTGCATGAAAGATTCTACAGGTTTGATGGTATCCAGGGTTTCATCTGCAGTTAAACACATGGTGCATCGTAAATAGGAATCTTCTTTCAGAGAGCTTTTTTGTACCATGTTTTCTATGCCTTCTAGAAAATCATCCATATCACAGGAGATAACCATACGCATGAGATGGGCGGATTGAAAAAGGCGACGTATATGTTTCTCCAGAGATAAAAAGCGCATTCCGTCTTTATCTGGGTCATAATATGCTCGTATGCCCTCAAAAACAGATGCTCCATACTTTACCGCACCTGATAAAACAGAAACTTTTGCATCACTTTCTTCGATAATAACCCCGTCTTTCCACGCAACCCTTTCGGACATAGCTCCACCGCACTCAATGAATTGAGGCACTTTATACCATATTTTTTGAAAAGAAAAAAGGATTTTTTTGAGAAGGAAAAAGTTTTGAGAAAAGTTGATTTTTTGATACAATTTCTTCACCCGAATCCTGTGGAAGGACCTTTATGCATCGGTGCTTATACCATGTTCTCTTTTGTCCCTTTTCGCGAAAAATCGCCTTTGGCTTGCGGGAAAAAAAGATTGAATTTGAGGAACATTATGAAAAGTTCGCACACCCTTCTTCAAAGGTGTTGTCCATAAGCCCTGTGGGCCATTTGCCTGTGCTTCTGGATAATGGATCTGTGTATTCCACACAACAGGCCATCAGTGAGTACCTGAACGAATGCTATTCCTCCATGAATATCATCGGATATAAGCCGGAGGAGCGTGGTGAGGTGAGACGTTTGTGTGCCTGGCTGGAGGAACTTTTTTTTCCTGACACGTATATGTCTATTTTTTATGAAAAAGTTTTGAAAAGTACCATAGAGAAAGGATCCTCTATTCAGCTTGAAGAGGTGCGCGAAGGGCGCAAAACCCTTAAAATTCATTTGTCCTACCTGGAAGAATTGACGGAAGGAAGAAATTTCTTGGCGGGCTCGTTCTTTTCCTGGGCGGATATCAGCGCCGCATCCATACTTTCTTGCTTGGATTATTTGGGAGAAGTGCCTTGGAAAAACTTCCCCTTATCTCTAGAATGGTATACGAAGATAAAGTCTCGGCCAGCTTTTCGACCTTTTCTTACCCAGGAAATACCGGGAGTTCCGCCAGTAGCACATTATCATTTATTGGATTTTTAAAAAGGAAAAAAGTCATGAGCTCTCGGGTCGTCATTCTTGATACAGAAACCACAGGCCTCTCTTCCAAAGAAGATCGTATTATTGATATTGGATGTATAGAGCTTATACATGGTGAGCCCACAGGGGAAACATTTCAAACCTATATTAATCCTGAAAGGGATGTGTCCCCGGGGGCATTTAAGGTTCATGGTTTGCATTGGGACTTTCTCAAGGCATATCCAACCTTTTCTCAAATTGCTGAGGGTTTTTTGGCATTTATTCAGAACAGTACCTTGGTGATTCATAATGCCGCATTTGATGTGGGATTTCTTAATGCAGAGCTTAAAAGGGCTCAGTACGCTCAGTTGGAAAATCCCATATTAGACACCCTCGCTTTGGCAAAGAAAAAATTTCCAGGCGCAGCATCGAAAAGTCTTGATGCTTTGTGCAGACATTTTCGCATTGATTTGACAAAACGTTCGCTCCATGGCGCGCTTTTGGATGCAGAGCTCCTCAGTCATGTATATAGAGAAATGACTGGAGGGCTTCAAGAGAATCTGAAATTTGTTGCCTCAAAAGAATTCCAGAAAAAAACCTTTTCGTCTAATGTGCGAAAATCCCCCCGCACCTTTCACCTTTCTTCAGAAGAAACAAAGGAGTACAAGGTTTTTTTGGAAAAACTTCGAACATTGTCAGGAAAGAAATAAAAATTTTTTACTTTTTTTTATTGAAAAAAAGAAAATAAAAAAAACCTCTTTCCCTTGTAAAATTGCGGCCTTGACAATTGTGAAAAAATCGTTAACAATTCCTTCATACGCTTTTATTGTGTTGTCAGGATGCGCACAGAAGAAACCCCCAATCCTCTTGCTCGGAAGTTTTATGCCGACACGTTTTTTATTAAGGGGGAGCCATGTTTTTTTTCCGATGCAGAGAAAAAATACGAGCATGCTTTTTTAGATGACATTCTTTCGCTTCCAGGTGTCCAGTCCCTTCTTCTCACAGAGGATTTCATGACCATAACAAAGACCCAAGAGGTGCCATGGACCCTTTTGGAGAGCATTATTTTTTCGGCCATCCTGCATCACAAAAAATCTTTTCCTTTGGTGGCGGAGGAGCTTCACAGAATAAAAGAGGAGGATGATTGTGCTTCTCATGTCCAAGAACATGAGACGAGCGCTTCGTCCATGCCAGATGACGATTTTCAAGAGAGTTTGTCTCCCCAGGAGCGTCAGCGCTTAAAAAATTGGGTGGCCCCATCGGACGATATTCAAGCAATTGTGGAGGAGATTGAGGAAATTTTAGAAACCCATATCCGCCCTGGGGTGCAGGCTGATGGGGGACTTATTACACTCTGTGCCTTTGAAAATGGTGTTGTCTATGTGGAGCTTCAAGGCGCCTGTTCCGGCTGCCCCCATTCTCAGGTGACATTACAGGAAGGTATTCAACGAACATTACGATACTACATTCCAGAAGTGGAGTCAGTGGAAGCATTGTAAGGAGAAACTTTATGCATATTCAGAAAAAAAACATGGGATTGTTATGGGTTTTGATGGGGTTCCTTTGTGGCACTCCTGGATTGGGTGCCGAGCCTCAGCAAAAAAAGTCCCCTGTGACGACACAAGCTGCCCCTCCCAAAAAAAATATTCCCCATGTGCATCATGCATGGGCCTATAAACAAAAAATTTCTTCCACCCAAAAAAATTTCGTTCTTACTATTCTTTCTTTAGTCACAGAGGAAAATGAAAAAATACTCCAAAAAAGAAAATTTTTAGAGGATATTCACGAAAAGCAAAAAAAGAAAAAGCATCTTTCTCAGGATGAAAAGAAAAGATTGCGAGCCCTTATGAATGCATATAAGGCACATTCCTTGCAACAGCTTCTCATAAAAGTAGACATTGTTCCGCCGTCCCTTGCTTTGGCACAAGCAATCCAGGAGAGCGGATGGGGTACATATTCAGTGGCAAAGAAAAAAAACTCCTGTTTTGGCATGTGTAAATCCGCCACAGCTCTCATCAGTTACCCAAATATGAAGGCATGTGTGGTGGACTATATTCACAACTATAATTGTCATCCGGCCTATGTGGTCTTTAGGAAAATGCGCTCAGATGCGCGGCAGAAAAACATTCCCATTACCGGTATATTTCTTATTCCTGGTCTGAAACCATACAGTACGCATCCAGCATATTTTATTGCCATGAAAAAAATCATTCGATCCCATGATTTAGCGGTTTTTGATTTTGTGTAAGAATTTTTCTTGATTGTTTTTTTATAAGTTCATGTATATTATGAAATCCCGTGGGAAGATTTAGGTACTGGATGTGAAGTCGTCAGATGTGAGACCACCTCTTAATCCCCATCGTTCGCCTATTCCGTGGAAGGATGATGCATTTTATGATGAGCAGGAGGTGGAGAAGGAGCTTCGACGTATTTTTGATATTTGTCACACATGTCGGCGATGTTTTAATTTATGTGGGCTTTTTCCCAGGCTTTTTACAATTCTGGATTCTCAGGCTGTGGATGGGGATGTGGAGAAGATATCTTCTGCCCATATAAAAGATATTCTTCCTTCCTGTACATTATGTGACCTGTGCTTTATGGCAAAATGCCCTTATGTGCCTCCCCATCCCTGGGCAGTTGATTTGCCAAGGGCAATTTTGCGCTATCGGGCTATTCAGTCACGGAAATTTCAGATGCGAGAGTGGATCAAGAAAACCATGGCTCATGTTGACAGTTATGCGCCTCTTGCCATGGCATGCTCTTCTGTGAGCAACGCCATCAGCACGTGTTCTGCCACACGAGTGCTCATGGAGAAGACCGTGGGCATCCATAGAAAGGCAGAGCTTCCTGCATTTCGTCATACTCCCATGATAAAATGGACACCCCCAAAGCCCAATTCCCAAGGTGTTGCCTATGGTGAAAAACTTGTGGTGTATATCACATGTCTGAACAACTATTACCATTCTCGAACAGCGGTGGCGGCATGTGCAATTCTGGCATATTACGGAGTAGAAGTGGTTCTCAGTTATCCTGGGTGTTGTGGAATGCCCCTCTGGGAGCAGGGCTGTCTTCCTGATATTGCACAGAAGGCAGAGCATATAACAGAAGCTTTGCACAAAGATATGTACTCCGCGGGAGCCACCGCGGTTTTGTCGTTAACACCTTCGTGTACCCTTATGTTGCGAGAACAGTTTCCCGCGCTTCTTTCAAAAAATACAACAGTTCATATGATTTCTGAAAACACATGGGATCTTTGTGAGTATCTGGTAAAATTTTTGAAGGACAAGAAAATTACTCCCCAAAGCACGCCATTTCCTCAGGGAATTTCCCTGCATAATGCTTGTCATGTGCGGGCTCAGAATACTGGAAGTAAGGCCCAGGAGTTATTGCACTATATGGTGGATACGCCAGTAAAGCTTTTTGACATGTGTTCGGGTCATGGGGGCATGTGGGGTTTTCATAAAGAGCATTTTGAGGAATCCATGAAGGTGGGCGCTCCCTTAGTGCATGCCATGAAAGAAGAAGCATTTTCCTTTATTGCATCAGAGTGTCCTTTGGCCTTAACATGTATACGTCAAGGTTTTCAAAAATCATCATCATCTCAGAAGACTGCTATGCCAAAACCTATTTTTGCCCATCCCGTTGAAATTTTTGCCACCTCTCTGTCCCTTTTTCCACTGGAGTTTTTACAGCATGCGTAATTCCCATCATACCAATTTATGCTTTCAAGATTTGTGTCCATCCTCTCCCAATACTCCCATCACTCTGCAGGATCTGTGGCCCCTTGAAAAATTTCATGAGGTACGGCCCTTCATTCTTCCTCTGATTATAGGGGAAAAGGAAAAGCGTCGTATGAAGATAGGACCATGGTCTACGGTTCTTTTCGAAAACAAAACTCTTTTGTGGTGGCAGATCCAGGAGATGCTTCGCTTGGAGCAAGGAGGAGATGCTCAAGCCCTTGATGAGCTTATGGCGTATAATCCCCTCATCCCTGCCGCTGGAGAATTGGTTTTCACCTTCATGTTGGAGTTTCTTTCCACCAATAGTCGACCACAGCAACTTGCAGATCTGGTGAATATAGAAAAGAAAATTTTTCTTCGTGGGGAGAATGACTTTGTGCTTCATGCGTATCCCATTGATGAGCACGATACATCCATGCATTTGCACAAGGCCTCCACGGTGAATTTTTTAAAAGTGAGAAAAGAAAAAAATGTGGCGCTTCCAGAAAAAGCTCCATATCTGTCCATTGAACATCCCCACTATCACTATACAGAGCAGATACCACAGCCCTTGTGGGACATCCTTTCTCGAGAATAGGAGGGCGATGGCCATGGATATTCTTTTTGTGGGACTTGGCAATCCGGGTTCTGGCCATGCACACCAGAGGCATAATGCGGGGTTTCGTGCTGTGGAAAGAATCGCCGAGGCACTCTCCTTCCCGCCATTATTGTTGAAAGGAAATGCATATCTTTCCCATGCAGAGGTTCACGGAAAAGATGTGCTCCTCTGTTTGCCCATCAGTTATATGAATCTCTCTGGGGAGGCGGTGGCACCCCTTGTACGTTTTTATAAAATTCCCTTGAAGAAGGTTGTTGTTTTTCATGATGAATTAGATCTTGCACCGGGAGAAGTCAGATGGAAAGAGGGCGGTGGACATAATGGGCACAATGGTCTTCGCAGCATAAGCGCACATTGTGGATCAGAGTATGGGCGCGTTCGCTTGGGTATTGGACGTCCTCCTTCGGAGAAAATGGATGTATCGTCCTATGTGCTTGGTAATTTTTCTGTTTCAGAGAAGCCTTTTTTGGAGGATGCTTTGGAAAAATCCCTTCACATGGCGGAGACCTTCCTTGCAAAAGAGATGGGGAATTAAAAGGATTTTTTCCCGCGTGCAGCAATCTCATCTCGCAAAGCCGCTGCTTTTTCAAAATCCAATTGCTCGGCAGCTGCCAACATTTCCAAGCGTAAAGTTTCCAGTGATTTTTTGAGAGGACCTTGAGATGTCTTGGAAGCCTTAGACATTTTAGAAGGCTTAGAAGTCTTAGGGGTTTGAGAAGGTAAAAGGGAGGACACAGCATTATCCTCCAAGGAAATTTCTAGGGCTCCGGAGGAGCTTACGGCACGGGGTGTGATGCCGTGGGCGGTGTTATATTCTTCTTGTTTTTGGCGTCGTCGAAAAGTTTCACCAAGGGCTTGTTGCAGAGCATCAGTCATTTTGTCTGCATACAGGAGAACTTTTCCCTTTGGATGTCGTGCGGCACGCCCCATAATCTGGATCAAAGATGTGCGTGAACGCAAATACCCCTCCTTGTCTGCATCAAAAATAGCCACCATTTGACATTCTGGGATATCAAGGCCTTCTCGAAGCAAATTAATGCCAATGAGAACATCAAAAATACCCTTGCGAAGATCTTGAAGAATCTCAATGCGCTCCAACACATTGATATCTGAATGCATGTATCGAGATCTCATGCCAATGTCTCCCAGATACTCTGAAAGATCTTCAGCCATGCGTTTAGTAAGGGTCACCACCAGAACTCTGCCTTTTTCTTGGATAACCTTATGCATTTCTCCTACCAAATTTTCCATTTGGTTGTGGCTGGGACGTACTTCGCATATGGGATCCAAAAGTCCTGTGGGGCGTAAAACTTGCTCAATAACAGTGCCAGAGGTTTTCTCCAATTCCCATGGACCTGGGGTGGCGGATACAAAAAGGGTTTGTGGCCGCTTTTCCTCCCATTCTTCAAACATGAGGGGGCGATTGTCTCTGCAAGATGGCAAACGAAATCCATACTCAGAAAGAGTCGTTTTTCGACTTTTATCCCCCAGATACATGCCTCGGAGTTGTGGGATGCTGACATGGCTTTCATCCACCACTAAAAGGGAGTTTTTGGGGAAATACTCAAAAAGTGTTGGGGGGGCTTCCCCGGGGGCTCGACCCGTAAGATATCGAGAATAGTTCTCAATACCAGGGCAGCTTCCCGTGGCGCTCATGGTTTCTATATCATAGGAGATGCGTTCCCTGAGACGTTGGGCCTCCACCAAGCGATCTTCATGGGTGAGCTCGTCCAAACGTTGCTTCAGCTCTTTCTTAATCCCAGTAATGGCTTGCTGTATGGTGGGACCAGGAGTGACATAATGGCTGTTGGGAAATATTATAATTTTTTCCAAGGAAAAAAATGAGTTGCCCGTGAGAACATCAATTTCCTTAATGCTCTCAACTTCATCACCCCAAAACGATATACTCCATGCGCGATTTTCATAATGAGAGGGAAAAATGTCTATACGATCACCTCGTACACGAAAATCTCCTCTCTGGAAATCGATATCCTGTCTTTTGTACTGTAAGTGTGTCAGTTGTGAAAAAAGCTTTTTCATGGAGATTTTTTGTCCCACTTCCACCGTGAAGGTAAGGCCATAATAAAAATCCACAGAGCCCAATCCGTAAATACATGAAACGCTTGCCACCACAATGACGTCATTCCTCTCCAACAATGCTCTGGTGGCGCTGTGACGCATGCGTTCAATTTGCGCATTGATGGACGCTTCCTTTTCGATGAAGACGTCCGCATGGGGGATGTACGCTTCTGGACGATAATAGTCATAGTAGGAGACAAAATATTCCACCGCATTATCAGGAAAAAATGTCTTTAATTCACCATAAAGCTGTGCTGCGAGGGTTTTATTGGGAGCCAGGATGAGGGTGGGCCTCTGGAGATGTTGGATTACATTAGCCACAGTGAATGTCTTACCCGATCCCGTGACGCCTAAAAGTACCTGATCCTGTTCTCCATGTTCAACTCCAGCACACAGCGCAGCAATGGCATGGGGCTGATCCCCGGTGGGCTGAAAAGGTGACACCAAACGAAATGGTTTTGTTGTGCGCTCTCGCAGAAAGACGTGCTCTGGCGGCACCCCTGCACCCATCATATGATTCCAGCCATCCTTAAACTCTTCCTTCCATTATAACACATTATAGCGTGCGTGTTCTAAGAGTTTGAGAGAATGTCTGATGCTGATCAAAGAAAAACTATTATTCCCAGTGAGAAGTATCGAATCCGTGGGGTTGGCCTTCGTTCTTCTTCCAATGCTGAAATGGAGAGGGCCATATTTGGGGACGCTCAAAAAAGACTGTCCAGGATAAGATGGGGAATGAGCTTTATAATGTAGCCGTGGCGGTATAGGGGGCGAGTATGGTTTCCAATTCGTGGGAGTCCATCATTTCACGCACAATATCGCAGCCACCAATAAGCTGGCCTTTCACATAAAGCTGAGGAAAGGTGGGCCATTGGGAAAAGGTTTTCAGATTTTGCCGCAACTCTGGGTCTTCCAATATATCCACACTATGAAACTGTGTACCTAGGAGCTTTAGAGCCGCCACCACCGTATGAGAAAATCCGCAGGCAGGGTAATCGGGGGTCCCCTTCATAAAAAGCACCACCGGGTATTTTTCCAAAATGTTTTGGATGTGGGTATAGTTCTGATGGGCTTCCATGGGGTTATCCTCTTTCCAGTCATGTCTATGGGCAAGTATACCGTAGGAGGAGAAAATTATCCACGGAGGTGGAGAAAAAAGACGCCCCCTGGGGGGGAAGCTCTGGTGCTATCCTTTTTTCTCAAGGGTTTTTGCATCCTCTTCCAGAGCTGAAAATGCTTTGTACGCTTCTGAGGAAAGGTTTTTTTTGCGAAACGCATCTGCTTTTTTATGATAATGCAGAAGGACTTTATGAGCTTCCGGCTTTTTTCCTTGTGCATAAAGAGCTTCAGCCATGCGCACAAGACAGGAGAGGCCCAAAAGCGCATGAGTTTGGTTTTGTTGCGAAAGAGCGTATGCAGAAACAAAAAATTTATAAGCCGCTCCATATGCTTTATCACTCCAAAGGGCGATGATGCCTAAGAGATAGGGAGCTTCTGGGTGGGAAACTTCCTGTGATATCTGATGGAGCATTTTTTTTGCCTCTTCGATCTGCCCATTCTCCAGAGCTTTTCGGGCCCCCGGAAGGGTGGCAGGTACCTCTTTCACGCGAAATATTTCTTCTCGTGTTTTTTCAGGAAGAACTCCTTGCTTCCATTCGATGCTTTGTGACTTCTGTTGTGGTGGAGATGCATCCATATCTGTGGAAAAGTCTGTTTCAGGTGAAACATTTTCCTCTATGATTTCGGTCGGTGCGGGAGATATGTATGGGGCACCATCCAGAGGAGCGATGGGAGGAGGTGATGTGGATGTTTCTTGCTCAGCCAGTTGAGTTTCCACCTGAGACAAGCGCAATCGAAGCTCCTGAAGTTCTTTTTTTAACTGTCTCATGCGTTTATCTTTTGTTTTTTGAGAGGATGTCTCTTCATATGTTTCTGTGTCGTACGTGTCTTCTATTGCCTCCCCATGTACATGGAGTCCCGTTGCGAGGATGGTCACGGATAAGATCATCCTGCAGATCCACTTGTGCTTTTTTCCCACAAAAGAGCTCATTTCCATGAACCTCTCTCACTTTCTTTTTCGTGAGAGCAGTATAGCATAAAAATCTTGAAAACCACCTCTCAGAAAAATTTTTTTCATCTTATACAAATCATTTTTTTAATATTTTTTTTACATATTTATAAGTATAATGAAATAAAATTTTAATATTGGAGGAATTTTTATTATGAGAAGTTCTATGAAATATGCGGGGACTTTCTTTGTGGCTGCTTTGATATGTTTGGGGGCTGAGAAAGCTTACAGCTGCGAAAGCGCCGCCTATAACAACTGTGCAAGACATTGCAACATCAGCAACAAGTGGGCAAATAATAACACATATAATGCTTGCCGGGCAAATTGCTTTCAAAATTTTTGCGTTTAAAAACTTTTAAAAAAGGACGTGTATCATGAAAAATATAAAAAATATTTTCTTATCCTGCATGGTTTTCGCATTCTTTTTTGGTGCTGATATTTCCCATGGAAAGGGTAATAAGAATCTCAAGAAAGAAAATGAGAATAACAAGAAAAAAAATGATAACAAAAAGAAGACAGAGGAGTTGAACTCTGAAAAAACAGGAGAAAAAACAAGCAACTGGCATCATATTTTTAAGGGAATCAAAGCAGTGAATAAAGCAGTGAAGGCAGGTGCTGAGATAACAGGGACCGTGGTGAACACTATTAAGACGACGAGAGATACCCTTGCGCCAGCACCAGTACCAGCACCACAACCGTATCCTTCTCGAGACAGAGACTTCTATGGTCGAGACGATTACTACCATGACAATCGTGGTTACCATGGCAGAGGAGATGGGTATTATGGCAGGGAAAATCCCCAGTATTATGATAGAGAATACCGTGATGATATGAGGAGAGATCGTGGCTATGAAAACCGTGGCCATGATATGAGAGATCATTATGATGACGAGGAGAGATATTACCGTAACAGCCAGGGGTCATCATCAGCTGAACATACTACACCGGCTTCGGCACCTGCTCTAGAAGTTCAATCTACTCCAGTGGCACCTGCTCCAGTGGTTCATCCTACTCCTACTCCAGCTCCAGTAGTTCATTCTGCTCCAGTAGTTCATGCTCCAGTGCTTCATCATGCTCCGGTTATTTCACGCGCAGGACATTCTGTGAAGAAAGGAAAAAGTCGCAGCTCCAGTAAAGTGGCTCATAAAAAAGGTAGGGGAAGGTAATCCTCAAAGAGGAGAGAAAAATGTGAATTAGGGAGGAAGCCATGAAAAGGATAAAAAAGATTTTTTGGGTTGGGGCATGTTCTTTTCTGCTGGTGTTGCACAGCACATGCCATGGCGCAGTGACTCCTGGAGTTTTCTCGAGCATTGCATCTGCTTTTAAAACCGCGGGGAAAGGCATCAAGACCGCTGGGAAAGGTATTGCGAAAGGCTTGAAGACCGCTGGAACGACTGCTGCGAAAGGTTTCAAGACTGCTGCAAAGGGCATTGCGGGGGTCGTCAAAAGAAATGCAAAATCAGTGATCACTGGAGCACCAAAAGCCATTGGTGCCATAGCAGAAACTGCAGTAAATACGGCTGGAGCAGTGGTTACAGTGGGATCCATTGTTCAAAGTGCCAAAGGGGATGCCTCTGACGATGTGGTGGTGCCCGAAGTGGTTGCTCCTCCTGCAGAGGACACCTCACAAGATGAGAGGAGACAGCCTCCTCCCTATTCTAGGTATGCTGATCCTCGTCCTCGTGATAGAGGGGACGAATATTATAGCAGGGATGATGGGTATTATTCCAATAGGCATTATTCGGACTATGGTTCGGATGATAGGGGCTACCCTACACAACATCATACTAATGGTTATGGCAGGGATGACCGTGAAAGAGGAAGGTCGCTGAGTGTTGCAGATCATTATAGAGACGATTCCGCATTCTCCCTTGATACCCCCCACCAGCAGCCGCAGCCGCAGCCGCAACCCCACAACGTATCAACAGAATCCAGAGCTGGCAGTGCTTCTTCCCGTGGAAGAAGTCAGAGCGTTCATAGTTCTCATGGCACGAGTACAAAAGGACACAAAACTTCTTCCAACAAAAGTACCCATGGAAGGAGTAAAAGCTTTACACATCACAGCTCTTCTCAGAAAAAAAACCATGGGAGAAGTCATTCCACTCATAAAAAATAGGTCAAAAGAAAGGAGGGGTTATATGAGAAAAATTTTTCTTTCTGTGGTAACTTTTGCAAGTTTTGTTTTTGCTTTTCATAATACAGGGTGGTCTGGTGGGTTTGAGATAGATAATCTTCCTATAGTATCTGGAAAAATAGGTACTGTAAGGAAACATGGGGGCATTGATATTCCTTCCAAAAACTCTCCTGATGCTCCTGCAGCGATGTGAAGAGGGTAGTCAAAATGCCTCCCCATAGAGAAAAAAGAGGCCCCTATAATGGAGTCCTTATTATGGGAGAGAGGTGCGTTGTGGCTATGATGATAGAGAAGGCTCCCGTTATAGGGGAGAAGACCGTCGCTATGATGATGGGACGCTACTATGGCAGAGAGATTGGACATTATCACGAAAGACGTGTATAGAGCAGGCTGAACAGATGCATGGTGCGGTTCAGAATGCACATATGATGGCTCTCCGGGGTTGTATCAGAAATCAGGCACTCGTAGCAATAAGAATGTTCCTAAAAAGCTCTAGAGAAAACGAGTGCATCACATGATCCTATCTCATGGTAGTGACAATTGTTATAACTACCTTATTTTCATAAGAGGAATCTTTTATGAAATAATATATTAATCAATTTTATTTAGAATAATAGAAAAATACATGGAATGATAATGATTGGAAGTATCAAAAAAAATATTTTTTTTGTAGTGCCTATCTTAGTACTCTCCATCCATGGTGAGAGTCACGGCAATTTATTTTTTCCTGATAGAGGTGCTCATGAAATAGTGCCTATAGGAGTCGTGCCTGTGATGATGCCTCCTATGAAGAAAAAAAATGTGAGTGGTGGGCTTGATGTGCAGAACATTCCATTTAAGAAGACTAAAACTGTTGGGCATGGTATTGGTAGATCTATTAGGGGGAGTGGTGGGCTTGATGTTCATAACCTTCCACCTGATAAGATTGAAATTATTAGGAGTGGTATTAATGGTACATCTCTTAGGGGTATATCTACTTTCCCTCAGAAAAGATAGGTTTTTTCTCATTTTATTTTTGGTGCCTATGGTACTGACCATAAAATTAAAAAATCTCGTCATACAAGAAGCAAGGAGGATCACATGAGGAAAAAAGGTTTGTACACACTATGTCTGCTTCTCTTTTTCACAGCAGTGGGGGATGTATGTGCTTTTGGCCTGGCTGAGTGTAAACAAGATTGCAAAAAGGCAGTAGGGGGGAATGTATACTCAGATGAGAATTATCAGGCATACCTAAACTGTGAAAGGGATTGTGAGTATGACATTGTTGGTAAACACAGGGCAATACAGCAGATTGCCTCTGGCTATTTGGGACAAGGCTGATGAGAAACCTGTCTTTCTTTTTCATGAGTGTATTGTGTATTTTTTCTGCTCCTCCTTGCGTGGGAAAGTTAACTGGCTGCAAGCAGGATTGCATGAGCTCCACAAAGAAACAGTTTCATCTTTCTGATGGAGAGGTCTATAAAAATGTAAATGGGGCTTTCGAGGTTTTTAATGAGTGTGCCAATACGTGTGATGGTAAATGGGAAGCAACCATGGAAAAAGCGGTGGAAAATGCGCACACATTTGGTGGAGCTGTGAGCGTTGTTTCTGGTAATCCAAGGAGTATGAGTAATCCCAAAAAGATTCTTTCAAAAGTCGCAACAACTGTTATTACAAATAATGGATAAAAGATGGAGGCCTTTATGAAGAAAAATAGTTTACTTTTTCCAGTATTTTTGGCAATTTTTTTGAATTCATCACATGTGATGGCAGCGACCTATGAAGAGTGTGTTGCGGAGTGTAATAAAAACTATCCTGCAACTTTTTCCGGCAGCGTTGAAAACACCCGTTGTCATGCAGATTGTGAGAATACAAAAAAACAGCAGGATGGCATAGCCAAGGGGTACTATAAGTTCCTTGATAAATATGGTGTTTCTGATATAATTGGTGGCGGTTCTGATGATACGAAAACCTTAGAGGAAGCTGCACCTGCGGATGCGCCAAAGCTGAATATTTTTCGAGGCATCGGTCCTCAGAGATTTGCTCCGGCTCCAGTACCTCTACCTGAGCCACCACCGCCTCCAGCAGCGCCCAAGGCTGTAGCTCCGGTGGTACCCAAACCATCAAAAAAGAAGCCAGAGATCCATAAAGACGAAAAGGATCGTGCAAAAGAAAACCATGAAGAAAGAAAACTGTCTGACATGCATGAACAGAGAAGAAGGGGCCAGAATACCCATGATGTCAAACCACATTCTTTCAGTGACCATAGAGAAGATGCGGGCTTGCCAGATGAACGGAGGGATGCACCACCACCTCAGGGGAATCATGAAAGGGCCCACGACTTTGTTGATGATTTAGGGGTGCACCCTCATGTTTCTGATGTGGTGGTGCCAGTGAATACTCCTGATTCTTCACAGAGTCATCCTGCTGCATCTCACAGAGCTTCCAGTCATCATGCATCCACATCGTCGAAATCAAGGGGACATACCACTTCATCTCATAAGCAGAAGAAGCACACAGCTCCTCATAAACGTACTACCCACAAAAAACGTGGTGGCAAATAAGTACGCAGAAGAGATTTTATACCTCTGTGGACCAAATGGGGGCAAAACGATCAATTTTTCGACGAAAGCCTCCGATATTCTTGAAGTTGAGGAAGATATCCAGGGAAAGTCCTGGTCTGAGGTCGTTAAACTTATAATAGGAATATTGGGCTTTTACACCAAAGGCAAAGCACTCATCTTCATAGGCAATGCTGATTCCCTTGTCCATGAGTTTTTCTTCGCCAAGGACAGAGCCAGCTTGAAAGTTTTGTGTAATAAAGATTGTGGCCGACCAGAATTTGGTGAATTGTGAGCTCACTTCCAGAAGCATTTGGTTATAAAATTGGTCTTCTGGAAAAGTGGGGTCCTGACGTTGAAAAGTATATGCTCCACGTATAAGAAATTCCTTGGGACCAAACTGTCCCAAAATTTCTTGAAAATGAACTTTAAAGGTTTTGTTGTCTGCTCGAGCTCGATAGAGGAGTTGACAATTGGGAGCATGAAAAATTGTTCGTATATATCCGATGATATCAGAGAATCCCTTTCGTACGCCCACAGGGGCTAGAAGCTCATTGGGCTCTGTTATGGCATAACTTTGCCCTATGAAGAATTGGAGTTGGTTTTTGTGAGAGAGAATGAGTTCTGAAGAAAGGCCGTAATCCACTCGGCCCCCACTATCAATGGCGTCATATCCGGGAAATCGATTAAAAACAAGCATGTTGGTGTCAGAATATGTGACGCCCCAGCTGTCAATATTTGGAGACGATTGGTTCACGTGGGGCCCATACAAAACTTGTATTTGTGGTGTCACAAGAAAAAATGGTGCAGAAAAAAAAAGTGGCCATTTATAGGTGGCGCCCACTTGGGGAAATATCCATCCCGTGAGAGAGGAATCCTCCATATCTTTTTCCAAAGCTTCATCGAGAAATTCCTTACCAGTAAGAGAGATATTATAAAAATATTCTGCCATTTTGACATATCCAAAGAAAGTGACCTCTTGTCCCCATTCCAAAAAAAGCGGGCACTTCCATTGCCCTTCGCATACTGCGCGCTGAATGTGGTTATGGTTTTTGTGATAGAGGAGGGTATTTGCATTGACCACCACAGAGCTGTTCATCCACAGAGGAGGGCTTGTGTACGTATAAAAAAGCTCTGGGTACACCACGGGAGTGCGACTGTTCTCATCAGATTTTCTCAGTCCTTGATAGTGCATGCCTCGAGCACAGAAAAAATGGTTTGTATAGAATCCTTCGACTTTCGTTTGAGATTCCAAGAATGCTGCCGTTGTGTTCCCGAAAAAAGGACGTGTGCTGAGAAATGTTTTGTCAGAAGTCCACCACTCATTGATAAGAAGACGCCAATGTTCGTTGAAATCATAGGGAAGCTCGCCATGTATATAGCCTCGTGTAGAGGGTGTCTTTGTAATATTTTCTTCGAAAGTATCCTCAAAGATTTTGCTCTTACAGAAATTGATGGCTCCTTGAAGGCGGAGGGATCCATTGTTCCATCGCTGTCGATAGTCTTCTGCGAAAATAATGCCGCCTGCAGTGGTGAGATATGGGGTAAAAGTGAAGTCCTTGTCCTGTCCCAGAGTAAGATAATAGGGAACTCCCAGATACAACCCCAGCTCTTTCGTGGCACTTAAAGCGGGTGAAAGAAACCCGTCACAGCGTTTGAGAGGCGTAAGCCAATAAGGCACATATGCCACAGGTGTGCCTAAAAAATCCAAGGATATGTCGGTGTACTTGAGGGTGTTTTTTTGTGTGTCTCTTTTGAGTTTACGGGCATGAATTTCCCACACGGGCTTTTCATCTTTGCATCGCTCGCAGGGCGAATAAGAGGCCATATCAAAATATTCCACACCATCTTTTTTTGTAAACTTTTGTGCGGTGATGCGTTCTCTGTTTTTTGTCATGCCTCGAATGTGATACACGATGGCATCTTTTAAATCCCCTGTGAGCTCTGCCTTATCGCCAAAAAAAACATTTCCCTGCTCATCCTCTAAGAACAGTTCTCCCCATGCGGTGATGCGCTCTGTGTTTTCCTCATATTGCACCATATGGGCTTTCAGATGATATCCTCGACTATGAATCACCACATTGCCTTTGGCACAAAAAATCTTTTTTTTCATATCGTAGGATATGGAGTTGGCACGCAAAAAAATTGGTACTGGTGCTTTTTTTGTGGAGCCTTTCGTTTCAGATGTGTCCTCTTCATGAAAAAAGGCCAATTTTCCCATTTCAGGCGAAAGTCCCCAAGACGAAGAAGGAAGAAAAAGGCCACATATGAAAAAAAGTGACCTTCCCCTGTATATTCTCTTCGTATGTTTTCTCTTTATGAAAATCCCACAGCCCTTTTTCACGATGGGCCTTAGTTATCCTTTTTTTCTTGATCTTTCATGAACTTTTGCTGGAAAAGTTCGAAAAAATTCACAGGATTCAGATTAATGGGCGGTAAGCCGCTGTGCTGTGTTATATGGGATACAAGCTCTCTCAAATATGGGAAGAGAAGTGATGGTCCCTGTACAAAAAGCAGCAAAGGCAAAATTTCTTCTGTGGCATTTCGTATTTCAAAAATCACCACATACCGTACCGTGAGCTGATAAAGGTTTTCTCCTTTTTTTTCTGGATTTGGGATGAGGACAGAAAAAAGAATTGTTGCCCCATATTCCGTTTCAGTGCGCTTTTCTGCCTTAACATCAATATTGAAAGCAGGCTGAAGGGTATTCTCCTTTGCTCCAAGAATGCGCCAGGGTGATGTATTCTTTACCTCCATATCCTCTACAAATTGGAGCAGGATATTTAAGATAGGTACCTCTTGTGTCTGATTAGCCACAGAGGGAGACGCGTTGTTATCTTTTGACATGTCATCCTTTCTATAAGATAGTTTCTCCTAAGAGTTATACCTCTTTCTGGATAATCAGAAAAGACTTTCTGCACAACTTTGTTTCTTTGCCTTCAGAGCATTATGGCCGAATACGTCGATTTCTCCCTGCCAGGGGTACGGGGAAAAAAAGACGACGTTGGTGTAAAATATTTTCATACTCTTTGTGGAGATGAAGATTTTCATACCACTTCACTGCTGATATATAAAGTGATTTATGGTGACTTGGAAGACGTGGTGGCCTGACAGGGAGAATTTTAGAAAGGATGTGATGCAAAAAAGTGGGCATGGCGTGTGCTCTTTTTTTCTTATGTCTCCAGAATAAAAAGAAAATATTAAGAAGAAATTGAGGACTCTTCCTTGTATGATGGGGCCCAAAGGGGATTTGCGCACAATGCATATTTCCTGTAGAATCTGAGAATGTTTTTGCAGATAAAATAGGTGAAAAAATGAAAAATAAACAGAGTACCCGGCTTTTTATGATGTTGTTTATTGGGTGTGTGCTTGCACCACTGTCTGAGGTGTGGAGTGCTTCAGACAGAAGACCCAGTGTAGCACGTAGAAAAAGGAATGAAAATCAAAGAGATAAGGCTCTTGGGGCAAAAAATGAGGAGAACAAAAAGCAAGTTATCCAGGATAGACTTCTCGGAGAGATTAAGCCCCTGGTGCCCCCCTCTCCGTCTTGGACGAAGGTTGAGTATGCCATTGAGAGGGGGCTCATTGAGGAAATCATTCTTGATGGCGGTACAAGAAATTTGGAGCTTTATGTGTGTCAAGCAGAGAGTTCTGTGCAAGAAGGTACCATTAAGATGAACATAATATATAAAGTTGATCCATTTAAGGCGGCGAATACCAATGAGGAAACTGAGAGAGTTCGTTCTTCAAAATCCCATACCAGGAGGACATTTCGTCGCAAAAAAGAGGATGCACCCAAAGAAAATGTGACTGCTGTTTCAGCAAACGACATTGACTCCCTTGAGAATGTTGGTTTTCTTGCAGATAATGGCAGGATCCTTTCCTTTAAAAACCTTAAGGATTTAGGAGACAAAAATTTTCCCCTCAGAATTAATTTATTTTTGCCATTTGGGGTGCAATTCAGTCCGTACAGCCGTTCTATTTTTTTGCGAGGTGACTTAAAACCAATGGAGGAGCTTGAAGAGACCACGGTTGTTCCTCAGGGGACTACGGTACGCCATCAGGAGGCGGTTACGGCAAAAACCAGTAAGAAGAAAAGCTTTTTTGGAATCTTTTAAGCAGCTGGTGGTTTCTTTTTGCATACGTCTCGAACTTTGAGAAGGAAGACGGAGAACGTGACGCACAGGCTTATGGCATTTGTGTATATGACTGATGGAGCATCTCGAGAGATACCGTATAGGGTCCATAGGGTGATGCCTATGGTTAAAATAAGATAAGTGGCAAGGGAGACATCTTTTACCGAGCCAGTCCTGAGAATTTGCAAAAGCTGTGGAAAATACGCCACGGTGGTGCAGAAACCTGCAATATACCCAATAAGTTCTGAAGACATGCCCTCTGTGCCCTGTGAAAATGACGTTGAGCACCATTGTACTTTTATTTTTCTGAAGAAAAAAGAGGGACGCTTCTGAGTCTTTTTTCTTAGGTGGTGTCGACATTTATTTTAGCCACAAATAAATTCCAGCAAGAAAAACAAAAGAGAGA
>CAZLKT010000006.1:17594-43020 GCA_964560205.1 uncultured Holosporaceae bacterium | reverse complement strand
GCAACACGATACGACAAGCTTGATATCGCCTATCTCTCTTTTGTTTTTCTTGCTGAAATTTATTTGTGACTAAAATAAATGTCGACACCACCTAGAGGAGGGAACAGCATCTTCGGGGAGGTATTATGACTCCACTTTGGCGCCTGGGAAAAGTTCTAAGGCTTTTTTGAGAAGGGGATGATCCACCACAGAAGAAGACTCAGAAGACATGTCTCCAGAGGATGCGTGCTGTTGAGCATTCCATTGATGCAAAAGCTCCCCGGGAGTTGGAAATTTCCCCATGTACACGCCCCGCAAAAGCACCATCTCCAAAGCCATAAACGGAAAGGGGGCATGTTGCACATCATACAAACTTTTATAAAAAAGACTCCATAATCGACTCACATGGCCCACATCTATTTTTCCCATGAGGGAAGAAAAGTCCAAAAGACTTCCGTGGGGGGAAGAAAGCTGCATAAGGTGCAACATCAGATGATACAAAACATCCAAAAGGCCTAAAAGAATCATGCGGGGCTCTTCTCCTTGCTCCTCCATGGCTCTTTTATGGAAAAGCACCCCCTCTGCATCAAGAGCCACAATCTTTTCCACAAGCTGTAAAAGCGCCTCCTGGGAGGAAAGCCCCAAAAGCCTCCGCACATCTTGCATGGAAATGGTTCCGTGATGCTCTGTGGAAAGAATGACACGCTCCAAAAGCGACAAGACATCCCGCGCTCCACCCTCTGCATACACTGCAAGAGTACTCAAGACATCCTTCTCTGCTGTAATGCCCTCCATGGTACAAATCTTCTGAAGAAGCCCCTGGAGGCTTTCCACGGAGAGGGGCTTGAGGTCCACATGCTGGCATCGAGAAACAATGGTAAGTGGCACCTTCTGCATCTCTGTGGTGGCCAAGATGAATTTTACATGGGAGGGCGGATCCTCCAGCGTCTTTAAAAGGGCATTAAAAGCATTTTTTGACAACATATGAACTTCATCAATAATAAAAATACGATACGCGCCCCCCATAACTGGACGATATCCAGCACTTTCTGACAAAAAACGAATATCATCGATGCCCGTATGGCTTGCAGCATCAAATTCCATAATATCCAAATGTCGATCTTCCTGCATGCTGCAGCAGGAAACACACACGCCACAGGGCTCCACACACTCTGACTCAGAAGAAATTTTTTCACAACACAGAGCTTTCGCTAAAAGTCGTGCAAGGGTAGTTTTACCAATGCCCCGCATGCCCGTCATCAAAAAACCATGGGCCATGCGTCCATAGCGAAGACCATTTTGGATCATACGCACAAAAACGTCCTGCCCGACCACATCGCGAAAAAACATAGGTCGATACTTCCGCGCAAGCACTTGATACGAGGAAGGCTGTACTCGAGAATCCGATGCGGATAGCGTCATGAAATCCCCCCCTCCATAAAACTTACACATATCCTGGGGGCATACGACCCGAACTCATTCCGTGGGCTGCTTTCTTCCGAACCTGACCCATTGTGCAAGGACCTCACCCATATACCCCTCACTGATGGTAACAAAGTTTTGTCTTTCTTCCTAGGGGACCATAAAAGCTTTTTCTACAAGAGCATGTTGTGATCTCTCTTCTTTTTTTATCAAAAATTTACTCTGAAGGGGATAATAAAAAAATAAAAAAAATTCTTTAAGTGTTAATTTTTTGATAAAAAGACAAACAAAAAATCAATCTATGTAAATATAGATTTAATATAGTTATGCGAGCATGAGGGGGTAAAAAATTTTTTCTTGTGATAGGCTATGCAGCTTACAGAACATTTGGGACGAAAAAGATATTGCGAGCCATGCAAGCACTTTTTTTATGACCTCAATAAACCTCTGGTTTCTTGCCCAAATTGTAAAAATGTCCATCATGATACAGCAGCACAAAAAACACCTTTGGAAGAAAAAAAACCTATCTCGGAGACTGAAGAAGATGCGTTGGATTTTTCTTCAGAGGACAGCTCATGGGGAGTATTTCATCCTGATGTTCTCGAAGATCTGGATTTGATGTAAAAAAAAGGATAGCATCTCACTCAATCTATGAAAAAAAGAACGTCATGAATCAAGGCCCTCTTCCCGCATATGAAAGTAAATGGCGTCATCAAATTCAAGACCTCCACGGTCTTTTCCTGGTGGCTTCTCCCATCGGACACTGGGAAGATTTTTCCATACGTGGTATAGAGACTTTGAAACATGTTCATGGCATTTTGTGTGAGGACACACGCGTCACAAAGGGGCTTTTGGCCCATTATCACATAGAAAAACCCTGTTATTCCTATGACCAACATAGAGAAAAAGAAAAACTACCCTGGGTTATGGAACGTCTTCATCACGGGCAATCCTTAGCACTTTTAAGCGATCGAGGCACACCATTAATTTCTGATCCTGGATCACTTCTGGTGCAGGCGTGTATTCTTCAAAATATTCCTGTGCATAGTATACCCGGCCCATGCTCTGCTATTATTGCTCTGACACTCTCTGGATTATCCTCTGAAAAGTTTTTTTTTCAAGGATTTTTACCAAGAGCATCTTCCCAGAGGGCGCAAGCTCTGGTTATACTCAAGGACATGCCGTGTTCCATTATTATTTTCGAGGCTCCTCATCGCCTGCGTAAAACATTGGAAGCATTGTTACACGTCTTCGGTAATCGCCATATATGCATTGCACGCGAATTAACAAAAAAGTTTGAAGAATGCCTGCGAGGTTCCCTGGAGCAGGTGTTAGCCTCGGTCATCAATGCTCCCCCTAAGGGAGAAATCATCCTCGTGGTGGAGGGCCACAAAAAGAGCAAGCCCTCAGCGACACCTACACCTCACCAGAAACATCTCATTGAGGGGTTTTTGAAGGAAAACACCCTCCATCGAAGTAATATTCAGGATCTCTCCCTCACCATGGGGGTATCGCCCACCCTCTTGTACACATGGTGCTTAGAAGTAAAAAAGTCTTTTCATTCTGAAGAAGAATAATATGGAACCACCACATTTTTTTCATACTTTTTTCAGCGAAGGGCACGAAAAAATTTCTGGAGAAGATCTGTGCTCGAGGCCGCTTGAATACCACCGTATACTTCATAGCAACCACGGACCTGAGGCCCATGCTCTACCCCTCCTCCTTTGGGATCATACGCACCAAAGTACAAGCGCCGAACACGAGAGGCTCCTATGGCATAAGCGCACATAGGACATGGCTCTAGGGTGACGTACAGATCGCAGGAAGATAAAAATTTTCCCAGCTTTGTGTGTCCCTCCAAAAGCACCAAAATCTCCGCATGATTCAGGGGACATCCTGCAGCCTCCACAGTGTTATGGGCCACGGCCAGAAGAACATCTCCCTCCTGCACCAGCACTGCTCCCACAGGCACCTCGCCACACAGAGCCCCTTTTTGAGCCCATTCCAAGGCCACATCCATCCACTTCATAGTATAGCGCTAGCACCATGGCATCATTTTTTCAGGTCCACTGAATTTCTGCTCGCACCACGGGTTTCTTGCGAAAGGCATTATGGAAATAGCTTTCCACTTGACGAATAATCACCGCCTCAAAACCACGGCTTTCTGGGGTGATTTTTTCCGGAAGAGCTTTTTTGACGATATTGCGAATTTTTGGCTCCCACGCCCCACGATTGTCTGTTTTCAATACCCCATGGGAAATAACGTGGGTGCTCATGACACGCTGCCATTTTCGAGATGCTACAATAGTAATGACCACAATACCGCTATTCAAAAGCGCCCAACGTTCCTGCATCACATGTCCGTGCACACACAAAAGCTGGTTACCATCAGACATCAGGCGATCCGTCTCTAAATAGCCCACATACTCAAGCTTGGGAGCAAGCTGATAGATTTCTCCGTTATGGGGGGTAATGGCTGCAGGTATACCCAACTCCTTTGTGGCAAACTTTGCGTGGGCAATAATGTGTCGATCATCTCCATGAACCGGAACCGCTATTTTGGGGCGAGCCAAGGCATACATAGTTTTCAACTCCTCCTGATAAGGATGCCCTGAGACATGGAGGGATTTGTCATCGTAAAGGGCAATGCCCCATCGGACAAGTTGGTTTTTCAGATTTGTAATGCCCTCTTCATTTCCTGGGATCACCCGAGAGGAGAAAATCACACTATCCCCTTCTGCAAGTTTCACAGAAGGATGCTCCCCCGACACCATGCGGGTGAGAGCAGCTTTTGGCTCAGCTTGACTTCCTGTACTGATGATGAGGAGCTCTTCGCGCGGTATATCCTGCACTTCGTGGGGGGAGACGAAGGCCATATCCTCTGAAAAATACCCTGTTTTCACAGCGGCATCTCGGATACGGAGAAGAGATCGTCCCACCAAAAGCACCTTTCGGCCATTGGCCACAGCAGCCTCATAAATGCTTTGCAGTCGCGCTGCATTGGAAGCAAAGCATGCCACCACAATCATCCCCGTGGTACACTGGGCAATGGTCTCCATAAGACTTTGCTGCACATCAATTTCTGACCCAGAATTACCAGTTTCAAAAATATTTGTGGAGTCACATACCACCGCCAGAACATTATTTGTGTTTCCCACAGCCTTAAGACTCTCAAAATCCACATGGGCTCCAAGCACAGGATTCGGATCCAACTTCCAATCCCCCGTATGCAAAATAATGCCCGCAGACGTAGTGATGGCCACGGCGTTGGGCTCCGGAATAGAGTGGGTCAGGGAAATAAATTTCATATCAAAAGGACCCACCACAAAAGTCCCTCCCAAGGGAATCTCTATAACTGGAGCTTCCACCCTGGCTTCCTTCAACTTTTCCCTCAAGAGATATGCTGTAAAAGGTGTGGCGTACACAGGGCACTTGATCAAATGCCACAAATGGGCTACTGCCCCTAAGTGATCCTCATGAGCATGGGTAAGAACCAAAGCCTCCACCTTAGGGATAATATCCAAAAGCGGCTGGATATTCGGCATTAAAAGTGCATCAGGAATGCGCGAAAAGATCACGCCACAGTCAACCATAATCCATTTACCCTGGTGCCCATAGAAATTTGCGTTCATACCAATTTCTCCACAGCCCCCCATGGGCACAAAATATAAGGACTCTGGGTGAAAAACTATGGACTCTTGTGCAGTATCAACAATTTGATTCATAAAAACTCTCCTATTTTTGTTTTTGTGCTTATGACCAATTTCTCAAAAAAAAATACATAAAGCATAACACCCGACATTATAACAAATTTTTCTCCCCATGTAGACAGACTATTTTCATTTATTTTTGATAAAAATTCTCTTAAAATTTTTTCTCAGAATCGGTTACAGTTTTGAAGAAGAGAAGCTATAATGGGAGAAACGCTTTTGAAAGGGCTGTCATGAGGGGTGTACTTTTTTCTTTCCTATTGTTTTTTATATGTATTGTTGACGTCTGGGGGGCAGCTCCCGCCACGGTAAAAACACGCAGAAGACGACCAAAAGGCACACCAAAGGCACCAGCCCCCGTTGTTAAAGAGGATAAACAACAAAAAAACACGGAAAACATGGAAGAAATGGAGAAAATGTCCGATGAGGAGCTTTTAGTGGTTGTCATGGGGGTGGAGGACTATATACAGGAGAACCATGTGCAATCCTCCTCCGTGTCTAAAGAGCTTCTCATGAAAGGCATTCTCAATGGCATGCTCTCCACGTACGACCCGCACTCCTGTTATTTTTCGCCAAAAGACTTTCGTCGCATGAATGAGATGATGAAGGGGGCCTTTGGGGGACTTGGCATAGAAATCAGCCTCAACAAAGATGGATTATTTCGCATTATTGCCGCCGTAGATGACACACCCGCCCATAAAGCAGAATTAAAAAGCCAAGATATTATCCTCGCCGTGGATAAAAAAATATTGGACGGAATGTCTTTGGTGGAAGTGGTGGATCTCCTCAAAGGTAACCCTGGTACAACCGTAGAGCTTCTTCTCAAACGAGAAGGTTGTCCAAAACCTTTTTACAAAAACCTGGAGCGAGCAAAAATTTCCATTAAGTCTGTGAAGGGAAAAGCCGAGGGAGATGTGGCCTATATTCGTATTTCCACCTTTGATGACAACACAACCACTCTGTTGAAAAAAATAAAACAAGAGTTGGATACACAGATTGGAAAAAATTTAAAAGGGTATGTTCTTGATCTTCGAAGTAACCCTGGGGGGTTAGTGGATCAGGCAGTGGCCGTGTCCAGTCTTTTTATTGATACAGGCACCATTGTCTCCCTTATTGGGCGAAATCCAGAAAAAAATGTCACCCACAAAGCAGTGCCAGAACAAGTTATTTTCAAGGATCTCCCCGTGGTGGTTTTAATTGATGGTGGCTCTGCCTCTGCTTCGGAAATTGTTGCAGCAGCTCTCCAAGACCATAAGAAAGCAGTAATTTTGGGGGAGGTTTCTTTTGGAAAAGGCTCTATCCAACAAATCATCCCCCTGGGAGATAATGCAAAATATGGCGGCTTCAGCCTCACAGTCTCTCGATTTTATCGTCCCAACGGCACTCCCATTCATGGGCCAGGGGTAACACCCGACCTGGTGGTACATCCTAAAAAAGTCATTTCCTCAGAGGAGCCCATTCTATCTGTTCGAGAAAAGGACGTCCATAATGCCCTTTCTGTGGAGGCAGATGCATCAGAGACTTTAGAAAAAAAATCAGATATAGAGGATTACCAGCTTCAATATGCCATTGATTGTGTAAAGGTTCTCTATGCGTTCTCCTCCAAAGAAAAGACTCCCTTTAAAAACGTCTCCGATATCGTGCAGGACATGAAAAAAGAAGATCAAGATAAGAAGGAAGAAAAAAAGTAAATCCTATGGGCTTCAAAAACGCCACACTGACACACTCCTGGAGTGCGCAAAGCGCACCTGCAGCATCGACTCTATATATGAAAAAGCTATGAATTTCAGCGGAAAGAGAGGGATTCGAACCCTCGGTACGGTTTTGCCGTACACACGATTTCCAATCGTGCGCCTTCGACCGCTCGGCCATCTTTCCTTCTACCCCCCCATTGTCCACTGGGAAACATCCCTCAGTCAAGAGCTGTGAAGAAAAATCCATAATAAATGTGGATTCTTGGTGCGAAGATAGCCCTCTGCCACCACCCCCTGATAAAAGAATATTGTGCAAAAAATATGCTGCCATGCTACCTTAGAAGAAACTTTTTTTCCGTATCCTTGTGTGACACCACAGCAACATGAAGCTCTTCATCCCCACAAGAACTTTTGGGTGACAGCCTCAGCAGGCACTGGAAAAACAAAAGTACTCACAGACAGAGTCCTCCGACTGCTTCTGGAGGATGCAGCTCCTCATAAAATTCTATGTCTTACGTTTACAAAAGCTGCTGCAGGAGAAATGATGCATCGCATAGAAAAAAAGCTGGAGCGTTGGGCAGTATCCCCATGGGAAGCAAGTCGCATGGAAGTAGAAGAACTTGTGGGGGCAAACATCTTCAGCTCCTCCGAAGCCACGTATCGTCACCGAGCCATGACCCTTTTTTCTCGTTTTTTAGAAGCCCCACCCAGCATTCAAACTCTTCACAGCTTCTGTCAGAGTTTCCTCCAAAAGTTTTCTTTAGAAGCAAAAATACCACCATTTTTCTCCGTGCTGGAGGAGGAGGCTGCTTCAGCCCTTCGAAAAAAAGCCTATGACCATGTGGTGAGCTTTGGACAAGAAAAATGGGGATTCCTTCTCCCTGTCTTAGAGAGGATCTTTCATGTCTACAATGACCATACTTTTTGTGCCCTCATCATGACTCTTTTTGCGTACCAGAAACGAGACCAGCCCTCTCTGTCCTTTCCGTCTTATGATGACATCCCCCACTCCCCTTCTTCCTTTACCAGAGAAAATCTCAAAAAAATCTCGTCCCTTTCTTTTCTGTCTGCAAAAGAAAGGGAAATCATTGACACCATACATACTCTCACCAGAGAAGATCCTGCATATGCCGCTCTTTTTCGCACAAAAGAACTGCTTCCCCGAAAAAAAATTTTTTCTTCCAAAACCAAAGCAGCCATACCAGAGCTCTCTCTATGGGTTGCTTCAGAACAAGCATTTCTGGAAAAGCATCATGAGAAAAAAATGACAGAAACAGTCAGAGCCAGATCCCACGATGTTGTGGAGATTTTTCACCATATAAAAGCAGAATATGACCTCTTGAAAAGGACACGACAGGTTATGGATTTTGATGATCTCATCACATATACCCGAAATTTTCTTTCCCACGAGGAGCATATGGGGTGGATCTCCTTAAAAATTCACGGGCTTTTTGATCATCTCCTCATGGATGAGGCTCAAGATACAAGTGAGGCACAATGGGACATTATCAAGCACATGGGAGAATGCCTTCTCTCTGCCAATAGCCACAAAACTCTTTTCATTGTGGGGGACCCAAAGCAAAGCATTTATGGATTTCAAGGAGCCAACCTCCATATTTTTCATATGATGAAAAACTTCTTTTTTCAATGTGGGGAAATTTTTCATCGGCCCTTTCAAGACATAGACCTCTCCACGTCTTTTCGTTCTGCTGAGGGCATCATCCATGTGGTCAATCATGTATTTCATAACACCATATTAGCACAGAAGCCTTTTCCTCTTCATGAGTCTGGAGAGAGACTGAAGGGGAAAAAAGGCCATTGTGCTATTTTTCAGGAGCCTGCAGAAAAAACGGATATGGAGGAACCTGGCACATGTCTTGCCACCACAGCCTGTGCTAAGGCCTGGGTGCAAACCATCGCCCAATGGCTTCACACACCTTTTTACTTAGAGGTCCGACAGCGTCTCCTACGGGCAGAGGATATTATGATTCTCTTCCCCTATAGAACCCCCCTCTTTTTTGAGATTTTAAAAGAATTGCGTCGTCACCATCTCCCAGTGAGCGGTCATACGACATTTCATGAAAATCAAGACAGAGCACGAGAAGATTTGCTCATGTTAGGCAGGTGGTTACTCCACCCGGAGGATGACTGGTCATTGGCAGCAGTTTTGCGAGGATCCTTAGTGGGTGTGTCCGAAGCACAACTCTTTCAGTGGGCCCATAAAAGAAAAGGACCTCTTCTGCACCGTTTGCAGCAGATGCCTCTGCCACTACCATTTTGTGAGTCCATTTCCTATGGTGAGCTTTTGGGTCTCTGGCAAAGCCGTGCTCGTACCATCTCTCCCTCTGAGCTTTTTCACGAGATCCTTTACCACCACGACGCCATACATCGCATGAAGGCTCGTTTAGGTCCCGCTGTGCAAGAATCCGTGGACATCTTCATGGAAAAAATACGACAGGTGGAAAAAACCCATGGCCATAATTTATACACTGTACTGCACCACTACGGCCTCCTCCCCTGTGAACAAAAAAAAGAAAAAACCCACGCCATTCGAGTCCTCACCGTCCACGGTGCAAAGGGCCTCCAAGCTCCCGTGGTCCTTCTGCCCGACACCACACAATCACATAAAAACCAAGAGCCCTTTCATATGGTTTCCACACCCCAGGGACCGGAGCTTTTCTTAGTCCCCCACAAACATGAGCGCACAAGTTTTAGTGATGCGCTGCACGAAGCCAAAGAGGAGGAAGCCCTTGACGAATATCGCCGACTTCTGTATGTGGCCATAACACGCAGCGAAGAGCGGCTCTATATCTCTGGAAAAACACAGGAAAAAGAGCCAAAAATTGGGGCCATGTGGTATCCCATACTAGAAAAAAGCATTCGTGCTTTTTTTCCTGCCCAAGAGAATTTTTCTTCTCATCCAAAAGAAGACGTACTCACCACCGCACCTTTGCGAGAAATACCTTTATGGAACAATGTGACAACACATCACACACCATCACAAGTCACTGTACCACCCACCCACAAAAATTTCTGGGAAAAGGGGAAAAAAGTCCTTCACAACAAAAATGTGGGCTCTCTCATTCACCAAATTTTTCATGAAAGCTTCTCCACGGACACACCGGAAAACATGAAAAAAAAGTGCGGTGCATTTTTGCGCAAACAAGGCATATCACCTCAAGATAGTCTTCAATGGACTCAGCGCCTTTGCGCCATTATGAAGGAAGAAACCCTACGATGGCTGTGGGGGCCCACCAGCTTTGGAGAGGTTTCCATCATGGATGCCCATGGAAAAATCTACCGCATTGATCGACTTATTTTCCAGGATAATACTATTTTCATCGTGGAATTTAAAATAGGTTCATCCTACGCCCTGTGGGATCACATTCCCTCTTCCTACAAACAACAACTGCACACCTATACCACCGTGTTGCAAAACCTGTACCCCACCCACACCATCCATCAAGGCATCTTGTGGGTGAAGGATGGGGTATTGCAATGGGCGACATGAAGATGGTACGGCTCTGTTTGCCATAACCACACTTCATGAACACTCTTTTGCGCTAATCTTCTTGAGAAACTTTTTGAGAAATTCTCCTCCGTGAAACCTTTTTCACAGGCGATGCATGGGGGACTTTTCTATGAAAAGATGGAGCAATCTGTCTGCTCTTTCTTCTCTTTACAGTCCTCGGCATCTGGTAAGAAGGACGCAATATGCTCTGAGAAGGCTCAGGTTCACGCCTCACACCACCATCAGGACCAGCAGGACCTACGTCACCCTCAGGACCAGTGATACCTTTTTCACCCACGATACCCTGAATACCCGTGGCTCCAGCAAGCCCTTGGAACCCTTGCACACCTTTTATACCATCAATACCTATATCACCTTGAACACCTTGAGGACCCATAAAGCCTTGGAAACCGTCTTCGCCCTGCGGACCTTGGACACCTTCCGGACCTTGAATACCTTCCGGACCTTCGGGACCAGTAGGACCATCTGGGCCTTGAAATCCTTGAGGACCCGTAGGACCAGTGGCACCTATATCACCTTCAGGACCTTCAGGACCTGTAGGACCTTGGGGACCGGTGGCACCTTGGGGACCTGTATCACCCATCTCACCCACATCACCCTCAGGACCTATGGGACCTTGAGGACCGATGTCACCTTCGGGACCCTGCAGTCCATCAAAACCTCGAGGACCATCTGCACCCTGGGGGCCTTGGGGACCAGTCGGACCTTGGTCTCCTGTGATACCAATGGGACCTTGTGGTCCAGTGAAACCTTGCGGTCCATCTAGACCTATAGGACCTTGGACACCCTGGGGGCCTTGGGGACCAGTCGGACCTTGGGGACCTACTGGACCTTCCGGACCATCTGGGCCAGCAGGACCCTGAGGAATCGTCAGCAAAAATGTGGTGTCATCTTCGTCTTGCACCAAAAGTGTCGTGCCTCGTTCATTGATACCGCTGACAGTCACCGCTCCAGGATCCGAGATCTGCACGCCGTTTTGCATAAACCATGCCTGAGTGGACAAAAGACCGCCGGAATTTGTATAGATAAATGGTTTTTTTGACGAAGAAAAAGTACTGGCATCCATGGAAGTATATTCTCCTACCACAGTCTTGCCATTGCTGCTGATACTTTTTGACGTACCACTGAGAAGATTGGGCGTCAAACTTGGAATTGTCTCCATGGTATACACTGGAACAGATGTATTGGTGAAACTGGTGAGTCTTGCCACTCCGTAGAGATTGTCAGAATTTTTTCCAACAATTTTTGAGGCCTGAGGAGTCATGTCCAATGCTTCGGACATACTACTGGATACCATACCTATGGTTGCTCCATCATTTATCCAAAACACACCGAAACTTTCCTCACCATCCGTGGAACTTGTACCTGCAATAAGCTTTCCATCCTGAGTGATGGAGGTAGCAAGAGAATAGGACCCTAAATTTGGCAAATAGCTCATGACTCCGCCGCTTCCGTCATCTTTATACACAAAAGCGTTGGCGTCGGTTCCCGTATCTGTATGTCCCACAAAAACAACATTGGAAGATGTACTGCTTGACATGATATCTGTGGCAAAAACATTCCGAGATGGATTTGCAAGATCATATACTTCCACAGGGTCACTATCCTCATCAAGCCATACAACAGCGCGTACAACTCCTTCACTTGTAATGCTTATACCGCACAAGGGACCGCCATCTGCTGCCCACCCAGTAATACCAACTTTGGTGCTTGATGGAATCAGTCCTCGAGACAATGTTCTATACATATTTCCTGCCAAATCATAAATAATCGGCAATCCAGAAAACTCTCCTAAAACATACTTCTCATCTTTGGAAAAACGAAAAGGAATCGAGCTGGATGGCAGTGGCATGATCCCCACCACGCTCCCATCAGAATTTCTTGCAGGCTGTGGCCTACTTTTTTTATTGGTAGAGCGAGAACCTTGTGCAAGAAGTTTATTCTGTGGTTTATTCTGTGCCTTGGAAAGGACCTTGGGGGCCAATGGCTTTTTCCCGGGAACAGGATGAATACATGACGGTGCTTTGTGCTTTATCACTGCACAATTATTCTTCAAGATTTTCTTTCGTAAAACAGAGGGCTTTTTTTCAGGCGTTGGCTGTTGTTTTGCCAAAAGACTTCCCGAAGTCATGAAAAAAGCAAAAACCATAAACCCATAAATTTTATTTTTCATAATCATTCCCCTTTTATTTTAAAAAATATATTTACAGCACAGCGTCATTTTTTTTGGCTTTTCTTCTCACTGGTGGTGTATGTGATACACGACGCTTTGAAATCTTTCTTGGCATCAACTGCGAAAGTTTTTTGTTAGTGGTTTTTCTTATGGCAGAAGGAACTTGTATGGCTTTCACCACATGAGGTTTTTTTGCTACAGGAGGATTTTCTACGGGTTTCACCTGAGATTTTTGTACCATGGGAGGAGCTCCCTGAGGACCCATGGGACCTTGTGGTCCTGTGTCACCTATGGGACCTTGAGGACCTTGGGGACCTTGCGCTCCCACACGACCAACACTGCCTGGATCTCCCTGAGGTCCTTGAGCACCTTGCTCTCCTTGAATACCCCGAGGTCCCTGAATACCTACAGAGCCCGTAACACCGATAATACCCTCCGGACCCTGGGGACCTTCCGGACCCTGGGGGCCTTCCGGACCATCAGGACCTTTTACGCCCACAATACCAATGACACCCTGTGGACCTTGCAGACCCTGGGGGCCTTGTGGACCCTGGGGACCGGTGGCACCTGTGGGACCCGTAGCACCCTGTGGACCCTGAGCACCTTCTGGACCTGTTGGTCCCTGTACTCCATCTTCACCCATAATACCCTCTGGGCCTTCTGGACCTTCTGGACCTTCAAAACCTTGGGGACCGGCATCACCAACAGGACCCACGGGACCGGTTGGTCCTGTTGGACCAACTAAACCTTGCTCACCTTCAATACCTTGCTCACCATCGATACCCTTAATACCTTGTGGTCCCTGTATACCCGTTGGACCTTGTATACCCTGCGGACCTTCAGGTCCATCAGGACCTTGGGGACCCTCTATACCTTCTTCTCCCGTCACATGAGGAATATTGACCACAAAGGATCGACCACTGGTTGTTGTTCCCAAAATAGAGTTTCCATCGGAATTAATGGCTAAAATATCTTGCATAGTCTCAGAACCAGGAAACACAATGCCCTGCTTCTGCAACCACGCACCAAACTCCATCATGCCCATGTCTTTTATATAAATCATGTACCCCTGATTTCCATTAATAGTGGCAGAGCCAACAATTTTTTCTCCATCAGCAGAAACACTGGTTCCCTCCGCCACAGCAATTTGTGGATACACGTTGCTAGAAGACTCTTCCACATACTCAGGATATGCACCAACTGTGTCCATTCTTGCTATAAAAAGGGATCCATCTTGTGTGCTTCCTACGATTTTTGAACCGCTGGGAGTAATGGAATTCAGAGGGCCACCATTGGAAATGATGTGCCTCGTGTTGGATGCATCCCAGAAAACACCCTCTGTCCCATGAGAACCAATGATCACATCTCCATAACTTGTCACCGCCCATGCATCACTTGTCATGGCTGCAGTGGTGGGCAAATCTGTCGTAGACCCTACAGAATTCACCCGCTTATACACAAATGCTTGCTCTGGTGCCACAGTAGGAAAGCTTGTCCCCACAATGACACAATCAGTTGCTGTGCTATTGGAAGAAATATCATGTGCATTCCCTTCTCTTGCATTCAAGAAACCGGTCAATATTGTGGGAGTTGCCTCTGCGGAATCCCATATCACCGGATATACACTTGATCCTATTGATGAGTTGCCTTTCAAACTTCCACAGAGGGGCCCATTGTTAAAAGCCCATCCAGTTAATCTGTTGCTTTCATCGTTCACAAAATTTTCTCCAATATCAAGACGATTAATAGTGGCACCATTTAAGTCCACAAAGGCTGGGATTGTATCTATTTCTCCCAAAACATACAAACCATCTTTGGAAAAGGTTCGTCCAACAAATGTTTCTGGCAACAACACAACCCCAGGTGTCACCTGCAACCTTTTCTTTATGGAATTCTCCACCACAGAACCACGAGCTTTTGCCTTCGGTGCCGCATGTGCTCTTACAGGAGCATAATCTTTTGCCTTCGATACCCTAGACATTGGCACAGGAGCTTTTCGTGTGACAGCAGGCGTCTTCATAAGCTGTTTTCTTTTCTGTGTCGAGGGGGCTCCTTTTTTTCTACGTGGAGAAGCATTTTTCACCGCGAGGGGGAGAGTCTTGACAGATTGTGTTCCTGCATCTCCCTTTTCTGCGAGAAAAAAAGCGATAAGCATCATTATAGGAATATGTTTTTTCATAGCACTCCTCTCTTTTTCAATATCTCATAAAAAAAGCTTTTTATTTGAAGTCTCGACCTTTTTTTCTCGACACTTTTCTGCCATCATCGTGGAGATTATTTTTTCTTATTCTTTTCTGCTGTTCCTTTCTCAACGACAAATTCCTTCCGGGTATGCCACGTCGTTGGGCATCATAGCGCTGCTCGGAAGAAGATATTTTTCTTACATTTCCTTTAGCAGGACGCACAGGGAGCTCACACATATTTTTCGCGCACGGAGTTTTTGCATATGCGGCTTTTGAGTCAAAGAACGATAGGCCCTTTTCTACGATATTATGGGAAAAAGTACGCACCTGATGTATAAGTTGCGTTATAAATCCTCCGCCAGCAGGACCTTGGGGACCATCTGGGCCTTTTAAACCCGGATCACCTTGTGGACCTTGGGGACCTTGTATACCTTGCGCCCCAGTGGCACCTGTATCACCTTGGTCTCCCTGGATACCTTGCATACCATCAAACCCTTTAGGACCGGTGGCACCGGTGGCACCTCGAGCACCTCGTGGACCTTGGGGGCCATCTGGGCCCGTGGGACCATCTGGACCTATGACACCCTGATCACCTTCTGGACCCATGGGACCGTCTAGTCCTCGTGGACCAACTTCACCAAGAATACCTGTGGGACCTTTTATACCTGTTGCACCAACGTTACCTACATTACCCGTGGGACCTTGTATACCTGTGGGCCCTTTATCTCCTGGAGGACCTTGTATACCCTCTGGACCCATGGGACCATCTGGGCCTTGCGGACCAACCTCTCCTTGAATGCCTCGTGGACCGGTGGCGCCCTGCGGACCCGTAGCACCCTGTGGACCTTGTGGACCTTGTGGTCCTTGCGGTCCTTCTGGTCCTGTATCACCCCGTGGACCGGTGGGACCCATAGGACCATCATCACCCACCTCACCTTCTGGACCCATCATACCTATATTACCTTCTGGACCCATGGGACCTTGCGGACCAGGTGTACCATATTTTACAGGGATGCACAAAACATACCCTCTTCCATTGGTGGCGGTGGCAAGCACCACACTTCCATTTTTGTTTACATCAACAATGTTATCAAAGCTTAAATTTTCAGATCCCGTGCCATAAATATTCAACCACTGATACGCATCCATCATACCAGCATCTGTGGTATAAATACCTGCAGTCTGAGTATTATCTTGCTTCACAAAATATCCCACAGATGTGCTTCCATCACTGCTTATGGAACTAATATGAGCACTCACCGGCTGAGGATAAATGGGGGTTTTCACAAGACTATACGATGATGGCAGTCCCTGAGAGCTGAGATCCGCAATCATAAGCTCCTCATAAATACTTTTTCCACCAAGGCGAGAACCGGTGGGCGTCATGGTATATTGACTTCCCGCATTGGGATTAACATTGCTGACAGAAGACCAATTGGTGTTTTGCCACAAAGCGCCCAATGGACTTCCCGTAAGAGAATCTGTACCCTTCGATCCAATGACCAAGCTTCCATTAAAGCTCACTGCTTCTGCCGTGGTACTCGCACTGCTCTCTTTCTCCAGCATATTGATGAAACCATCCCCAGTTTTTGTCCCTTTATACAAAAATCCTGTGGTGGGAAGCCCAGACTCCGTATCCGCCATTTTTGTTCCAACAATGACAGTATTTGTTGGAGAGCTGCTGCTCATAATATCATTGGCCGTAGCATTACCTGTGGAAGAAAAAACACCATTTCCTATAAAAACTGGATCGTCATAGAGCGTAGGCCATACAACAGGAACTGTTCCTCCATCAGAGGTTGTCAACGTGCCACATAAGGGTCCTGAGATTGTTTCTGCATTGGCCCATCCTGTTACTTTGTTGCCTAATGATGCCGAAAATCCTGTAATGGAGAGGGTATTCACGAGATTCCCCTGTAGGTCCAGAATCAATGGAACACCATTCCCATCTGTTCCCAAAATATGTCCTTTATTTTTAGAAAATTTCATAGAGTGAAAGCCTATGGGAAGAGGCGTGATACCTGGATTCGCAGGATTGAATGTGTTTATGGGATACACAGCCTTCTTCTGGGGCTTTTTTTTACTGTTCTTCCCAGTGAGCACATTTTTCAAAAAAGGTGTTGCTGCATTCTTGGAAGGAGAAACTTCTTTCTTGTGCCTCAACTTATTTTCCCCTCCCGGAGAATTTTTTGGGGCATGAGTCTTCCCATGGAGTTTCCATGGAGTACTAACAAAAAGAATGGCAAGGAGAAGCGTAGGGCGAAAAAAATGTTTCATATTTTTTCCAATGCATCAAAGAACGTTATCTGTGCATTGTGAAACAAAATATTTAAGATAATGTTTAGGGCTGGATTTTTTTTTATTTATTTGATTTGTTTGATTTTTTTGTGCTCTTAGAGAAAAGCCTCTTGAAAAATTTGTAGAGGCATTACTTCAGACTCAAGATCGGTTCATCCCCTTGAGCAACCTCTGTCCCAATATCAGCAGATTCTCTCTCTCATATTCTCATTCTTTCATTTTCTTTATTTGTCGACTTTCGTACGCAAGTTCATCTCAAAAATGCCTCAGAAGGTCTATTTGCAAATTTTTGTGAGGTACCTCTCCACATCCAAAGCTGCTTCACACCCTTGGGCAGCAGCAGTCACAGCCTGTCGATAGATTTTATCCCTCACATCCCCTGCCGAAAAAATGCCGGGGATTTCTGTTTGTGTCATCCCCTTGTCCACAATGTATCCCTCTTCATCTAAAAGCAGAACATGACGAAAAATATCCGTATTGGGGGAGTGCCCAATGGCAATAAAAATTCCATCCACGGGAAGCATCTGCGTAGCACCAGTGACCACATGTCGCACCAAAGCACCGGTGACTTTTTTGGGGTCTTCAGTACCAACAATATCTTCTAACACATGATGCCACACAACAGTAATGCGTGGATTCTCCAGAAGTTTTTTTTGAAGAATTTTCTCCGCTCGCAGCTCTCCCCTACGGTGAAGGAGCGTAACATCAGATTGTCGAGCAAGGAAAAGTGCCTCTTCCACCGCAGTATTACCTCCCCCCACCACCAAAACTTTTTTTTGTCGGAAAAAAAAGCCATCGCACACGGCACAGGAGGAGACCCCGTGGCCCCGAAAAAATTCTTCTTGAGGCAACCCCAGCCATTTTGCTTTGGCACCCGTGCAAATAATCACCGCATCAGACTCATAGGACGCTTTCTCGCCATAACATAAAAAGGGAGATTTCTGAAAATCCACTCGAGTAATGGTATCCTCCATGAGAGTTGCGCCACAATTTCGTGCCTGCTGTGCCATTTCTTGCATAAGCCATGGCCCCTGTATGGGCAAAGAAAAGCCCGGATAGTTTTCCACATCCGTTGTAAGCATAAGCTGCCCACCTGGCTCTGGGCCTTGCACAAGAATGGGATTCAACGCAGCCCTTGCAGCATAGAGTGCTGCCGTATACCCTGCAGGCCCTCCTCCAATAATCACAAGGGGAGCCTTATGAACCTTTTGCACAGCCATCACCTTCTTTCAGCCTACATTTTTTATCCACGATTCTATCATGAAAAAGAAAAAGGAAAAGAAAAATCTTCAGGAGTTTTGTACTGTCCTTTGAAGCTCATTAATACGCTGACGCATACCTGTTGCCTCATATCGGAACGCAATAAAAGCTGCAACACAGGAGGACAGCAATGCAGGAATCAGCGCCTGAATCACCACAAGACTTTCCTCAAGCTGTTTCTCAGTAGCTTTTGAGATTTTTGTTTCCAAGACATGTGTGCTGTTATCATGGAGCACCTGAAGCAGCACCATTTCCATAAGACAATACGTGTAACATTCATGACACACCGAATTCACATCTGCATCCTCTGGAAGAGCAAGGTATCCCCCCAAAAGATCTTTGCATGTAAGGCGCTGACTCCTCTCCTGCTTTTTGATAACTCGTCCACCTCTCCGAGCAGCTCTCTCCAAGTCCACACGATCTTTCGCTTTTCTTTTTCGTAAGATATCCTCCATAGACTCTTTTTGAGGAGAAAGAGATGGAAAAAGTTTTCCGGACAATGTACCAGTGTTACTCTTCCCAAACTCTTTTACAGAAACAATTTTTACATAATCACTGTTATCCTTTTTCAAAGGAGTATTGAATTTTTCGTCCTCATCATGGGGTTTTCTCTGTTGGTGTTCCTCTTTGTGCTGTTTGGGGGCCTCCTCCCCATGGACCACAACGCCACCCATAAAAACCATGAGAAGAGAAAGAAAGAATATGTTTTTTTTCAATGTGATAGGGAGAGAAACGCTTTGCCTCATGGTAGCACTATTTTTTTTCACACAAAAGAGAAAAGTCATGGCATTTTTTTACATTTCATGGCATATAGGACTTCTAAGAAGTGGATGGACTGTTTTTTCTGTTTATGATTGAGCGGGGTAAGTTCTTTTTTCACATACGACAAAAATTTTCCACGTTTCCGTGGAGCATTCTCGCAATACTGTTCTGCATGAATAGTATTTGTGTGATAACACTCTATTCTGCGGGCAATGCATCGTGGCAATGGGCCAAGCCACAAGTGTTTCGATATCTTGTGGGATATGTGGGATTTTTCATAGCAGCCCTTCTCCCCAGCTCCCTCTATGAAAAAAGCGCCTATTTTCTCTATTTATGTGGCATTGTACTCCTTGTGGTCGTCGCTTTCCTGGGGCAAACCCATATGGGCGCTCAACGATGGCTCCAAATAGGATCTTTTCATATAGGACAGCCCTCTGAAATGATCAAACTCTTCTTCCTCTTTGCTTTAGCACGATTTTTTCATAAAAATCCCTCCACGTGGCGACAATATGGGGGAGCATGTTTTTTAGCGCTCCCTGCTTTAGTTCTTATTTTTGCTCAACCAGATTTGGGCACGGCATTAATCCTTTTTCTCCTGCTTGTGACCATATTGTGGAGTGTGGGACTTTCAGCATGGTTCTTTGCAAGTGTTGTCAGCATTGGCATACCTTTTGTACCTTTTTTCTGGTCATTATTACGACCATATCAGCAAAAAAGAATCATAACTTTCTTCTCCCCTGATTCCGACATCCTTGGTGCGGGATATCATGTCTTTCAATCAAAAATCAGCATGGGGTCAGGAGAACTTTGGGGAAAGGGGTTCACACAGGGAACACAAAGCCGTCTGCTTTTCCTTCCAGAACATCACACTGACTTTATTTTTACCACGTTCTCGGAGGAATGGGGACTCGTGGGAGGCATTCTTTTACTTTTTCTCTATGGTCTTTTGTTGTGGATGGGATACAGAATTTTCTTTCGTGTACAGCATCTTTTTGGGCAACTTGTCGTTCTAGGCGTGAATCTTCTGCTTTTCTTTCATGTGTTCCTTAACATTGCCATGGTCATGGGGCTTTTCCCTGTGGTGGGCATTCCTTTACCATTTTTATCGTATGGGGGCTCCTCTCTCTGGACATTTATGATGGCTTACGGCATTGTCTGTTCCTTAGCCACGGATGTTCGATACGGCCCTCTCCCCATCAGTGTGCTTCTCAGAAAAACCCCTGGGACTAAGAGAATTTCCATGATACAATGACGGTATCATATTGATTTTAAGAGATATTTCATGAATTTTTTTCATAAGGCATTCACCGGACTTGTGATAATGGTCTCCTGTGAGAAAGCATGTAAAGCAGGCATCTTTGAATCGGGACGTGACCCCACAACCATGCCGGCCCTGGCACATCCGTTGACCTGTGCTGATCTTTTAGGGGCTATTATGCCCATGAATACCGATCCTGCCATTGGCTCCATATGGGAAAGGGCATATTATCTCTGTGTTGCAAAGATATCTTTAGAAGCATGCTTGATTCATGTTATTCCAGAGGAAGCCGAAAGTATCAAAAAACGTCTCAAAGAAATCAACATCTTATGCAACGCCTGCCTCATGGCCCTCACTGCATCATACATTGTTTTTCGTGACCCAGAGGTACGTCATCAAATGAATGAGGAGCTTGCACAGGGGAAACTCGTTGATCCTACATCAGACTAAAAAGCTGCTCTCAAAAGAAAATTGCCTTATGGGTTTTTTTTCTATACAATCTCTCTTAAAAATTTTATGTGGAGGATATATGCCGTCGCTGAAAAAAGGCCCACACAAAAAAGGGGATTACCGAAAAATGTGTAAAAGCGAATGGGCCATCTTCTTTCGTCGATGGCTTGCAAACCCTCTTCGACTCGGAGCGGTATTCCCGAGTTCCAAAGCCCTTTCCCATGCCATGGCAAAGGAAGCCCTCGCACTTACCTGCGAAGAAGATTTCATCATAGAAATTGGAGCCGGCACCGGGCGCTTTACAGAGGCTCTTCTCGATGCAGGGGTTCCCCCTCAGCGTCTTATTTGCATTGAGATTGATCCACAGCTCGGCCGCTATGTACAAGAAAAATTTCCCATGGTACAGGTCATTGTAGGGGATGCATGTCATCTCTCCTCCCTTTTGCCCCAAGAATATCATGGAAAGATTAATGTCATTGTGTCCGCCATCCCCATGATCAGTCTTCCCAAAGCCATTGGCGAACAAATCATTTCTCAGTGTTTAAGCATTCTCAAGCCTTCTGGCACATTTTTGCAAATGACGTATAACCTGTTTTCCAGCATATCCTCATCCACATTTCACCTGAACAAGCGCCGCGTGGCTTTTGTTTTTCGAAATTTTCCTCCTGCAACAGTATGGGCCTACAATAGAAAAGCCGCATGACACACACACATCTTTTTTTTGGAACAGATGGTATTCGAGGGATATACGGAAAATTCCCCCTCCGCCAGCAGGACTTTTTTTTTCTAGGAAAAAGCTTAGGACGTTATATAATGGCCCACCACAGAGACTCTCCCTTGCCGCCCACTATTTTTGTGGGAAGAGACACAAGGGAATCCGGAACGTTTTTGGAGAATGCTTTGTGTCATGGATTACAAAATGAAGGAATCATCCCACATTTCCTGGGTGTTATTTCCACCCCAGGCATCTCTTTTCTTTTAAAAAATTCCACCCCATGCTTTGGGATTATGATCTCTGCTTCCCACAACCCATATCCATATAATGGGCTGAAAATTATGGATACAGAAGGCAAAAAATTATCTCCTGCGGAAGAGTACAAAATTTTCTCTCTTTTCCATGAGCTGATGACAACGGAAGCACTGGACGCTCCTTTTTTCATGACTCCATCCTCTCAACCAGAACCATCTCAAGCATCCTCAGATATTGCATCACAATACGAAAATTTTCTTGTTTCCATGGGGGGAGATCTGGAGGAAATGCCTGTGGTATTGGATGGAGCCAATGGAGCATGCTGTCATTTTTTAGAGCGGGTATGGAAACAAGCTGGGGCTCGCGTGGTGGGCACAATTGGCCTTGACCCCACTGGAAAAAATATTAATGAAAGCGTTGGCTCCGTTTATCCTCGACAGCTTCAAGAAAAGGTTCTAGAATCTCAGGCGGAACTAGGTATTGCAGTGGATGGAGATGGAGATCGCATTATTATGGTGGATGCCCATGGCAATATTGTAGATGGCGATCAAATTTTAGCATGTCTTGTGCTGGCTCGCCGTCATGCCCAACAACTTTCAGAAAAAGAAGGCGTAGTGGGGACTATTTTATCTAATCCTGGCCTTGATCATTTTCTCCAATCCCTTCGTGTGCCTTTCGTACGAGTGGGTGTGGGAGACCGTTGCATTGTGGAAGAATTGGAAAAAAGAGGCTGGTCTCTTGGGGGAGAACCCTGCGGACACATCATTCAAAAGAACTTTCTTTTTTCTGGGGATGGTTGTGCAGTAGGCCTTGCCGTTGCACGGTACTGGCTCACCCATAAAAAAATCCATCCTGGAAACTCCTCTCTCTTTCCTCTCTTTCCACAATGGCCCACACAATCACATAACATTGCAGTGCAAGATATGGACCACCTCCTACTATGGCTTCAACAGGATTCTATAACATGCTTTGTTGCTCATGCAGAAAAAAAGTTAAAAAGACGTGGTGGAGGGCGGGTGATTCTTCGTCCATCTGGAACGGAACCCTTTCTTCGCCTTGTGATTGATGGCCTATGCTCTAAAACAGTAGAAGAGGTGTCCAAAGAGCTTTTCTGTTTTATCTCTGAAAATCTTCCCCATCAAGAGCCCTCTGTGGTGCGCATACAATAGTCTCAAAAAACCTTCCATACAGTGGAATACCTTCTCCACATACACCCGATGACATCATTCTCTCCATAAGCCGCTCCCGAAGGGAAAACATACACGAGCATCCTAAAAATCCATGGGAGGGGAGGGCAAAAATCTTTCAAAAAAGGATGAGATAGCACAAATCATTTACCACAAAAACAACAAGAAGTATCACAAAAAAATGTGTATCACACCACACCAGCATAATATCCATGTCTTTTTGTCACATATTTCATATAAATCATGTTTTTTATACAATAAAAAATATTTAAAAAAATATCTTTTTAAAATATTGGCATTTTATTCAAATCAAACTATAATTAAAATAATATAAAATACAAAAAACATCTTGTGTCTTTGTATTTTTTTTAATAATATCTAATACAAATAAAAATGGAGAAAAAAATGAACAAAAAATATTTCAGTATTCTTGCCATCATTATCGTGGCAGGTAACAATACATACGCATGCAGGGGCCGCGGACCTGGAGACCTCATATCAAGGACAACTGCATGGATTAATGGATGGATTACTGGAATCGAACCTCTCACTGAAGAGGAAATAAATGAAGCAATGGAAGCAGAAAAGGAAGCAGAAAAGAAAGCAGAAAAGGAAGCAGAAAAGGAAGCAGAAAAGGAAGCAGAAAAGAAAAAAAGAAAAGAAAACATGTTGTTAGAAAAAGAAGCGGAGAAAAAAAACAGGAAAATAGAACATGACAAACGTATAAAAAAAGAATTTCGCATCCTTTTTCACGAAAAGGATGATGCACCTTTTCTCATACGAGAACTCTCAAAAGAAAAATCACCTCGCATTACAAATGAAACAGAAGAAAACAACGACTTCAACTTCTTACCAGGCGACAATGAAAATCAATCAAATTCCACAGAAAGGAAATGGAGTCTTAGTACTATAAGCAATAAAACAAAAATTCAAGAAGACAATATATCCGACACACCTTCTCAGAGATCTGTTATAGATAATTCATCAGAAATATTATATGAATACAGGTATAGTATGGACGATAAAAGACAAGATACCCCTAGCATTAGTTACGCACAATACAAAAAGTTTGAGTATAAAAGCGATTGAATAGTAAAAAAAATACCTACCATACAAAAGATCAACAAGAAAGACAAAAGCTTTTTATTTTGCCTACCTTTGCCTTCCTTTCATGAGGAAGGGGGGGGGGCAAAACTCTTTCAAAAAGATGAGACAAGACAAACCATCTATTGCAAAAACAACAAGCTGTATCACGAAAGCAAAACGTTGGTCATACCACATCATCATAAGATCCTTGTCTTTTTGTCACACCCTGCATATAAATTATGTTTTTTATACAATAAAAAATATTTAAAAAATATCTTTTTGAAATATAGCAGTTTTATTAAAATGCATTTATTATTAAAAAAATTTAAAATACAACAAAATATATTGTGTTTTTGTATTTTTTGATTAATAATGTTTAATGTAAATAAAAAGGGAGAAAAAATGAATAAAAAATATTTATGTCTTCTTGCCATAATTATCCTAACAGATAACAATGCATACGCATGCAGGGGCCATAGATTTGGACAAGGGATATCAGCATGGATAAATGGCTTCGAATATCCAACTAAAGAAGAAATTAAACGACAAGAAAACAAAAATAAAAAAAAAATGATGCAACAATTAAAGAGTTCAAAAAAGGAGCCATTAGGTGCATGGCAAAAAATAGAAATACCATTTAGGATACACGAAAAACCAGACATGAAAAATAGAATACAAGGAGCACATCCAGGGATAAGACAAATACAAATACACGAACAGCCCGAAATGGAAAATGTTATAGAAGGAAGACACATCTGGCCCCCAAGTGAAGAAGAAATAAAACAGCAAGAACAAAAAAATGAAGAAGTAATGAGGGAACAATTAAGGAGCCCACAAGATGAGCTATTAAATTCATGGGAAATAGGAGAAAGACCATGGGGGATACAAGAAGGACATCCAAACGTGGAAAGTGCGATAGACGGAGGAGAACCCCAACAAAGAAACAATGTATCACCTCAATATAGAAATATCGACAGAAAGAGAAACCCCCAAGATAATCAGCATGAGGTATTCTGGTGATCTATACGCGAGAAGATTTTCAACCATGACCAGAGCCTTTGTTTCCCTCACCATGATTAGGAGGGTTATGGCCTCTGAAAAGGAATCATGAGTGCGCCAAAAAGCGTTAAGAACTCAAAACGACCACACAGCATTCCCACCATGGTGAGGAGCTTTGTTTTTTCACAAAGCTCCTGGGACATATCTGTGAGTGCACTGTGAGAGAAAAGCCCAGAATTGGTTATTACCCCCCCGCTCAGTAAAAAACTTTCCGATACAGAATATCCAAGGGCTCCATAGGCGAGGGCAAAGAGCAGCCACCCCGTTATATAAAAAAAGATGATGGTGATGAGGCTGTTCACCACATTTTCCGTCACAGATACTTTGTTATAGCTTGTCACAAAAAGTCCGTACGGCTGGATACTTGTGAGAAGCTGGTTTTTTGCTACACGATAAAGAATTT